>NZ_BAAAMJ010000020.1:0-118349 GCF_039529215.1 Streptomyces sodiiphilus | reverse complement strand
CCCACACCCAACAAACCACCACGCTCCCCCGCCACCAGCAAATCAATGCTCTCCACGGTGTCTTTTTCTGCCCTTTTCGAAAATGCATCCAGAAAAGACAGGAAGCGGTCCCGATGACCGCGCAACGACTCCCTGGAGTACAAGTCCGGGTTGGCTTCGAAATCAAATATCCAGCCGTTTTCGCCACCCTCGTCACACAGAAAGACAGAGAGGTCCCGAATTGGGCCATAATTGTGGTGACGCATCGTTGTTTCGTGCTCCCCGAAAGTTATCGGGGCACTGAACGGCATGACGTTGAGTGAAACAGTGGAAAGATGTTGACCGTCCCCGACCAGGTTGAGATCGCGTCGCAGTTGGTCGTAGGGGTAGCGCTGGTGGGACAGCAGTTCCCCGAGTCGAGTGTTCACCTGCTCCATGAGTTCGGACTTGGTGATCCCCCGCGGCAGGGACACGCGCAGGGGAAGCACGTTGCAGACCATGCCGGGCGTGTTCCGGGGCGCTTCGCCGCGCCGCGTGGTGACCTGGAACCCAATGGTCAGGTCCTGCGTGCCGGTCATGCGGGAGAGGAACGCGGCCAGGGCGGAAGTGACGGCGACCCAGGTCCACCGGGCTCCCCGCCCGGGGTACGTCAAGCGGTCCACGCCGCTTTGCGGGAAGGGCGCGCTCTCACGAATGGCCGGTGCGACGCCCGCCGTCCCGCGGTCCGTGGTGCTCAGCCTGACCGGATCCGGGCGCTGCTCGAACAGCTTGGTCCAGTAGTCCCGGTCAGCGGCGAACTGATCGGACTCCCGGTACTCCAGGTCGGCGGCGACCAGGCCCGCCAGCCGGCCGAGCGCGGTACTCGGGTCCGGCGAGCCACCCCGGACCAGGGCATCGTAGTGGGCTGCCACGCGCCGCTCGAAGAACCAGGCCGCATAGCCGTCGGAGAGAATGTGATGGAACCGGCGGTACCACCGGTAGGCGTTCTCGCCCAGCTTGACGAGGGCGTTGTCGTACAGCCGGTCCCCTGCCAGAACCATCGGCGTCGCCCATTGTCCGGCGACCCACTCCCGCGCCGCCCGTTCCGGATCCGCGGCGTCGGAGAAGTCTGCGCACCGCAACGGCGCCCGGCTGGGCGGCACCAGCCGCTGCCAGGGACCTTCCGGCCCTTCGCCGAAACGCACGTCGAAAGTCCCGCATTCGCGGCCGGCCCGGTCGAGCGCGGCAAGAAAGGCATCGGAATCCACGGCACCGTGGATGTCAAGGTACTTGGTGATGTCGTATTCCCGGGTTTCCGGGTGGACCTGCTGGTGCACCCAGATACCCAGCTGGCCCGATGTCAGAGGAAGCCGCCCGGAGAAATCTACGCTGTCCATTATGAGCCCTTGCCTGCCCTTCCGCTTCATGCACCCAGGTCCAGTGCGACAGCTCACATTGAAGTGAGAAACTCTCGACTTGACTGCACCACAAACTTCCATCCGCGAAACAGTTCGGCCAGGTAATTTCACCGGCAAGAAACCCTGGGGGCGAAGTTGCCGACGAACTGCCTGTCGAGCCGGGGAGGGCCTCTGCTGGGCTGCCGTCCGCCCAATGCCCGTGCCCGCCCGCAGCGGCAACTAAGCTGCCGTCAGCCTTGCCTGGATATTGTCGCGACGGTGCCCGCATCATCGAAACGCTTGGTGGAACTGCTTGGCAGATGTATCTGCCTGGAACCGGGAGACGAATGTGCTGACGGAAGAACCCACACCGGGCGGCTATCTGCTGATGGACTGGAACGAGAGCCCACTCGGCCCGCCGCCCGCCGCAGTCGAGCGCGTCATCGCTGCGGCAGGTCAGCTGCATCGCTATCCCCGCGGGCTGATGACCGAGGTCACCGAGCTGGCCGCGGCACACCTCGGGGTCACCCCGGAACACATCCTGCTGACCGCGGGTGTGGACGAGGCTATCGACATCACACTTTCCCTCGCCGAACGTGCCTGGGGAGTGGAGCCGGGATTCGATGGCTATGTGGAACGGGCGGCGGCGAACAACAGACCGTTCCGTGGGATACCACTCGACGCGGACTGGCAGCCCGCGGTCGACAAGGTCGACGCGGGCGCAGGAGACATCGTCTACCTGGCCCAGCCTGACAATCCCACCGGGATGCTGTACGACATCGACTGGATCCGCCGGGTCCGCGAGACCGCCGAGTACCTGTTCCTCGACGAGACCTACCACGAGTTCTCCACCCGGCCCAGCGTCCTCCCAGCGGCTGCGGACTCAGCGGGGCTACTGGTCTACCGGAGCTTTGCCAAGGCCATGGGGCTGGCGGGCATCCGCGTGGGCTGTCTGGTGGCCGAGCCGGCTCTCATCGCCCGGCTCAGCCCCTTCCGGCGCTTCATGCCCATCGACGCCGTCAGCCTGCACGCCGCTGCTGGGTTGCTCTCGAGCCCCAGCTTCATCACCCGGCTGAAGGATCACGTCCTCACCGCACGTCCGCTGCTCGCCGCCGCCCTGCGCGAGAGCGGCCTCTTCGCAGAAGTGCGCGACACCGAGGCGAACTTCGTGATGGCAGAGCCGATGCCCGGGACCGGGGAGCACGTGCTTGCCGCACTGGCGTCAGAGCGCATCCTCGTCAAGGAGTGTCGCGGTCTCGGCCTCCCCGGCTGGCTCCGAATCAGTGTCGGAACTCTCGCCGACCAGGACCGGCTCGCCGCCTGCCTCGCCACGGTGTCACCGACTCACGCCCAGCGGCCCGGCAGCGCCTGAACTGCCGCCTGCCCCGACGACACCCGCCTGTCTGTATCCACACCCCATATCCAGGGAGCGTTAATCAGTGAGGCTGACCCGCGATTTCCAGCGACGTCTGATCGACAACATCCAGCCCATCCGGAACTTCTTCCTCGCCCAGGCGCTGCACCACGCCCTCGACCTCGGTGTTCTGGAGACCCTCAAGGACAGCCCGGGAACCGACGTGGATGCCCTGGCTACCGCGCGGGAACTCGACGCGGAGCGGCTGATCGGGCTGCTCCTCTTCCTGCAGAACGAGGGCTACGTCGTCGAGGAGGACGGATGGCGCCTCACTTCCAAGGGCTCCGAGGTACTGGTCTTCGCCCCCTGGTACGAGATGCTGGTCGGTGGGTACGCACCGACCATGCAGCAACTCGGCGACGTCATGCGGCCCGGCGCCGGCTGGGCCACTCGTGACACCACCCGTGTCGGCTCGGGCAGTTGCGGCATCGGCCGTTACGACTCCTTGCCCATCGTCCACTCCCTCCTCGAATCCGCGGATACCGGAATCGACACCTTGATCGACCTTGGCTGCGGTGACGCCGGTTTCCTCATGGACGTCATGGAGCCGCGACCGGAACTGCAGGGCATCGGCGTCGAACCGAACCCGGGTTCCATCGACGTCGCCACGTCGCGCCGCACCAAGAGGGGGATGGACGACCGGTTGAAGCTGTTCCAGGGAGCCGCGGCCGATGTGGCGAAGCTGGAACTTCCCGACGCGGGCCGAGGCTCCTGCTTCATGACCGCCTTCGTTCTCCAGGAGATGCTGGAGCAGGAAGGGGAAGAGGCCGTGGAGAGCATGCTCCGGGACACCTTCACCACCTACCCTGAGGCCCGCTGGCTCGTGGTGGAGATGGACTACCGGCCGGACGACCCGATCATGGGGCACGGCCTTGCTCTGGGCTTCTACAACCCCTACTTCCTCATCCACGCCGCGACGGAACAGCGGCTCCAGAACCGCGAGTGGTGGGACGCCATGTTCCGGCGTGCGGGCCTGACCACACGCGGCTTTGCCGTACCCGACAGCCGTGTGGACACCACCGGCCTTCAATACGGTGTTCTCCTGGCCCGCGCCTGATCTCGGCAGCTGCCGGCCGGCTCGGCCCCGCGCGGATTCACACGCGGGGCCGACCCTCCCCCGTACCACTCTGTTCCTCCAGGAGTTCCGCCTTGGTACTGACAGTCTGGAGCCCCCGGGCCCGCGACAGCCTCCTGCGCCGGCTCACCCCCTCCTGCGACCTACGCTGCCGGACGCGAGCGCATGCAACATGACATCCGAGCCGACCTCGACTCCCGGCTCGCCTGGCTGCGCGAAGCGGCGTCCGGCGCCGTCGGCTGTTTCGCCACGTACTGGTGCCGCGGCTGCTGCGCGGCCTGGCGACGGTCATGACATCGGTTCTGACACAAGCGGTCAGGAGGCACCCGCCGACGGCCCGTGCCCTGCGCACCGCTGACGGCCGCAGCGTCAGTTATGGCGAACTTCTCCGGCTGACCTCCGTCATGGCCGACGGCCTCGCGGAGCGCGGGGTCACGGCAGGTCGGACAGTGGCCTTCATCCTCCGCAACAGCGTCGAACATGTCGCCGCGATCCTCGCTGTGGCTGATCTCGGCGCCCGGTACGTGCCGCTGCTCAACGCCTTCGACGATGCCGGTATCTCCCGGGCCCTGGCCCGGACGGAGACCGTGCTCCTGATCACCGACGGTCATCGCGAGGTGAGAGGCCGGCCCGGGCTCCCCCTCGTGCGGGTGTCCGAGCTCTCCCGCTCCACCGCCGCCCCACCCGCACCTGCCGGCGCTCCGCATCAGGGCGTTTTCCGTCTCCTGTGGTCCTCGGGCTCCCCCGGCTTTCCCAAGGTCATCGCCTGGCGGCAGGACGCCTTCCTGTCCGAACGGCTTCGCTGGCTGGCGAACACTGCTATCACCTCCTCCGACGTCTTCTTCTGCCGCCATCCTCTTGATGTCACCGCCGCCACCGACCTGCACATGTTCCCCGCGTTGCTCTGTGGTGGCGAGTTGGTACTCGCCGACCCGGCGGCATCGCCCGTGAAGCTGCTTCACCAGTTGGCCGGCTCCAGGGCCACCGTCATGAGCGCGCTGCCGCACCACTACGCGGAACTGGTACGTGCCAGGCAGCAGCCCCGGCCGGTGACGGGGTCTGTGGTGGAGCTGTCCCGACTCCGGCTGCCCTTGTGCCCGGGCGCCTCCCTGAGTCCTCGGCTGGTCCGTGACGCCAGGCGAATCCTTGGCATCCACATCCGCCGGATCCACGGCCCCACCGCATACGGCCTGGCGTTGAGCGAGGTACGAGGACGGTAGTCGTCGAACTGTCCCCGGAACGACGAGATCCCGTCCGAATCAGACCGGACGGGATCTCGTCAACCGTTCACACCTGGTTTCGTGAACGGCCCTGCTGTGGACCTGAGGGGATTTGAACCCCTGACCCCCTCGTTGCGAACGAGATGCGCTACCAGGCTGCGCTACAGGCCCTTGCTTGCGACGTGGAAACTCTAGCACCCCGGGAGCGGCGGACCGAAATCCGCGCCCCCGGGGCCGGGTCACTCGCCGGCGGCCCGCGGGCGGTCCTCGTCGGCGTACTGGTCGAACAGCGGGGTGCGCTGCGGGCCGCCCCGGGAGGGGCGGGGCCGGTCGGGCCCGGGAGCGGCCGGGGCCGGGGCCGGAGCGGGGGCCGCGGTGGAGCGGGCCGCGCTCCAGGTGTCGGGGGACTCCAGGTCGACGCCGCGGTTGTGGCGCGGGGCCACCGGGGCGTTGACGTAGGTCGGCAGCGGCACGGGGGCCGGGTCCCAGCTGTCCGGCTCCTCCTCCAAGGAGGGTGCGCCCGGGTGCTGCTGGTCGACCCACTCGGCGTGGTCGGTCTGCTCGACGATCACCCGGCGGTCCTGCTCGGCGGGCGTCGGCTCCGGGGCCGCGGCGGCCGGAACCGGGGCGACGGCCGCCCCGGGCGCGGTCTGCCGCCGGGGCGCGGGGGCGTCGTCATGGACGGCGGCCGGGGCGGGGGCGGAGTGGCCCGGGTGCTCGGCGCGGTCCGGATGGGCGCGCAGCCGGCGGCTGCGCTCGCGGAGGTGGCCCGCGGCCTCCTCGGCGCGGCGCTGGTCCATGGTGAAGGCGTACCGGCGGCGCTCCTGGCGGCGCAGGTGCACGATGTAGGCGCTGAGCAGCAGGGCGGGGATCGCGGGGACCCACAGGTAGTTGCCGTCCGCCACCACGGCGAACATCCCGCCCAGCGCGAAGGCCAGGAAGAGGACCATCGTGGTGCGGCGGCGCCGGGCGAGGACCTGGGCGCGCGGGCTGGGTGGCCGGGGCACCTCGTGCTCCATGGTGACCGGCTCGGCGAAGGCCCGCAGGTCGGGCACGGCGGGCACGGCCGCGCCCGCCTCCGTTCCGGGCTCGGCTGTCCCGCCCGCCTCCTCGGCGGCGCGC
The DNA here is from genome assembly GCF_039529215.1 of Streptomyces sodiiphilus. Classification (NCBI taxonomy): domain Bacteria; kingdom Bacillati; phylum Actinomycetota; class Actinomycetes; order Kitasatosporales; family Streptomycetaceae; genus Streptomyces; species Streptomyces sodiiphilus. The sequence continues at coordinate 112,163 of NZ_BAAAMJ010000020.1, read as the reverse complement.
TTGCGCCGCTCGGTGTCGCGGGCGTACCGGCGCTCCATCGCGGCCCGCCCCGACAGCAGCCGGATGGCGGTACTGAAGCGCTCGGTGGGACGGGCTTCGTTCAGCTCGTCCTGCCTGCGCAGCCACATCGGCACGAGATAGGCGGCCCAGGCCCCGACGATCATTGCGAAGATAAGGCCACTGCTGCTCACGCTCACACGGTAGAGGGGTTTGAGCGAGTCCATCTGCCAAATTACGCGGTGTGTCGCACAATCTGGTTCACACGTCGGGCATTTCTTCGCCAAACGGCTTTCAGCCCAGAGAATAAATCGAACGTATTTCTTATTTTTGTGGCTCGCGGTGTCTGAGCCAACGCGTCATCAGACCCTGCGGGATCTCCTCCGCGGTGAGGGCGAAGACGAGGTGGTCGCGCCAGTCGCCGTCGATGTGGAGGTAGCGGGGACGCACGCCCTCCTCGCGGAAGCCGAGCTTCTCCACCACACGGCGGCTGGGCAGGTTCTCGGGCCGGATGCAGATCTCGATGCGGTGCAGCCCCAGTGTGCGGAAGCAGTGGTCGACGGTCAGCGCGACAGCCGTGGGCATCACTCCCCGGCCCGCCACGTCCCGGTCGATCCAGTAGCCGATGTGCGCCGAGCACATCGACCCCCAGGTGATGCCCGCGACCGTCAGCTGGCCGACGAGTTCCCCCCGCCAGGTGATGACGAACGGCAGCATCCGCCCGGCCTCGGCCTCGTTGCGCAGGTGACGGATCATCTGCCGGTAGGTGGGGCGGCGGGGCGCGTAGTGGCCCGGCGGCGGGGGCGGGATGGTCGCCTCCCAGGGGCGCAGCCACTCCCGGTTGCGCCGGTTGATCTCCCGCCAGGGCCGCTGGTCGCGCATCCGGATGGGCCGCAGCAGCACGTCCCCGTGCTCCAGCTCGACGGGCCAGTGGTACGCGCTCACCGGGGACTTCGCTCGTGCCGGTGGCCGGAGGGCGCGCCGGCGTCCTGCCGCGCGTCCGTACCGGGCCGGGGGTGGTCGCCGCCGCGGATCTGGTCGACCGCGTGGCGCAGCAGCGGTTCGAGGACGGCCAGGCCGTCGCGCACGCCCCCGGCCGAGCCGGGCAGGTTGACGATCAGGGTGCCCCCGGCGACCCCGGCGACGCCCCGGGACAGGGCGGCGGTGGGCACCTTGCCGAGCCCGGCGGCGCGGATCGCCTCCGAAATGCCGGGCACCTCGAAGTCCAGGACCCGCCGGGTCATCTCGGGGGTCCGGTCGGTCGGGGAGATACCGGTGCCGCCGGTGGTGAGGACGACGTCGTAGCCGGCCTCGACGGCCGCGCGCAGCGCCGCCTCGACCGGTTCTCCGTCGGGCACGACCTGCGGGCCCTCGGCGTCGAAGCTCATCGCGGTGAGGGCGGCGGTGAGCAGCGGTCCTCCGGTGTCCTCGTAGACGCCGGCGGCGGCGCGGTTGGAGGCGGTGATCGCCAGTGCTCGGTAGGTGGTCATTCCTCGCGGCTCCAGTCCCCGGACTTCCCGCCCGTCTTCTCCTCGACCCGGACGTCGGTGATGGCCGCCGCCTTGTCGACTGCCTTGACCATGTCGACGACGGTCAGCGCCGCCACCGTGACGGCGGTCAGCGCCTCCATCTCGACGCCGGTGCGGCCGGTGGTGCGGACCGTCGCGGTGATCTCCACGGCGTCGTCGGCGACGGCCAGATCCAGTGTCACCCCGGAGATGTCCAGCGGGTGGCACAGCGGGATCAGGTCGGGGGTGCGCTTCGCGCCCATGATGCCGGCGAGCCGGGCGGCGGCCAGCGCGTCGCCCTTGGGCACGCCCTCGCCGCGCAGCAGCCGGATCACCTCGGGGGCGACCAGGACGCGGCCGGTGGCGCGGGCGGTGCGGGCGGTGACGTCCTTGCCGGACACGTCGACCATCCGGGCGGCCCCGGAGGCATCGAGATGCGTCAGATGCGGGCTGCTCATGGGGAGCAACGGTACCCGGCGGCGGGCCGCTCAGGTCAGCAGCACCACGTCGAGCTCGGCGCCCGGGGAGACGGAGGTGACGTCCTCGGGGATCTCGATCAGGGCGTCGGCGCGGGCGAGTGCGCCCAGCAGGTGGGAGCCCGGTCCGCCCAGCGGCGTGACGGTGCCGGTGGTCTCCCCGGGCGGCGGCGGGGTGTGGGCGCCGCGCAGGTACTGGCGCTTGCCGGCCGGTGAGGGAAGGTCGCGGTCGCTGTCGAGCCGGGCCCGGGCGCGGGGGCGGTGGATGCCGGCGTGGCCGGCCATGGCGCGCAGGGCGGGGCGGACGAACAGTTCGAAGGATACGTAGGAGCTGACGGGGTTGCCGGGCAGTGCCAGGAGCGGGGTGCGGTCGGCGCCGACCAGGCCGAAGCCCTGCGGTTTGCCCGGCTGCATGGCCAGCCGCCGGAACTCCACGCCGCCGACGGTGTCGTCCAGGCCGGTGAGCGCCTCCTTGACGACGTCGTAGGCACCGACGCTGACGCCGCCGCTGGTGAGGACGAGGTCGGCCCGGATGAGCTGGTCCTCCAGCGTGGCGCGGAGGGTGGCGGCGTCGTCGGCGACGGTGGCGACGCGGTAGGGGACGCCGCCGGCGGCGCGGACGGCGGCGGTGAGGGCGAAGCTGTTGGAGTCGTGGATCTGTCCGGGGCCGAGCGCCTCCCCGGGCTGGGCCAGTTCACTGCCGGTGGAGAGCACCACGACGCGGGGGCGGGGGCGGACGGGGACGGTGGCGCGGCCGATGGCGGCGAGCAGCCCGATGTGGGACGGGCCGAGCACGGTGCCGGCGCGCAGCGCGAGGGTGCCGGCGGCCAGGTCGCTGCCGCGGTCGCGGACGTGCTGGCGGGGACGGGCGGGGCGGTGGACGCGGACCTCGCCGCCGAGGGCCTGGGGTGCGCTGCTGTGCGGGGCCATGGCGGCGGCGGGCCCGGCGCCGGTTCCGCCGTCGGTCCATTCGACGGGGACGACGGCCTCGGCTCCGGGCGGCAGGGGCGCGCCGGTCATGATGCGGGCTGCCTGGCCCGGGCCGACGGCGGGCAGTTCGCCGGCGCCGGCGGCGATGTCGCCGACGACGGTGAGGACGGCCGGGTACTCCTCGCTCGCGCCCTCGATGTCGGTGGTGCGGACGGCGTAGCCGTCCATGGAGCTGTTGTCGAAGGGCGGCAGCGCCACGGGGGCGGTGACGTCCTCGGTGAGGACGCAGTCCTGGGCGTCGAGGAGCTGGAGCTCGATGGGGTCGAGCGGGCCGACGGCCTTGAGGATGTCGGCGAGGTGCTCGTCGACGGTCCAGATGTCGCTCACGGCCGGTTCCCTTCCGCGGCGGGGGCGGGCGCGGTGCCGGCGGTTCCTGTGAGGCCGGGGGTGTCGGCGGGGTCGGTGGACAGGGCGGGCATCTCCTCGGCGACGAAGTGCCTCAGCCATGCGCGGAAGCCGGGCCCGAGGTCCTCGCGTTCGCAGGCGAGGCGGACGATGGCGCGCAGGTAGTCACCGCGGTCGCCGGTGTCGTAGCGGCGGCCCTTGAAGACGACGCCGTGCACGGGGCCCGCGATGGAGGGGTCGGCGGCCAGGGTCTGGAGGGCGTCGGTGAGCTGGATCTCGCCGCCGCGTCCGGGGTCGGTGGTGCGCAGCACGTCGAAGATCGCCGGGTCCAGGACGTAGCGGCCGATGACGGCGTAGTTGCTGGGGGCGTCGGCCGGGTCGGGCTTCTCGACCAGGCCGGTGACGCGCAGCACGCCGTCGTCGTCGGCGGGCTCCACGGCGGCGCAGCCGTAGAGGTGGATCTGGGCGGGATCGACCTCCATGAGGGCGATGACGCTGCCGCCGTGCAGCGTCTGGGCCTCGGTCATGAGGGTGAGCAGCGGGTCGCGGGGGTCGATCAGGTCGTCGCCGAGGAGGACGGCGAATGGCTGGTCACCGACGTGCGGCGCGGCGCACAGCACGGCGTGGCCCAGGCCGCGGGGGTCGCCCTGGCGGACGTAGTGCATGGTGGCCAGGGCGGTGGAGGCCTGGACGCGGGAGAGCCGCTCGGTGTCGCCCTTGAGGCGGAGGGCCTCTTCCAGTTCCAGGTTGCGGTCGAAGTGGTCCTCCAGCGGGCGCTTGTTGCGTCCGGTGATCATGAGGACGTCGGTGAGTCCGGCGCTGGTGGCCTCCTCGACGACGTACTGGATGGCCGGCTGGTCGACGACCGGCAGCATTTCCTTGGGAGTGGCCTTGGTCGCGGGCAGAAATCGCGTGCCGAGCCCGGCAGCGGGAATGACAGCCTTGCTGATCCGGGGGCGTGGAGACCTCATGCCGATCACTTTATCCGCCTGTAGTGCCGAGACAGTGGATGTTCGTGGCGTGCGTCACCATGTGGCCTGATTAGAGTGGATAGCCAGGAGAACCGGAAGGAGCCGACAGCGGCTGTGGACGACGACGACATCCGGATAGAGAAACGCCGGCTCAGGAGGGACCTGCTCGCGGTGCGGGCGGCGATGGCCGACGACGAGCTGCGGCAGGCGGCCGACGCGCTGGCCGAGCACACCCTGACGCTGCCCGAGCTGGCCGCCGCGCGCACGGTCGCGGCGTATGTGTCGGTGGGCCACGAGCCCGGGACGGGCCCGCTGCTGGAGGCCCTGCGGGAGCGCGGGGTGCGGGTCATCCTGCCGGTGCTGCTGCCGGACGACGACCTGGACTGGGGCCCGTACGAGGGCGGCGGCGGCCTGGTGGAGGCCGATCCGCAGGCCCGGGTCCCGCTGCTGGAGCCGTCCGGCGGGCGGCTGGGCCCTCAGGCGGTGGCCGGGGCGGACGTGGTCCTGATGCCGGGCCTGGCGGTGGACCGCCGCGGGGTGCGGATGGGGCGCGGCGGCGGCTCGTACGACCGGGCGCTGGCCCGGCTGTCGGCGTCCGGCGCGAGCCCGGCGCTGCTGGTGCTGCTGTACGGGCACGAGGTGGTGGAGGAGCTTCCGGAGGAGCCGCACGACCACCCGGTGCACGCCGCGGTCACGCCCGACGGGGTACACCGCTTCCCCGGCTGATTCCCCGGCCGGCTCCCGGGCCCGGGANCGGCCGCCCGGTGGCGGCCGGGCTCCGGGCCGGGCCTCAGGGGGTGAGCGTCAGGGTGTCGGTGGTGGCCTCCTGCACGGCCTCCTCGCCGAACACCCAGGGCAGGAATTCGCCGGTGGCCCACAGCTCGGTCTGGTCGGTGTAGTTCGGGTGGTAGGCGTGTCCCGAGGCGCCGGCCAGGTTGATCCAGTGGGACTCGTCGAAGTCGGCGAGGTTGACCACCATGCGCATGGACGGCACCCAGGTGACGTCGTAGCCGCCGGCGGCGTTCCAGCCGGTGGCGTCGACGGCGTCCTTGCCGCCGCCCAGGTTCCACGGGCCGCGGTTGAGCAGGTGGCGGACCGGGCCGGGGCCCTCGGCCCCCAGGGTCTGGTTGGTGAGTTCCAGCTGGTGCAGGCGGCCCCAGCTCCAGGTGCCGATGTCCTTGCCGAGCTTGGCGGTCAGCTCCCAGCGGGCGTCCTTCATGGCGCGGGCCAGCAGCTCGTCACGGTCGGTGGCGCCGGGCTCGTGGCGGGTGCCGGCGGTCTTCCACCAGTCGTTCTCCGGGTCGTCCAGCAGGCCGCGGACCACCTCGAACCAGCGGTCGCCGCCGTCGGGCTGGGCGCTGCTGGGCGAGCGCTGCCCGCACTCGCGGACCAGCCGGGTGTTGCCGGTCAGGTCCTCCGGCGGCGCGGTGTCGTCAGCGGGCGGCACCCGCAGGCACTGGCCCTCGACCCGCAGTTCCTTGGGCAGCTTGTTGCCGAAGGAGAGCTGGAGCAGGTTGCGCCAGACGGCGTTGTAGTAGGCGGCGGCCGCGGAGTCCGCGTCCTGGGTGTAGTCCCAGCCCTCGAGGAGTTCCTGCGCCTCGGCGATGTACGGGTCGGAGATGTCGATCCGCAGCAGGTGGGGCACCAGGATCTTGGCCATCTCGTTGCTGTTGTCCATCTGGATGTCGCGCATGTCCCCGGTGGAGATCTTGCCGCCGTCCTTGATCTTCGACTGGATCAGGTCGTCGATGCGCTGGCTGCGGGTGCCGTAGCTCCAGTCGTCGGTCAGCGCGTGGGGGTAGATCTCCGGGTCGATCACGGCCTGGTTGGCGGTGACGATGTAGCCGCGCTCGGGGTTGTACTCCCAGGGCAGTTCCTCGTGGGGTATGTAGCCCTGCCAGTCGTAGGCGGAGTCCCAGCCGGGTGCCGGGTAGCGGCCGTCGCCCTCGCCGCGGACGGGGATGCGGCCGGGGGCCTGGTAGCCGATGTTGCCCTCGGTGTCGGCGTACAGGAGGTTCTGGGAGGGGACGGCGAAGTCGCGGGCGGCCTCGCGGAACTCGTCGAAGTCCGAGGCCGTGTTGATGCTGAAGACGGCGTCCATGGTGCTGGAGGGCTCCAGCGCGGTCCAGCGCAGCGAGAGGGCGTAGCCGTTGCCGCGGTCGGGGGCCGGGCCGTCTATGGGGGCGCTGCCGCCGACGGCGGCGATCTCCTTGTGCCGGTCGGAGACGATCGGGCCGTTGGCGGTGGACCGGACGGTGATCTCGCGGGCCTCGCCGCCGGCGACCTCGATGGTCTCCTTGCGGGTCTCGTAGGGCACGTACTCGTCGTCGCGCAGGTAGCCGCCGTCCTGGAGCTTCTCCAGGTACAGGTCGCTGACGTCGGCGCCGAGGTTGGTGAAGCCCCAGGCGATGTCCTGGTTGTGGCCGATGACGACGCCGGGCATGCCGGAGAAGGTGAAGCCGGAGACGGCGAACGGGCACTGCTCGGAGACCTCGTTGCAGTGCAGGCCCATCTGGTACCAGATGGACGGCAGGCTGGGGGCCAGGTGCGGGTCGTTGGCCAGCAGCGGTGCGCCGGTGGTGGTGTAGTCGCCGGAGACCGCCCAGGAGTTGGAGCCGATGCCGCTGCCGTTGGGCCCGAGCAGGGCCGGGATCTCGTCCAGGGTGCGGGAGAGCGCGGCGAGCTGGGTGGTGACGCCCTCGCCGGCCTCCTCCAGGTCCGCCACCGACAGGCCGGTGGTGTCGCCGCCGGGGGTGAACGCCTGGTCGCCTTCCTCCATGCCGCCCTCGGAGACGATCGGCCGGTTCCGGTCGAAGGGGTAGGGCGGGTAGAGGTCGTCGATCTGCTCCTGGTCCAGGCGGGAGGCCAGCAGCGAGCGGTCGATCTCGTCGCGGATGTTGGCGCGCAGGTCCCAGGCCATGGCCTTGAGCCAGGCCACGGAGTCCACCGGGTCCCACTCCTGGGGCCGGTAGTCGTTGACGAAGCCGAGGGCCGCGTACTCGACGGACAGCTCGGCGCCGTCGTGCCCGGCGAGGTAGGCGTTCACCCCGTCGGCGTAGTCCTGCAGGTAGCCGCGGGTCTCCTCGGACAGCTCGTTGTCGTACTCCTCCTGGGCGATGCCCCGCCAGTTCAGGGTGCGCAGGAAGGCGTCCGTCTCGACCTGGGACTCGCCGAACATCTCGGAGAGCCGGCCCGCGGTGGTGTGGCGGCGGACGTCCATCTCCCAGAAGCGGTCCTGAGCGTGCACGTAGCCCTGGGCCCGGAAGAGGTCGGAGGCGCTGTCGGCGTAGAGCTGCGGGATGCCGTGCGCGTCGCGCTTGACGGTCACCGGGCCGGACAGGCCCTCCAGCGCGATCTCGCCGGTGACCTGCGGGTAGGACGCCCGCACGGTGCCGACGCTCCAGAAGGCTCCGTAGCCGACCCCGGCCACGAGCATCAGGACGAACGCGATCACGATCACGCGAGCGCGTCGCGGGGGCTTCTTGGCGGGCATCGCGGTCCTTCACAAGCCAGGCGGGCGGACGTGAGCAACCTTAGACATACGCCCGGTGGGGTGATGCGCGGGGAGCGGTCCAGCCCGGGCCGGACGATCTCCGCAATGGTAATTTTCACGTAAAGAGCACGTCCGGTCCGTCACGCACACCAGCTGCAAGGGGCACGTACTTCGCTCGTTCCCCTCGGTGCCCGGTGCCGCCGACCGCTCCGCCGTCCGCCCGCCCGAGGAGGGATTCGCCCCCTGACTGTCGACCGCCTCAACGAATTGCTGCTCTTCTCCGCCCTGGTCCTGCTGATCGCCGTGGCGGCCGTCCGGCTGTCCTCCCGCAGCGGCCTGCCCAGCCTGCTGCTCTACCTCGGCATCGGCATCGCCCTCGGACAGGACGGCCTCGGCATCCCCTTCGACGACGCCGAGCTCACCCAGGTCCTCGGCTACACCGCCCTCATCATCATCCTCGCGGAGGGCGGGCTCACCACACGCTGGTCCGACATCCGCCCCGCGGTGCCCTCGGCCGCGGTGCTCGCCACCGCGGGCGTGGGCATCAGCGTGGCCGTCACCGCCTCGGCGGCGCACTATCTGATCGGGCTCGACTGGCAACTGGCACTGCTGATGGGGGCGGTGGTCTCGTCCACCGACGCCGCGGCGGTGTTCTCGGTGCTGCGCCGGGTGCGGCTGCCCAAACGGCTCAGCGGCGTGCTGGAGGCAGAATCCGGCTTCAACGACCCGCCCGTCATCATCCTGGTCGTCACCTTCGCGACGCTGGACACCGTGGGCCCCTGGTATGTGATCTCCGGCCAGATCGCCCTCCAGCTGGCCATCGGCCTGGCCGTGGGCCTCGCCGTCGGCAAGATCGGCGAATTCGGACTGCGCCAGGTCGCACTGCCCGCCGCCGGCCTCTACCCCATCGCCGTGCTCACCCTCACCGTGCTGGCCTACGCCTGCGGTTCGATGCTCCAGGGCAGCGGCTTCCTGGCCGTCTATGTCGCCGCGCTGGTGCTCGGCAACGCCCGGCTGCCGCACCGGCCCGCCACCCGCGGCTTCGCCGAGGCCCTGGCCTGGGTCGCCCAGATCGGCCTGTTCGTGCTGCTGGGCATGCTGGTCACCCCGCACCTGCTGTGGCCGGACGTGCTGCCGGCCGTCGTCATCGGGCTGGCACTGTCCCTGGTGGCCCGGCCGCTGTCGGTGGTGCTGTGCACGCTGCCGTTCCGGATGCCCTGGCGGGAACAGGCACTGGTCAGCTGGGCCGGGCTGCGAGGCGCCGTGCCGATCGTGCTGGCCACCATCCCGATGGTCAACGAGGTGGACGGCAGTGACCGGATCTTCAACATGGTCTTCGTGCTCGTCGTGGTCTTCACCCTGCTGCAGGGGCCGACCCTGCCCTGGCTGACCCGGATACTGGGCCTGCATTCGCGCGACGAGTCGGCCATGGAGATCGACATCGAGTCCGCGCCGCTGGACCGGCTGCGCGGCCACCTGCTGTCCGTCAGCATCCCGCAGAGTTCGCGGATGCACGGCGTGGAGGTGGCCGAGCTGCGGCTGCCACAGGCGTCCTCGGTGGTCCTGGTGGTGCGGGAAGGGACCAGTTTCGTCCCCGAACCGACCACCGCCCTGCGGCGCGGCGACGAACTCCTGGTGGTGGCGACCGACCCGGTGCGGGACGCGGTGGAGCGCCGGCTGCTGTCCGTGGGGCGCGGCGGCAAGCTGGCCGGGTGGCTGCGTGGCGGGGGCGGCAGCACCGCGTACCGGGCCCCGGGACGGAAGTGAGCAGGACCGGCCGCGGCGCACATCACCGTCGCGGCCGGTGGACTTCCGGCCGGGGAATGTTGCACGATGGAGCGTCGTTAGCACTCACCAGCGAAGAGTGCCAGGAGGATCACGTGCCGACGTACCAGTACCAATGCACCGCCTGCCAGGAGGGCCTGGAAGTGGTGCAGAAGTTCACCGATGACGCGCTCACCGAGTGCCCGAGCTGCGCGGGGCGCCTGAAGAAGGTGTTCTCCGCCGTCGGCATCGTCTTCAAGGGCTCCGGCTTCTACCGCAACGACAGCCGCAACGCCTCCTCCGGCAGCAGCCCCGCCTCGGGCGGCTCCGCGGACAAGAAGGCGGAGAAGAAGACCGCCGAGAAGACGTCCGCGGGCGGCTCCGACTCCGCCAAGAGCGGCTCCGGCACGTCGTCCTCCTCCACGAGCACCGCCGCCGCCCCCGCCGCATGACGGCGGCCGACGGCAGCGACGGGCGGGCCGGGATCGGCGTCATCGGCGGCTCCGGGTTCTACTCGTTCCTGGACGACGTGACGGAGATCACCGTCGACACCCCCTACGGCCCGCCCAGCGACTCGCTCTTCCTCGGGGAGATCGCCGGCCGCAAGGTCGCCTTCCTTCCCCGGCACGGCCGCGACCACCGTCTGCCGCCGCACCGGATCAACTACCGGGCCAACCTGTGGGCCCTGCGCTCGGCCGGCGTCCGCCAGGTGCTCGGCCCCTGCGCGGTCGGCGGACTGCGCCCGGAGTACGGCCCCGGCACGCTGCTCGTTCCCGACCAGCTGGTGGACCGCACCAAGGGCCGGGAGCAGAGCTTCTACGACGGCGAGCCGCGCCCCGACGGCGTGACCTCGAAGGTCGTGCACATGACGTTCGCCGACCCCTACTGCCCCACCGGGCGCGCGGTGGCGCTGGCCACCGCCCGCAAGCAGGGCTGGGAGCCGGTCGACGGCGGCACCATGTGCGTCATCGAGGGCCCGAGGTTCTCCACCCGCGCCGAGTCCCGCTGGCACGCCGCGCAGGGCTGGTCGGTGGTCGGCATGACCGGGCACCCCGAAGCGGTGCTCGCCCGCGAGCTGGAGCTGTGCTTCACCTCCCTGGCCCTGGTCACTGACCTCGACGCCGGGGCGGAGACCGGCGAGGGCGTCTCGCACGCCGAGGTCCTGGAGGTCTTCGGACAGAACATCGGCAGGCTGCGCGAGGTGCTCTTCGACGTGGTCGCCGGCCTGCCGCAAGAACGCGACTGCCTGTGTGCCGGGGCGCTGCTCGGCCAGGAGACGGGCGTCGAGCTGCCGGAGTAGGGCGACATCCGGCGGCAGACCTCCCGGGACTCCTGAAACTCCCGGGACGCTTGTGGCCCGCGCGGGTGACCGCGTCCTCCACAGCCGCCGGGTTGTCCACAGGGCCCGGCGGCCCGTGCGGCTCCACCGGCAAGCTGACCGGCATGGATACCTCAGCCGTGCCCGGCCCCCTCGCGGCCCCCGCCGCGCACCCCGCTGCCCCGCCGTCCTCCCTCCCGCCCGCGCCGCACCCGGTACCCCCCTTTCCTCCGGTGCCTCCCGGCGGGCGGCGGCGGGCGCTCGGGCGGCTGCGCCGGACGGCACGCCGGGCGCGGCTGCCCGCCGTCGCCGCGCTGACCGCCGCGGCCACCGCTCTGGCCGTGCAGCAACCGCGCGACCCCGCGGCCGGAGGGGCCGTTCCGGGCCCGGAGTCCGCCCCCGGCGCCTCCCCCGCCGCCGGTGAACGACCCGCCGCCTCCGTCCCCCGGGAGCCCCGGCTGCTGGCCGCTCCGGTACGGATCGCGGACCCGGAAGCGGCCCGCCTGCTGTCACCCGGGGATCACGTCGATGTCCTGGCCGGACCCGCGGGCGAGCGGGACGCGGCACGGGTGATCGCCACGCGGGTGCCGGTGGCCGAGGTCCCCGCGCCGGAGCAGGACTCCCCGGCGGGCTGCGCCGGCGAAGGCGCCCTTGTGGTGCTGAGCGTCCCCCGGTCCACGGCTGCCGCGCTGGCCGGAGCGGCGGCGGCCGGGCCGCTCTCGGTGGCCCGGTGGTGACCCGGCAGGCGCCCGGCGGCACGGCCGAGGCCGCGACGGGCCGTGTGAGGTCCTGCGCGCCGGTAAAGCCGCCGGACTGGACAACGGCCGTGCGTCCCGTGCAGCGTGTCCCGCCGGGGCCGCCCGCCTGCCGGCGGCGGCCGGGACAACGGCGGAAGGCACGAACGGGTGAGCGAGGACAGCCGGAGCGCGTGGGCGGGGTTCAAGGAATTCCTGATGCGCGGCAACGTGATCGAGCTGGCGGTCGCCGTGGTGGTCGGCGTGGCCTTCACCAACATCGTCAACTCGGTGGTGGAGGGCCTCATCAACCCCATGGTCGGCGCCTTCGGCTCCCAGGACCTGGACGCCTACCAGCTCTGCCTGCGCGGCCCCTGCGAGAGCGGCCCCGCCGGCGAGGTGATCTCCGGGATCCCGCTGCGCTGGGGCTCGGTGGCCAGCGCCTCGCTGACCTTCCTGATCACCGCCGCGGTGGTGTACTTCCTCATGGTGCTGCCCATGCAGCGCTACCGGGCCCGGCAGGAGGCCAAGGCCCCGGCGAAGGGCTCCCCCGCGCAGAAGACCGAGCTGGAGATTCTCACCGAGATCCGCGACGAGCTCATCGCCCGGCGCATCGGGCGGCCCACCGGAACGGAGGAACCGGCCGGCCGGGTGAGCGCGCAGCGGCCCGCTCCGGGCGGTGCGGCAGAAGGGCCGGACACGGCGGGGGACGCGAACCGGGCGTAACCGCGCGGCGGGGACGGCGCGGGTGCCCGGGGCTCCCGTCGGCGGCCGGCGCGGCGTCGGCCGTCAGATGTGGTGCGGGGGCTTCTCGCTCAGAAAGCGTGCGAGCTCGGCGGCGCTCGCGCCGCCCGCCGGGTCACCCCAGCCTTCGTCGGAGTCGTCGCGGGACCGCCCGGCCAGCGGGTCCTCGAAAACGAGGGCCGCCAGGCCGAGGTCCGTCCCCTCCGGCCGCTCGGCGGGGCGGGAGGAGGCGGGGTCGGGCTGCCGGGTGCTCATGGCTCCAGCGTACGGGCGGGCGGTCCGCATCTCGGCGGTCAGGGCGTCGTGCCACCAGCGGTCCCGTCCCGGGTTCCAGGAGACGGGACCGGGGCGGTGGGAGACCACCAGCACCGAGTGCACCTGTGGGCAGTGCCGCAGCTCCCGGTCCAGTGCCGTCTTCAGGCCATACGCCCGGCCGTCCACGACACAGTTGTCAGCGGTGATGACCACCCGCGCCCCGCCGCTGCCGATCCGGGAGCGGACACACCCGGGCTCCGCACCGACCGGGAGCGTCTGCCGGACGGCGCCGAGCTGCACGCATGCCAGGGTCACGACCACGGACTCCAGGCACATCGGCAACAGCACGGCGACCGGGTCGCCGGGGCCGACGCCGAGCCGGGTCAGTGCCTCACCGGCCAGGTCACCGCGGTTGAGGAGCTGCTTGTGGGAGAGCACATCGTCCGGGCCCGAGCCGCGGGCCCCGGGGACGTCACGTTCGTCTGCCGCCATGAACGGCAGCATGAAGGAACGGTGTTGACGTCGGATAAACAGCGGCTGGACGCCTGCGCGGCTGCGCGGAGCGTGATACGCCTGATCGTATGAGTTACAGCTACGTGACGACAAGCCCCGTCGTCCCCGGCCCGCGGGACGCGTTGACGGATGTGGCCGGACTGCGGGTGGGCCATGCCCAGCGGACCGGTGACGGATGGCTCACGGGCACGACCGTGGTACTCACCCCGCCGGACGGGGCGGTGGCGGCGGTCGATGTGCGCGGCGGCGGCCCGGGCACCCGGGAGACCGATGTGCTCGACCCCCGGAATCTGGTGGAGCGGATCGACGCGGTGGTGCTGACCGGCGGCAGTTCCTTCGGGCTGGCCGCCGCCACCGGGGTGGCGGAGTGGCTGGAGGACCAGGGGCGCGGATTCCGGGTCGGCCCCGGCCCCGGGCAAGTGGTGCCGGTGGTTCCGGCAGCGGTGCTGTTCGACCTGGGCCGCGGCGGCGACTGGCGGGCGCGCCCGGACGCCGCCATGGGGCGCAGGGCCGCGGAGGCCGCGGGGGCGGCAGGGCCGGGCGCGGCGGTCGCCGAGGGCAGCACCGGCGCCGGGACGGGCGCGGTGGCAGGCACGATCAAGGGCGGGGTCGGCACCGCCAGCACGGTCCTGCCCTCGGGGATCACGGTGGCGGCGCTGACCGTCGTCAACGCCGCCGGCTCCGTCGTCGACCCGGCGACCGGTGTGCTGTACGGAGATCCCCCGGGCACTCCGGTGCGCTCGCCGGCGGCGCTGGCCGAGGCCGGGCAGCGGCTGGCCGCGGCGGTGGCGGAGTCGGCACGCCGTTCGGCGACCGCGCTCCAGCCGCCGCTGAACACCACCCTTGCGGTGGTCGCCACCGACGCCGTGCTCACCCCGGCGCAGGCCCAGAAGCTGGCGGGCACCTCCCACGACGGCCTGGCCCGCGCGGTGCGACCGGTGCACCTGATGACGGACGGGGACACGGTGTTCACGCTGGCCACCGGGCAGAAGCCGCTGCCCGCCCCGGAAGGACGCGCGGCCTCCACCCTGGAGACGGCGCTGGGCCTGAACGAGCTGCTGGGGGCCGGCGCGGAGGTGCTGACCCGCGCGGTGGTGAAGGCCGTACGGGCGGCGTCCGGCGCCGAGACCCCCGGCGGGGTCTTCCCGTCCTACCGGGATCTCTACGGGGACGACTCCTGACCCCGGCGAGTGCGGCCGGTCTCCCGGGGGCCCGGCTCCGGCTCCGGACAGGCCGCAGCCCCGGTGCCCAGCGGGCTCCGGGGCTGCGCCGCGGCTCGTTCCCCGCCGCTCACGCGGCGGCGTCGAAGCCCGTGTCGCCGGCCATCTTCTTCAGTTCCGTCAGTGCGTGCTTCTCGATCTGCCGGATGCGCTCCCGGGTCAGGCCGTGCTGCTTGCCGACCTCGGTGAGAGTGCGCTCCCGGCCGTCCTCGATGCCGTACCGGGCACGGATGATCGATGCGGTGCGGCCGTCCAGACGGCCGATGAGGTCCTCCAGGCCCTCCCTGCGCATCATCACCATGACCGACTGCTCCGGCGAGGCCGCCGAGGTGTCCTCCAGCAGGTCACCGAACTGGGTCTCGCCCTCGTCGTCGACGGACATGTTGAGGCTCACCGGGTCCCGGGCCCAGTCCAGGACGTCCTGGACGCGCTCGGGGGTGGAGCCCAGTTCGGCCGCCACCTCGCCCGGCTCCGGCTCCCGGCCGTGCTCGCGGTTGAACTCCCGCTGCACGCGCCGGATCCTGCCCAGCTCCTCCACGAGGTGGACGGGCAGCCGGATGGTGCGGGACTGGTCGGCTATGGACCGCGTGATGGCCTGACGGATCCACCACGTGGCGTAGGTCGAGAACTTGAAGCCCTTGGAGTAGTCGAACTTCTCCACCGCCCGCACCAGGCCGGCGTTGCCCTCCTGGATGAGGTCCAGCAGCGGCAGCCCGCTGCGCGGGTAGCGCCTCGCGACGGCCACGACCAGCCGCAGGTTGGAGCGGATGAAGATGTCCTTGGCGCGCTCGCCCTGGGCGACGAGCGTCTGGAGTTCCTCGCGACTGGCCTGTGCGGCAGCGCCGCCCGGCTCCGGTTCCTCCTCGCCGTCGAGGATGCGCTGCGCGTACAGTCCGGCTTCTATCGCGAGGGAGAGTTCGACTTCCTTGGCCGCGTCCAGCAGCGGGGTGCGGGCGATCTCGTCGAGATACATCCCCACCAGGTCGCGCTCGGTGGCGTCGGTGCCCGCGGTGGACCGGACTGCGCCCGTGGCCTCGGCACCCTCACTGGTGTCGTGACGCCGGGCGACGGCACGGGTTGCCATACGTGCTCCCTTGCAAGTGACGGATCGACTCTTCCGATCGACCCTGCTTCCCGGATCGGGGCTCGGAACGCCTCCCTGCGCCCCCTCCGTAACGGATCAACGACGGGATTCCGGACAGAATTCCCAAGCGGCACATCTTTTTCCGGTGATGCAGTATCCTGCCCGGCCACCGTCGGTGGATGGCGCGAACGCCCGGTGCGCAACGGGCTGCTTGTTCACCGCTCCGCATCGCGCCCTCACCCCTGTACGCCGTTCGGGTGCCCTCTCCCCCGCAGACGAACCACGTCGCCGTTCGGTTGCGCTCACCCGGTTGCCGTCTCCGGCAGGGCAACCGGAGAAGCCGCGCCGCAGGCTGTATCCGGCAGTGCTGTCACCGGGGTCCGCCGCGGCGGGTGTGAGGAGAGCGTGAGGACGATGCCGCACATACCCAGCCGCCGGGGTCAGCTCGCCCTCGGCGGATCACTGCTTCTCATCCTGGGTACAGCGCCCGGAACCACCACCGCCCTTCCCGGACTCACCGCCCCTTTCCCCGGTCGGCCCCCCGCGGCCTGCGCCCCGGCCGGGGACGAGCTGCTGACCGAGTCCATACCGACCTCGCCCGACTTCGCCCGGGCCGAGGGCACCGTCTCCGCCCTGACGCTCTTCATCGACTTCCCCGGCGCCGAGGCCTCCATCAGCACCCGGGAGCGCTTCGCGGAGTTCTTCCCGGCGACCACCGAGTACTTCGCCGCGAGCTCGTACGGCAGGCTGGACTACCGGCCCGCCCCCCTGCACCGCTGGCTGCGGATGTCCCAGCCGTTCGAGGCGTACGGCATAGAGCGCGGCGCGTCCTGGCACCCGGACGACGAGCAGGGCTACAACCGCCTGCTGCGGGACATAGCCGCCGCCGTCGGCGACGAGGTGGACTTCGCCGGGCACGACCTGGTCAACGTGCTGGCCGTGCCGGACGCCGGGCCGCCCGCCACCGAGAAGGTGCTGTCGGTCTCGTTCCCGGGCCGCGACCTGGCCCCGGCCGCGGGCGGCCACCTGCGCAATGTCAGCTTCATCTGGAGCCGCCAGCCCGGCGACAGCCCCCACCGGGTGCTGGCCCACGAGAACGGGCATTCCTTCGGCCTGCCGGACCTGTACTGGACGGGCAGTGGGCAGGCCCCCCTGCTGGCGGGGCACTGGGATCTCATGGAGCAGGTGTGGGGGCCCAGCAACGACTTCATGGCCTGGCACAAGTGGAAGCTGGGCTGGCTCGACCCCGGGCAGGTGGAGTGCGTCCAGGGCTCCGGCACCACCGAGCACCTCATCGCACCGCTCGGCGAGCCCGGCGGCACCAAGCTGGTCGTGGTCCGCACCGGGCCGCACGAGGTGCTGACCCTGGAGGTGCGGACCGCGGGCGGGCTGGACGGGCTGGTGTGCCGCCCCGGCGTCCTGATCGCCCGGGTCCGCGCCGACCTGCCCAGCGGAGAGGGGCCGGTGCGGGTCTCGGACGCGACCCCCGGCAGCGACGGCTGCCAGGACGTCCCCGATCCGCAGGTGACCGCCGAACTGACCGACGCCCCCTACCTGCCCGGTGAGACCTTCCGCGACGCCCGCGCCGGCGTGCGCGCCGAGGTGCTCGACGCCGACGGGCACGGGCGGCACCGGGTGCGCGTCACCCGCCGATGACCGCCGCCGCCCCGTCTCCCCGGCACCTTCCCGCTCCACGGTCCCGGGCACGCGCCCGCCCCGGCTTGGTAGGTTGCGCAGGTGGACGACAGGGGGCAGGCACAGGTGCGCAAGAGCCGGATCACCGACATCCAGCAGTGGGTCTCCCACCGCCGGAACACCGAGCTGGCTCTGATCGTCTTCGCGATCGTCGTCGTGGTTCTCGGCCACGCCACCGCGGGACTGGCACTGTACGGCTCGGTCCCCTCCGGCCTGCCGGTCTACACCCTCGGCCTGGGCGCCACCGCCATCGCCGCGCACCTGGCCGTGCGCCGCTTCGCCCGGCATGCCGACCCGATCATCCTTCCGGTGACGGTGCTGCTGTGCGGGCTCGGGCTGGTCCTGATGGACCGGCTGGACTACTCCTACGCCCAGCGCTTCTCACCCGAGAACTACCAGTCCGCCGCGACCGCCCCCGGGCAGGCGGTGTGGACGGTCATCGGAGCCGGGCTGCTGATCGCCGTGCTGGTGCTGCTCAAGCACCACCGGGTGCTCCAGCGCTACACCTACCTGGGCATGGCCGTCGCCATGATGCTGCTGGTGGCCCCCGCCTTCTTCGGCGCCGACCAGTTCGGCGCCAAGCGCTGGATCAGCATCGGCCCGCTGTCGATGCAGCCCGGCGAGTTCGTCAAGGTCATGATCGTGGTGTTCTTCGCCAGCTACCTGATGGCCAACCGGGACGCGCTGGCCCTGGTGGGCCGCAAGGTGGCCGGGCTGTCGCTGCCGCGCGGCCGGAACGCCGGTCCGGTGCTGCTGGTGTGGGCGGTCAGCATGGCCGTCCTGATCTTCCAGCGCGACCTGGGCACCTCACTGATCTTCTTCGGCGTGTTCGTGGTGATGCTGTACATCGCCACCGAGCGCACCAGCTGGGTGATCCTCGGCACGCTGATGGCCGCCGGCGGCGCGTTCGTCGTCGGCTCCATCGAGCCGCACGTCAAGGGCCGCGTGCAGGCCTGGCTCAACCCGATGGCGATCTTCCTGCCGGAGGACCAGCGCCCGCCCGGGCTGATCTCCGAACAGTCGGCTCAGGCGCTGTTCGCCTTCGGCGAGGGCGGCCTGCTGGGCACCGGGCTGGGCCAGGGCCACTCGTACCTGATCGGCTTCGCCGGGCGCAGCGACTTCATCCTGGCCACCGTCGGCGAGGAGCTCGGCCTCATCGGCGTCACCCTGGTGCTCTTCCTGTACGTCCTGCTGATCGCGCGCGGGCTCAGCATCGCCGTGTCGGTCACCGACCCGTTCGGCAAGCTGCTGGCGGCCGGTCTCGCCGCCGTGCTGGCACTGCAGGTCTTCGTGGTGGCCGGCGGTGTCACCGGGCTCATCCCGCTCACCGGCAAGGCGCTTCCGTTCCTGGCCCAGGGCGGCTCGTCCACGGTCGCGAACTGGCTGCTGGTGGCGCTGCTGATCAAAGTGAGCGACAGCGCCGGGCAGGCCTCCACCCAGCCCGAGGGCAACGCTACGATCCTGACCCCGGTGGTCAAGGTCCCCGACGAGCCCTCCGCCCGCCCGACCGGCGGCTGACCACCGCTCCCCCTACCCGGAAGGAGCACACCCGATGAACCTCCGCGACGACGCCCGGTCCCTGGCCGGTGATCTCACCCGGCTGCGGCGTGACCTGCACGGCGTCCCCGAGCTCGGCCTGGACCTGCCCCGCACCCAGGAGGCGGTGCTGGACGCACTGGACGGGCTGCCGCTGGAGGTGTCCACCGGCCGGGGCCTCAGCTCGGTGACGGCCGTGCTGCGCGGCTCCCGGCCCGGCCCGACCGTGCTGCTGCGCGGCGACATGGACGCGCTGCCCGTCACCGAGCGCACCGGCCTGGACTACGCGGCCGCCGCCGACCGGATGCACGCCTGCGGCCACGACCTGCACACCACGATGCTGGCCGGATCGGCCCGGCTGCTGTCCGCGCACCGCGACCGGCTGGCCGGCGATGTGCTGTTCATGTTCCAGCCCGGCGAGGAGGGCTACGACGGGGCCGGGCAGATGCTGGCGGAGGGCGTGCTGGAGGCGGCCGGCGAGCGCCCGGTGGCGGCCTACGCCCTGCACGTCACCTCCGCGTTCTGGCCTTCGGGGGTGTTCTCGGCGCGCGGCGGCCCCACGATGGCGGCCTCGGACCGGCTGCTGGTGACCGTGCGCGGCGCGGGCGGGCACGGCTCGGCACCGCACCGGGCCAAGGACCCGGTGCCGGTGGCCTGCGAGATGGTCACCTCGCTGCAGACCTGGATCACCCGCACCTTCGACGTCTTCGACCCCGTGGTGCTGACCGTCGGCAGCCTGCACGCCGGCACCCAGTCGAACATCATCCCGGACACCGCGGAGTTCGCCGCGACGGTGCGCAGCTTCTCCGCGGAGGCCCGCGAACAGCTGCGGACCGGCACGGTCAGGGTGTGCGAGGGCATCGCCGCCGCCTACGGCATGGAGGTGGAGGCCCGGTTCGTCGACCAGTACCCGGTGACGGTCAACGACGACGCCGAGACCGCGTTCGCCGCCGACACCGTCCGCGAGGCGATCGGCGAGGAGCACTTCGCGCCGATGGAGCACCCGCTGCTGGGTGCGGAGGACTTCTCCCGGGTCATCGAGGAGGTGCCCGGGGCGATGGTCTTCCTTGGCGCCACCCCGCCGGACCGCGACCCGCAGACCGCGCCCTACAACCACTCGCCGCTGGCCGCGTTCGACGAGGCGGTGCTGCCCGACGGCGCGGCGCTGTACGCGGAGCTGGCCGTCCGCAGGCTCGCCGCGGCCGCCGCGGACGCGCCCGCCGCCGCCTGACTCCACCGGCAGCCTCACTCCGGACACGCCACCGCCCCGGGGCGGGCCCGGGACCTTCCGGTCCCGGCCGTGCCCCGGGGCGGTCGGCCCCTGCGGCGCGCGGTCACCAGCCGCGCATCTCGCGCTCCTCGTCCAGCGCCCGGCTGTCCCGTGCCGCCGCGCCCATCAGTTGCTGGGCGAGGTCCTGCAGGGCCCGCCCGGCCGCGAGCTCGTCGCCGATCTCCGGCACCGACGGGTCGACGGGGCTGCGGTGCGCCTCCGCCTTGCCCTCCAGCACGTTGTCACCGGTGTTCAGCACGGCCCGTGCGCTGGTGTCGCGGCCGTGCTCGGACAAGTGGATGTGCGCCGTCCACTCCTTCGCGGTCAGGTCCTCGCCCTCGGTCGTCCATGCCATGATCTCGCTCCCTTCTGCTGCTCCCCCGAGCTCTTCGGCTCCCCCGGGCCGGCCGCCGGGTGCCGCGCTAGGCGGCGTCCGACTGGTCCGAGGGATACGGCGAGGCACGGATCCGGCGGCCGGTGATCTTCCGCGGCTCGATCCTGATCCACAGGTCACGCGGCCCTCCGGCCCACGGCTCGGGCTCCGTGTCCCCGGCCTCCTCCCGCAGCGCCGCCGGGTCGGCGACGTGCCGGACGGTGCCGGCGATCAGCACGCTCCACCCCTCGCTGAAGGCGTCGTCGATCTGGTCGACCTGGAAGCCTGCCGGAGTCCCGTCCGGCGGGGCGACGACCGCGTCCGGGCGGGTGCGGTAGACGACGTCGCCGCCGATGACGGCGTAGTTCACCGGGAAGGCCGCGGGCCCGTCCGGTGTGGTCAGCGCCAGGCGCCCGATGCCGTGCCGGTCCAGCAGGCGGCGGCACTCCTCCTCGGTCAGCGAGGAGAACTCCGGGGCCCCTCCCGCCCGCCCGGGGCCGGGAGGGGCCCCGGGGCCTCCGCCGAGCAGCCGGACCACGGTGATGTCCAGGGCTCTGGCCAGCTTCACCAGCGTGCGGGCGTCCACATCGCTGGGACGCTCCTCGACGTACCGCACGTACTCGGGGGCGACGCCCGCGCGGCGGCCCAGTTCCTCGCGGCTCACGCCCATCTGTTCGCGTCTCCGGGCCAGCCTCCGGCCCACGTCCCCCGGCCGCGCGGCCGCTCCTGTCCGCCGCACCGCCGGCTTCTCCGCCCGTTCGTCGGACATCATCGGGCACCTCACATCTCGCCGGGAATTCCTGCCAGCGGAAGGCCGCATACGGGCACATCCGGGAGGTTCCGCGTACCCACGACTTCCAGGACATCACCGTAGGCCCGCTGCCGCCATCCGGGTCATGGGCCGGCCGGCCCCCGGTGCGGGCCGGTCGGACCTCGCCCGGGTCCGGGCGGAGGCATAGCGTCGGGACAGAACAGCACACGGTGGCCAGCGACCCGGAGTAGCCCGACGTGGACAGCAATCAGACCTCATCCCCGGCAGCGGAGACCGAGACGGGCCTCGGGCACGAGGAGGCCGCCGAGCGGCTCCGGCGGTACGGGCCCAACGTGCTCGCGGAGGAGACCCGCGTGCCGGTGTGGCGGCGGGTGCTGGCGCAGCTGCGCGATCCGCTGATCCTGGTGCTGATCGTGGCCGCCGCTCTCACCACGTTCACCGGCGACCTGACCGACACCGCGATCATCCTGTTCGTGATCGTGGTGAACTCGGCGGTCGGTGTCGTCCAGGAGGTACGGGCCGAGCAGGCGGTGGCCGCGCTGAAGGAGATGAGCGCGCCCACGGCGCGGGTGGTGCGCGGCGGCCAGGAGATCATGGTTCCCTCGGCCGAGGTGGTTCCCGGTGACCTGCTGCTGCTGGCCGAGGGCGACATCGTGCCCGCCGACGGCACGGTGCTGCGGGCGGTGCAGCTGCTGGTGGACGAGTCGGCCATCACCGGCGAGTCGGTGCCGGTGGACAAGGGCCCCGACGGCGGGCGCGCGCGGCGGAAGGTGTCGGCCGGCACGGTCGTCGTGCGGGGCCGGGGCCGGGTGAGCGTCACCGCCACCGGGGCGAGCAGCGCGACCGGACGGATCGCCGCGCTGCTGGGCGCCGAGGCCGGCCCGACGCCGCTGCAGCGGCGGCTGGCCCAGTTCGGCCGGGTGCTGGCCGTGGCCGCGCTGACGCTGTGCGCTCTGGTCATGGTCCTGGGGCTGCTGCGCGGCCAGCCGTGGGACGTCATGGTGGTCACCGCCATCACCCTGGCCGTCGCGGCCGTCCCCGAGTCGCTGCCCGCGGTGGTCACCCTCGCCCTGGCCCTGGGGGCGCGGCGGATGGCCGTGCGGCAGGCCATCGTGCGCCGGCTGCCGGCCGTGGAGACCCTCGGGTCGGTCACGGTGATCGCCACCGACAAGACCGGCACCCTCACCGAGGGCACCATGTCCGCCGAACGGCTGTGGACGCCCACCGGCGGGGCGGCGCGGATCACCGGCGGCGGCTACGGCCCCGACGGGCAGGTGGAGCGCCACGGCGGCGCCGTCACCGCCGCGGAGGCACCGGACCTGGCCGCCCTGCTGACCACGGCGGTGCTGTGCAACGACGCGGGCCTGCAGGCCCCGGACGCGGACCACTCCGACTGGCAGGCGCTGGGCGACCCGACCGAGGCGGCACTGCTGACCGCCGGCAGCCGGTTCGGCCTGGACCGTGCCGCGGCCGAGCGGGAGCTGCCGCGGGTGCACGAGGTGCCGTTCGACAGCCTGCGCAAGCGGATGGCCACCGTGCACCGGCGGCCCGGCGGAGGCCTGCGGGTGCTGGCCAAGGGCGCCCCGGAGGCCATGCTCGTCCCGCAGGTGCTGACCGACCCGCCCGAGGTCCTGCGCCGGGCGTCCGCGCAGGCCGAGGAGCTGGCGGCCGCCGGTTTCCGGGTGCTCGCCGTGGCGGCGGCGGACCGGCCCGGCGAGGACCCGGGAGAGGGCGCCGGGCACGCGGCGTTCGGGTCGGCGCCGGACGGCGCCCCGGACGCGGAGCGCTGGGAGAGCGGGCTGGCCCTGCTCGGCCTGGTCGCCATCCTGGACCCGCCCCGGGCTGCGGCGGCGGCCACCGTGGCCTCCTGCGTCCGGGCCGGCATCACCCCCGTCATGATCACCGGTGACCACCCCCGCACCGCGCGGGCCGTGGCCGGGCGGCTGGGCATCGTCGAGGACGGCGACGACCGGGAGGTCACCACCGGCGACCGTGTCCGGCAGGGTGACGGGGAGGCGGTGAAGGGGGTGCGGGTCTTCGCCCGCACCACCCCCGAGCAGAAGCTCGACATCGTCCAGTCGCTGCGCTCGGCGGGCCACGTGGTGGCGATGACCGGCGACGGCGTCAACGACGGCCCGGCGCTGCGCCGGGCCGACATCGGCGTGGCAATGGGCAAGCGCGGTACCGAGGTGGCCCGGCAGTCCGCGGACCTGGTGCTGGCCGACGACGACCTGGGCACCGTGGTGTCGGCCGTCGAGGAGGGCCGGCGGATCTACGCGAACGTGCGGCGGTTCCTGCTGTACGGGCTGGCCGGCGGCGCCGCGGAGATCCTGGTGATGCTCATCGGTCCAGGGCTGGGCATGGCACTGCCGCTGCTGCCCGCCCAGATCCTGTGGATCAACCTGCTCACCCACGGTCTGCCGGGCGTGGCGCTGGGCGCGGAGCCGGCGGAGCCGGACACCATGCGGCGCCCGCCCCGCCCGCCGGAGGAGAGCGTGCTCGGCGCCGGGCTGTGGACCCGCATCCTGATCATGTCCTCGCTGATCACGGCCGTGTCGCTGGCCGCCGCGGTGTGGGCGATGCACAACGGGGGCCCCTGGCAGACGATGCTCTTCCTGGTGCTGGGCGCCACCCAGCTGGGGGTGGCGCTGGGCTCCCGGGCCCGTCCGGGCACCCGCACCAACCCGTTCCTGCTCCTGGCGGTGGCCGCGGCACTGGGCCTGCAGGTGGCCGGCGTCTACCTGCCGGGCCTGCAGGAGATCCTGGGTACCGAGGCACTGCCGCTGACCGAGCTTCTGGTCGCCTGCGCCCTGTCCGCGGTCGGTTACGCGGGGATGCGCGCGATGCGCCGCTTCTACCCGGAGCGGGTGACCGCGGCCGCCGAGCAGCCCTCCGGCCAGGACACCCCAGCCACCGCCCGCGGCTGACCGTCGGGCCGGAGGCCGGAGCACCCGGCGGCCGGAGGTGAGGCCGCCGGGGCGGCTCACCGGGGCGCCGGGTGCGTTCCGCCGGGGCGGCCGGGGCTCAGCCGGAGGTGATCTCGATGTGCCGGGGCCTGGTCTCCGCGGTCTTGGGGATCTTCACCGTGAGCAGGCCGTCGGACAGGGAAGCGGCGGCGTTGTCGGTATCCGCCTGGGCGGGCAGGGTGGTGCGGTACTCGAACCGGCCGGTGCGGCGGGTGCCGCGCCGCAGCGCGCCCTCGTGTTCCCGCTCCCGGAACTCACCGCTGATGCAGATCTCCTGCTCGCCGAGCTCGATGTCGATGTCCTCGCGCCGGACACCGGGCATCTCCACCTCCATCTCGTAGGCGTTCTCGGTCTCCGTGAAGTCGGCCGGCGGCACCCAGGGGAGCTGCGCGGCGGGGGAGCTCCCCACGGCGGTCTCCAGCAGGGCCCCCATCCGTTCGAAGAGGTCGTCGAACTCCGTCAGCGGATCGCGGGCCGGCCAGCCGGCGGGCCGGTGCGCGGCCACCGGAGCCCGGTGGGCACGTCGCAGGGGAAGGGACATCACGCTCACCTCCATGGTGTGGGACACGGTCTGCGGGGCTCTCGGCCCCGGGCCCGGAGTACCCGAACAGTCCAGCCGGAACACGAAATGGAGGCATATGAGAAATATTGTCGTTCCGTCCGGTAATGACTTGGCATGCGCCGCGCATCCGCTATACTGGGAAGTGGCCAAGGACCAACGAGAGACGCGGAGAAGCGGAGTAGGACGTACCGCGCACCGCGCAATCCGGGCCCGCGAGAAGTGGGCAGGTCCTTGGCCCCGTCATGCCGGTGGCCGGCCGAGGAGGAGGTCCGTTGTCCGCGACCAGGATTCTCGACGCGTTGCCCCCCGCCCACCGGGAAGAGCTGCTGAAGCTCGCCCGGGAAGTGGTCTTCCCCGTCGGGACCCGCCTCTTCGAGGAGGGCGAGAACGCCGAGCGCTTCTGGATCATCCGTTCCGGCACCGTCTCACTGGACCTGAGTGTGCCCGGGCTGCGCGCCCCCGTCTTCGAGACCGTCGGCGAGGGAGAACTCCTGGGCTGGTCGTGGATGGTTCCCCCGCATCGCTGGCGCTTCGGCGCGCAGACCGCCGGCGAGGTCACCGCCCTGGAGTTCGACGCGGCCGCCGTCCGTGACCTGTGCGACCGGGAGCCGGAAGTCGGGGTGACCATCCTCAAAGCCGTCACCGAGGCACTGGCACACCGGCTCACCGCCGCCCGCACCCGCGTGCTGTCGGTCTACGGGGCCGGCCCCGTCTCCGCACGTCACGCCGCGGTCCGTACCCGCCCCGCACCGGTCCGGCGGCAGCCGGGCCCCTTCTGCGTCGGGGACGTGATGACCCAGCAGGTGGTCGCCGTCAACCAGTCCGCCCCGTTCAAGGTGATCACGCAGACCCTGGAGCGGTGGCGGGTCAGCGCGCTGCCGGTGATCGAGCAGAACGGCCGCGTGGTGGGCCTGGTGTCGGAGGCGGATCTGCTGCGCAAGGAGGAGTTCCACAACCGGCCTCCGAGCCTGCTCGACGAGTTCCACCACCGCGAGAACATCGGCAAGGCCCGCTCGGTCACCGCCAGGCAGCTCATGACGAGTCCCGCGGTGACCGTGCACGCCGACGCCCCCGTCGCGGAGGCCGCGCGCCTGATGGCGCGCCACGGGGTCAAGCGGCTGCCCGTCGTGGACGGCATCGGCCGGCTCACCGGCATCGTCAGCCGCAGCGACCTGCTGCAGGTCTTCGCACGGGACGACGACGAGCTCGCCGAGGACATCCGCGGCGAACTGACCGCGCTGCCCTTCCTCGACGGGGACGACCTGGAGATCCGGGTGGCCGACGGTGTCGTCACACTGCGCGGAACGATCGGCGACACCTCGCGCATCGGCCTGGTGGTGCGGCTGACCCGGTCCGTGGAGGGCGTCGTGGACGTCCTGTGCGAGCTGACCGGACGCCGCACCGGGCAGCGGCCCGAGGCGGAGCGGGCCGGCGAGAGCGGCTGACCGGGGCCCGCCGGTGATGCGCCCTCCCGCCCCTCACGGCACAGTGGAACGGGGACCGGGAACCGTCGCAGAGAAGGGCGGGCCGATGCGGCACCGCAGAGTTCATGACGTGATGACACCCGCGGTCGTGTGCGCACCTCCCGCCGCCCGGGGCCCTGAGCTGGCCCGGCTGCTGGCGGACAATCATGTCCGGGCGCTGCCGGTCGTCAGCGACGGCCGCCCGGTGGGCATGGTGACCGAGGGAGACCTGATGCGCGGCTCCAGCCGGCCCGCCGTGCCGGGCGGCCGGCCCGCCCTCCCCGGGCCCGGCACCGCCACCGCCGAGCAGCTGATGAGCACGCCCGCCGTCGTGGCGCGGCCCGACTGGAGCATCGTCCAGGCGGCCCGGGTGATGCGCCGCCACGGCGTCAAGCGCCTTCCCGTCGTGGACGCGGAGGGGCTGGTGACGGGCATCGTCAGCCGTGGCGACCTGCTGCGGGTCTTCCTGCGCCGGGATCACGCCATCGAGACGGAGATCATCCAGGACGTGCTGACCGGGACCCTGGGGCTGCCCCCCGCAACGGTGTCCGCGGACGTCCACCGCGGGCGGGTCACGCTGCGGGGGACCATCGACCGCAGAAGCATGGTGCCGGTCGTGGAACGGCTGTGCCGGGGCGTGGACGGCGTCGTGGCGGTGGCGAACCACCTGGAGTACACCCGCGACGACACGGACGCCGCCTCCCCCGCCGCCCGGTGAGCCGGTATTGCCCCCGCCGGTGAGGACTGCTCCCGCCGGTGAGGACCGCAGCCGTCAGCCGTGCGGGACGACGGCCACCGGACAGGGGGCGTGGTGCAGCGCGGCGTGCACGACCGGCCCCACCCGCAGCCCCAGGCCGCTGAGCCGGCGCCCGCCGCGCCCCACGACCAGCAGTGACGCCCCGGCGGCGGCCTCCACCAGAACCTGCGCGGCACTGCCGATGACCGGCTGCTCGATCACGTCCACATCGGGATAGGCCGTCCGCCAGGAATCCAGCGCGTTCGTCAGGCCTTCCTCCTCCGCGGCGCGCACCTCCGCCTCGATGGACGGGACCGGCGGGTAGCCGCCGACTGCGACCGGCGGCCGCCAGGCGTGCACGACGCGCAGCGGGAGCCCGCGCAGGGCGGCGGCGGAGAACGCGTGGTGCACCACCGAACGGTCCAGGTCCCCCGGGCGCTTCAGGCCCAGGACGACCTCTCTTCCCGGCTGCCCGGCCGCCCCCGCGGCCGTGTCCTGGGAGCGGACCAGGACCACCGGGCAGGTGGCCCGCGCCAGCACCTGCTGGCTCACCGAGCCGAGCAGGAACCCCGCCACCACGCCGAGGCCGCGCGAGCCCAGCACGAGGACCTCCGAGCGCACCGCCACCGACAGCAGGGCGTGGACCGGCCCGTCGGGGACGGACACGGTCTCGGTGGTCAGATCCGGGTGGGAGGCGCCCACATCCGTCTCGGCCTGCTGGAGCAGGTGCTCGGAGTGGCGGCGCTCGTCGGCCGGATCGCCGGCGATGGGCTCCATGCCGGTGGTGATGCCCCAGGCGTGCAGCAGCCGCAGCGGCCTGCCGCGCCGGCGCGCCTCGTCGGCTGCCCACTGGACAGCGGCCCTGCTCTCGGGCGAATCGTCGATGCCGACGGTGACAAGCTCGGGCATGGGGTGCCTTCCGTTCTCGGGCGGTGCCCGGCCCGCGCGGGGCCGGGGGTCACTGGGTGCGGACAACCTCGCGGGTCTCCACCGGTTCTCCTTCGAGCACCACCTTCAGGGCGGCGGTCTCGGCGGGCCGCGAGAACACCTCGTAGGCCTCGGACACCTTGCTCAGCGGGAACGTGTGGGTGACCAGTTCGGACGCCGGCAGTCTGCCGGAGGCGAGCATGGTGAGCAGCCGGGGGGTGGAGTAGGTGTCGACCAGACCGGTGGTGATCGTCAGGTTCTTGATCCACAGCTCTTCGAGGTGCAGCGTCGCGGGAGCGCCGTGCACGCCGATGTTCGCGACGTGTCCGCCGGGGCGCACCAGGCGGGTGCACAGCTCGAATGCCTCGGGGCGGCCGACGGCCTCGATCACCACGTCCGCGCCCAGGCCGCCGGTCAGATCCCCGACCAGGGCCTCCGGCTGCTCGCCGGGGACGCCGATGACGTCCGCGCCCAGCCGCTTGGCCGCCTCCAGGCGGGCCGCGGCCGGGTCCAGGACGATGATCCGCCCGGGGGAGAGCAGCCGGGCGGTGGCGATGGCGGCGAGGCCGATCGGGCCGGCGCCGACCACCACCACGGTGTCGCCCGGCCGCACATTCCCCTTGATCACACCGACCTCGTAGGAGGTGGGGAAGATGTCCGACAGCAGCACGGCGTCGACGGCGGAGACCGCGCCGGGCAGCGGGTGCACCGAGAGGTCGGCGAACGGCACCCGGACGTACTCCGCCTGGGTGCCGTCGATCAGGTGACCGAGGATCCAGCCTCCGCCGCCCAGGCACTGGCCGTAGACGCCTTCCTTGCAGTACCGGCAGCGGCCGCAGGCGGAGATGCACGAGACCAGCACCCGGTCGCCGGGCTGGACGGAACGGACGTCGCGGCCGGTCTCGACGACCTCGCCGACCGCCTCGTGCCCCAGCACCGTCCCCGGCCGCACATCGGGCACGTCACCGCCAAGGATGTGCAGGTCGGTGCCGCAGATGGTGGTGGTCCCGATCCGGATGATCGCGTCGGCCGGGTCCTGGATCCCCGGGTCGGGGACGTCCTCCCAGGACGACTGGCCCGGCCCGTGATAGACAAGCGCCTTCATGACGGTGTCCTGACTCGTGAGTATGCGGTTCCGGCCGGCCGGGTTTCGGGCCGGCGTGGCGGTCAGGGCCCGCTGTCCCGGGAACCCGGGACCGGACGGGCCGTCCCTGACCGGCCCCGCGGCGCGCGGGACCGGACTTCCTGCCGGGCCGGACGCACGCGCCGACGGGCCCGCAGGGCGGACCCGGTCGTCACGGCCTTCCGGCCTTCGCCCCTCCCAGTTCCCCTACGGGGTGATCATATACCTGGATGTGCCGTTTTCTCCTTGTTCGCCCGCGCGACCGGGCACCCGATTCCCGGGCCCGCACCGGCCCGGCCCCGGCGCCGGGCCCGCACCGAACCGGACAAGCCCGCTCCGGCGGGGGAGAGATCCCACAAACCTGGGCACGTTACCTTGAGATCACCGCCCTTCCCCGGAGGAGACCCCCTGTGAAAAGTGACCTCGGCGAGGAGAACGCGGAAGCCTACATCGCGAAGATCTGCTTCAAGACCGGCCCGCCCCGGCACACCGGAGTCGAGCTGGAATGGCTCGTCCACGACAGCGACGACCCCACCCGCGCCGTCCCTCCCGAGCACCTCGACGAAGCGCTCGCCCCCCTCGGAACCGGCGGCGGCCTCCCCCACGGCGCGACCGTCACCCGCGAACCGGGAGGCCAGATCGAGCTCAGCTCCCGCCCCGCCCCCGGAGCCGGTGCGTGCGCCGAGGCCACCGCCGCCGACCTGGCGGTGCTGCGCAAGACCCTCACCGAAGCCGGACTCACCCTCCGCGGCCACGGCCTCGACCCGTACCGCGACGTCCCGCCCCGCACCCTCGACCACCCGCGCTACCGCGCCATGGAGATCCACTACGACCGCCGCGGCCCCTGGGGCCGCAGGATGATGCGCTCCACCGCCTCCGTCCAGATCAACCTGGACGCCGGGGACACCGGCGGCGGCGTCTCCGGCTTCCGGTTCCGCTGGGAACTGGCCCACCGCATCGGCCCGGTGCTCGTCGCCGCCTTCGCCAACTCCCCCCTGTGGCGGGGCCGCCCCACCGGCTGGAAATCCGGCAGACAGCACGTGTGGGCCAACATCGACCCCGGCCGCACCCGCCCGCCGGCGACGACCGGCGACCCCCGCACCGACTGGGCCCGCTACGCACTCGACGCCCACCTGATGTGCCTGCGCCGCCCCGCGCCGGCCTCCTGGACCGCGCCCCCCGGCCTGCCCCTGCGCGCCTGGCTCGGCGACGCCCTCACCGACCGGTCGCCCTCCCACGCCGACCTCGACTACCACCTGTCCACCCTCTTCCCCCCGGTGCGCCCCCGCGGCTGGCTGGAACTGCGCATGATCGACGCCCAGGACGGCGACCACTGGCCCGTCCCCCTGATGGTCGCCTCCGCCCTCCTCGACGACCCCGTCGCCGCCGAGGCCGCCCACGAAGCGACCGCCCCCCTCACCGAGGGCGCCCCGGTGCCGCCCTGGCCGGTATGGCTGCGCGCCGCCCGGCACGGCCCGGCCGACCCTCTCATCGGCCGGGCCGCCCGCGCCTGCTTCGACGCGGCCGCCGCCGCCCTGGCACGCGGCCCGGCACCAGGCCACCTCCAGGGCCTCGTCCCGGCCTTCGCCGACCGGTACACGCTCCGCGGCCGCTGCCCGGCCGACGACCTCCTGGACGCGCATCCGGCCCCGCACGAGCCCCCGCCCCTGCTGGAAGGAGCCCCGTGATGACCACCCGCACCCCCGCGTCACCGGCCACGGACGCGTCGCCGGCCACGGAACAGCACCCCGGCCGCCCCGCCGGCCCCCGGCACGTCAAGGAACGCGCCCTGGCCGCCCTCGAAGCCGCCCGCCGCAGAACCCTCGCCCTGACCGACTGCCTCGACGAGGACGAGCTCACCGCCCAGCACTCCCCCCTGATGTCACCCCTGGTCTGGGACCTCGCCCACATCGCCAACCAGGAGGACATCTGGCTGCTGCGCGAAGCCGGCGGCCGGCCCGGGCTGCGCCCCGAACTCGACCACCTCTACGACGCGTTCCGGCACCCGCGCGCCGACCGGCCGCAACTGCCCCTGCTCTCCCCCGAAGCCGCCCGCCGCTACGCCGCGGCCGTCCGCGAACAGGCCCTCGACGTCCTCGCGGCGGCACCGGTGGACGGCAGCCCGCTGTTCGACGGCGGCTTCGTCTTCGGCATGTCCGTCCAGCACGAGCAGCAGCACGACGAGACCATGCTCGCCACCCACCAGCTCCGCAAGGGACCGGCCGTCCTCCACGCACCGGCCCCGGGCCCCGCCCCCGACACCACCACACTGCCGCGCGAAGTCCTCGTGACCGAAGGCCCCTTCACCATGGGCACCGACACCGACCCGTGGGCCCTGGACAACGAACGCCCCGCCCGCACCGTCCACCTCCCCGCCTTCTGGCTGGACACCACCCCCGTCACCAACGCCGCCTACCAGGAGTTCATCGACGACGGCGGCTACACCGACCCCCGGTGGTGGACACCGGCCGGCCGGGAACACGTCGAACGCACCGGCATCTCCGCCCCGCTGTTCTGGCGGCGGGAGGGCGGCACCTGGCTGCGCCGCCGCTTCGGCCGCACCGAGGCCGTGCCGCCCGACGAGCCCGTCATGCACGTCTGCTGGTACGAGGCCGACGCCTACGCCCGCTGGGCCGGACGGCGCCTGCCGACCGAGGCCGAATGGGAGAAGGCCGCCCGCCACGACCCCGCGACCGGCCGCAGCCGCCCCTACCCCTGGGGCACCGACGGCCCCACCCCCGCGCACGCCAACCTCGGGCAGCGCCACCTCCAGCCCTCCCCCGCCGGCTCCCACCCCGCCGGAGCCGCCCCCTGCGGCGCCCGGCAGCTCCTCGGCGACGTCTGGGAATGGACCTCCTCCGACTTCACCGGATACCCCGGGTTCGCCGCCTTCCCCTACCGCGAGTACTCCGAGGTCTTCTTCGGCCCCGACCACAAAGTGCTGCGCGGCGGGTCCTTCGGCACCGGCCCCGCCGCCTGCCGGTCCACGTTCCGCAACTGGGACTACCCCATCCGGCGCCAGATCTTCGCCGGCTTCCGCACCGCCCGCGACGCCGGCCCGTCCGAAACGAGGACCACCGCCTGATGTGCCGCCACCTCGCCCGCCTCGGACCGCCCGTCACCCTCGCCGAACTCATCCTCGACCCGCCCCACAGCCTCTACCGGCAGTCCTGGCAGCCCGGCCACCAGCGCCACGGCACCGTCAACGCCGACGGCTTCGGCATCGGCTGGTACCCGCCCGACGGTGAACCCCCGCTGCGCTACCGGCGGTCCGTGCCGATCTGGGCGGACAGCAACCTGCCCGACCTGGCCCGCAGCCTCACCGGCGGCGCCGTCCTCGCCGCCGTGCGCGACGCCACCCCCGGCACCAGCCAGGACGAGACCGCCTGCGCCCCCTACCGCACCGGGCGGTGGCTGTTCAGCCACAACGGCGCCGTCCCCGACTGGCGGCACCTGCCCGACGACCTCGGCGCCCTCCTGCCCTCCGCCGTCCTGCTCGGCCTGGAGGCCCACTGCGACTCCGCCGTGCTGTGGGCCCTCCTCCACCGGCGCCTGGCCGACGGCGAACCACCCGACGAGGCGGTCGCCGCCACCGTCCTGGAGATCGCCGCCGTGCGGCCCACCGCCCGCCTCAACCTGCTGCTCACCGACGGCCTCACCATCGTCGCCAGCCGCTGGGGAGACAGCCTGTGGTACCGCTCCAATGGAGAACTGTCCGAGGTCGCCTCCGAACCGGCCGATGCCACCCCGGACTGGCACGAGGTCCCCGACCGCTCCCTGCTGCTGGCCACCCGCACCGCCGTCCGCCACACGCCCCTGACCCCGGCCGAAAGGACCCTCACCGCATGACCGGCCGCTTCACCCTCACCCACCGGCTGACCGGGAACCACGCGAGCACCTCCCTGCGCACCGACGTCCTCACCGGCCTGGCCTCCCGCCCCCGGACGCTGCCCCCCAAGTGGTTCTACGACGCCCGCGGCAGCGCCCTGTTCGAGGAGATCACCAGGCTCCCCGAGTACTACCCGACCCGCACCGAACGCGAGATCCTGGCCGCCCGGGCCCCCGAGATCGCCGCCGCCACCGGCGCCCGCACCCTCGTCGAACTCGGCTCCGGGGCCTCGGAGAAGACCCGCCTGCTGCTCGACGCCCTGCGGGACGCCGGCACCCTGCGCGGCTACGTGCCCGTCGACGTCAGCGACAGCGCGCTGCGCCGGAGCGCCCACCGCCTGCGCGTCGACTACCCGGACCTGGACGTGCACGCCGTCGTCGCCGACTTCGGACAGCACCTGGGCATGAGCGGCAGCGAGGCCCCCCGCGTGCTCGCCTTCCTCGGCTCCACCATCGGCAACCTGCTGCCCGCCGAGCGCTCCGCCTTCCTGCGACGGGCGCGGGAGGAACTGGAGCCGGGCGACACCCTGCTGCTCGGCACCGACCTGGTCAAGGACCCGGGCACCCTCGTCGCCGCCTACGACGACCCGGCCGGGGTCACCGCCGAGTTCAACAGGAACGTGCTGGCCGTCCTCAACCGCGAACTCGGCGCCGACTTCGACCTCGGGGCGTTCGAGCACGTCGCCCGGTGGAACGCCGAGAAGGAGTGGATCGAGATGCGGCTGCGGGCCACCCGCGAGCTCACCGTCAAGATCCCGGCCGTGGACCTCGTCGTCTCCTTCGAGCGCGGCGAGGAACTGCTCACCGAGGTCTCCGCCAAGTTCCGCCCGGAAACAGTCCGCGCCGAACTCGCAGACGCCGGCCTGGCGGCCACCCACTGCTGGACCGACCCCGCCGACCACTTCGCCCTCTGGCTCGCCACCCCGGTCCCGGCCCCTGTTCCCTCCCCCAACCCCGGCCACCCGGCCCCCGCCTGACGGCCCTCCGGCCACCCCTCCCGGGCAGCGACCACCCACCCGCTGCCCGGGAGGGGACACCCACCGCTCACCCACTCCCCCCTTATCCCCCCACTCCCCACTTATCCCCCCACCCGCCCCTGTCCCTCCCACTCACCGATGTTCGGGATTCTCCTGCCCCGGGTGACACCCCGCGTCCCACTCCGTGCGCTGGTTGCCGTACGCCGGGAAGCCGCCCGCGTCCCTCAGCAGCCGGGCCATGTGCAGCAGGTTCCAGGTCATGAAGTGGGTGTTGCGAGTGGTGAAGTCGTTCTCCGGGCCGCCGGAGTCCGGGTCGAGGTAGGACGGGCCGGGCCCGGCCTCCCCCACCCACGCGGCGTCCGCCTGCGGCGGGATCGCGTAGCCGAGGTGCTGGAGCGAGTAGATGACGTCCATCGCGCAGTGCTTGGCACCGTCCTCGTTGCCGGTGATCAGACAGCCCCCGGCCCGCCCGTAGTACGCGTACTGCCCCTGCTCGTTCAGCACACTGGAGCAGGCGTACAGCCGCTCGATGACCCGCTTCATCACCGAGCTGTTGTCCCCCAGCCAGACGGGACCGGCCAGCACCAGGATGTCGGCGTCCATCACCCGCGGATACAGCACCGGCCACTCGTCATGCGCGGCGCCGTACTCGGTCATGTCCGGATAGACGCCGGGCGCCAGGTCGTGATCGACGGCCCGCAGCTCGTCCACCGTCACCCCCTGGCTCTGCATCACTCCCCGGCTGATGTCGATCAGCCCCTGGGTGTTGCTCTTCTCCGGCGACGGCTTCAGCGTGCAGTTGACGAACAGGGCACGCAGATCGTCGTAGCGCGCGGGGGCACCACGGGAGGACTCGGTCACGGCACACTCCTCACATCCGGCCCGGCCGGCCCGGGCCCGGCCACTCCCACCAGCCTGACCACCCACCCGCCCCCACGACGCCACGCCACCCCCACCACCCCCCGATTCACCCAACCGCCCCACCCTCTCCCTCTCCCGTCGACCGCCCCGACACATCCATCCGGCAGCCGCGACCCACCGGCTTCCCCGCACCCACAACGCCACCTACCACACCCCGGCACACCCCCGAGCCGCGATCCGATACCCTGTGTGGGGCCGCTCTCCACTCGCGGTCCCACAGGACGTGCCGTACCGGACGAGACTCCGCCGCCAGGCGCTCCCCGTCCGACCCGGACACGCCTCCGTAGCTCAGGGGATAGAGCACCGCTCTCCTAAAGCGGGTGTCGCAGGTTCGAATCCTGCCGGGGGCACAGTGCGTAACCGCTGGTCACAGGTCAGTTGATCACTGCCCGTTCGGGGAAGCCCGGGCGGGCAGTACGTGACTGGAAGGTGAGGAGGACGGCACGGCATCAGCGGAGTGGAACGTGACCACAGGTGCCGCTTACAGCGTCTCTTCCCATGGATTGATCACCAGGGCTCCGGTCCGGGCCATGTGCTTGATATTCCGGGTGACTACGGTCCAGCCGTTGGCCAGGGCGGTAGCGGCGATCAAGGCATCCGGTGGGTCGATGCCGGCACCGGCGGCCTTGAGCGTCTTGTGGACCGCCAGGTAGGCGGCTGCTTCCGGCGCGCCGACCGACGCGACGCGGTCGTGGTACTCGTGCCGTACCGCGGCGAGCGCTCGGGCGTAGCGGGCCTGTCGCACGGGATCCGGAGTGGCGGCCACCCCTGCCTCGATCTCGGCAACGGTGATCACGCTCAGAAAGCGGTTGGGCTTGGCTGTGGACCGGAACCAGGTCATGACGCGTGGGTCCGGCCGCGCCCGGGTGGTGAGTTCGGCGACGACGTTGGTGTCGAGCAGGTAGATCACTCGGTGTCCGTCTGTTCGTCGTAGGAGCGGGCACCGAACTCCAGCCCTTCGAAGGGGGCCGAGAACAGGAACTCCTCGAAGCCGTCGTTGCTCAGCGTCACCCAACGGTGGAGCATCGCGGGCAGCGCCTCGATCTCCGTATCGGCGAGTTCCGTGTCGAAGTGCCGACGCTGGTCCTCGGGCAAGGACTCCCGGATGTCACGGATGGTCCGCAGCGGATGTGACGACTGGGACGGCAGGTGAGGCCCACTGCTGGGAGCTGTGGTCATCGGCATCCCCTCCGCACTGGTCGGGTGGCGTAGCACTGTCGACACCAGGCTACGGGTTTCCGCCCGCTCACTCACAGTTTTGCGGCTGGAGGTGGGCATCCGCCCGGGTTCGGGGTCCATCTTCAGCGAGGTGGTTGCCCGGAACAGATGTGGCGCACAAGAAGACGGCAAGCCTTGCGAACGCGAGAACGTGGAGTGGGACCAGACGCCTCGCGATCAACATCTCCGCAGGTCACAGCCCCGTTCAAGGCGAACCCCTACAGGGGATGTCGCAGGTTCGAATCCTGCCGGGGCACCAGCCAAAACGGCCCGGACCGATCATGGTCCGGGCCGTTCTGACGGCAACGTTTGACGGCAGTCGCCTCTCAGGCGGTCGGTCCGCGTCGTCTGAGCAGGCGTTCCATGTGGCTGATCGCCTTCCGCTGGGTGTCGTGCACGACGTGTGTGTACATGTCCATCGTGATGCTGACCTGCTCCGAGGCACGAATCCCAGAGCAGTCGCGGACAGTCCGGTGACATCTTCGAGAGCCAGTCGAGTAGCTGATTTGGGCCATGTGACCCGGCCCGCCTTCGAGGCCCGCCACGCCGGTGGCGCCACAGCAGGAGGACCACGACATGAAGCGCCGTACTCTCGTCGGCGGCATTGCGGCTGCCGCCGCGACGGCAGCCGCTTCCGGCACAGCGGCACCTCGCCGCATCGGTATGAGCGACGTGGAGCGTCTGCGGGAGCGTTTCGTCGAGATCATCGCAAGTGACCACCGTCACGGCGGACAGCTTGGCATCGAGAAGCGGGCTGCCGTGCTCGCCGACGACGCCCTCACACTGCAGAAGGCAAGCAGCGCCACCCAGCGTGTGCGAAACAGCCTCTACGCCTCTGCGGCTGCGTTCACCTCTTCGGCCATGTGGGCCGCCATCGACGGCCGCCGATACGACGCAGCCAAGTCATACATGCGTGAGGCGCAGGCCCTCGCCGAGATGTCCGGGGATCAGACGATCAAGTTCCGCATCTGGAGCCACGCGGGCACCATGTATCGGCACATGGGCCGCCCCGCAGACGCGCTCGCGGCAAACGATGTCGCCCGTAACCTGCATCTCACTCGCCGGGACCCTCTCTTCGCATCCCTCGGTCTGGCCCGGCAGGGGGCCATCCAGGGGACGGCACAGGACCGCACTGGCGTCCGTCGTGCGTTCGAGCAGGCGCAGGAAACCATGCTGCGTGCCGATCCCACAGACAACCGGCCGGTGTGGATGATCGCCTTCTACGATCAAGCCGAGCTGGACTCACTGGCCCTTTCAGCTCACTTGGCACTCGGCGACTACCCCACCGCGGAGTATCACGCCCACCGTTGCCTTTCCGCCCTGCGACCCCACATGGTCCGCTCTCGGGCTGTGGCTACGACCCGGCTCGCCCACGCCCAACTCGGGCAGGGCGATGCCGACACCGCGACGGCAACCGCAATGGCTGTCCCCGCTGAAGCCGCCGGCCGCCACCCCCGGGTGACGCGCATGCTGGAAAAGTTCGGAAGCGCCCTGGCCACCACCGCGCCACGCAGTTCCGCCGTTCAGATGTGGAGCGAACACACCGCTGCTTGGAGGGCCAACTCATGACCAGGGCGCCTGCCGCCGAACTGCGCACCTTCACCACCCTGGACTCCGTCCGCAGCGACTTCCTCGATGTGTACGCCGATGTGCGTGCTCCGCTGCTTCACCTTCCGAACTACGCGGTCACCGCGTTCGGCGAGCGCCTGGAGCGGCACAGCACCGAACCGGGGTTCACGGCAGTCCTCGCGTACGTCGAGGGGCATCCGGTCGGCTACGCCTACGCCAATTCCATCGAGCACGGCGACCGCTACTGGCAACGCACCACCCCTCCGCCTGCCGGGAAGTACACCGAGCGGCCGGCCGTGGCCTTGAAGGAGCTCGGTGTCCGTACGGCTTGGAGGAAGACCGGCACTTCCCGCCGCATCCACGACGCCCTCCTCGCCGACCGCAACGAGCCCTACGTCACGCTCATGGTCAACCCAGCCGCCGGGGACGGAAAGGTCCACGCGCTCTACGAGTCGTGGGGGTACGAGGACATCGGGCGGAGTCAGCCGTCGCCCGCCTCACCAGTGCTTACGGTGATGATCCGCGCCGCCCGCCGGCCTGCTCCGACACCGCGGAAACTTGTATAGGTCGAGCTATAATAAGCGGACCTATCCATGCAGAGGTGAGCCGTGGACAAACCCGCCGAGATGTTCGACCGCGACTTCGAGTGGGCCGAGCTGACCCGTTTCGCCGCCCTGCCCGGCCCGCATGCCACGCTCGGCGTG
The DNA here is from genome assembly GCF_039529215.1 of Streptomyces sodiiphilus. Classification (NCBI taxonomy): domain Bacteria; kingdom Bacillati; phylum Actinomycetota; class Actinomycetes; order Kitasatosporales; family Streptomycetaceae; genus Streptomyces; species Streptomyces sodiiphilus. Next base: position 74,051 of record NZ_BAAAMJ010000020.1, on the reverse strand, counting down.
GTGTCCGGCCGCCGCCGCCAGGGAAAGACCTTCCTCCTGGACGCCGTCACACGGGCAAGCGGCGGCTTCATGTTCACCGCCACCGAGACCACCGAAGCCGACGCCCTGCGCCAGTTCGGTGAAGCCCTCGCCCGCCACCGGGGCCAGCCCACCCCGTTCCGCTTCACCCACTGGAACGAGGCGGTCACCGAACTCCTGCGCATCGCGGACCGGGACGGCCCGACCGTCGCGGTCATCGACGAGTTCCCCTTTCTCGCCAAGGCCTCTCCCGCCCTTCCCTCGATCCTCCAGCGCGCTCTCGACCCAACCGCCCAGCGCACCAACACCCCTGTACGGCTCCTGCTGTGCGGTTCAGCCCTGTCGTTCATGGGCGGACTCCTCTCCGGCAATGCCCCGCTGCGTGGCCGTGCGGGCCTCGAACTCGTCGTTCCCACACTTGACTTCCGCCTGGCCGCGGAGTTCTGGGAGATCACCGACCCGCGCACCGCTCTGCTCACTCACGCCATCGTCGGCGGCACCCCCGCCTACCGGCGCGAGTTCACTCAGGGCGACTCCCCCGCCGGGCCCGACGACTTCGACGCCTGGGTCTCCCGCGCCGTGCTCAATCCCGCCCGTCCCCTCTTCCGCGAAGCCCGCTATCTGCTGGCCGAAGAACCGGAACTGCACGACACCGCGCTCTACCACTCCGTCCTGGCCGCCATCGCCGCCGGAAACTCCACTCGCGGCGGCATCGCCGACTACCTCGGCCGCAAGTCCACCGACCTCGCCCACCCGCTCAGCGTCCTCCAGGACGTCGGCATGATCACCCACGAAGCCGACGCCTTCCGCCGCAATCGCTCCGCCTACCGCATCGCCGAACCGCTCATCGCCTTCTACCACGCGGTCATGCGCCCTGCCTGGGGTGACCTGGAACGCCCCGGGCGTGCGCCCGCTGTCTGGCGCCGCGCCCAGTCCACCTTCCGCAGCAAAGTCGTCGGCCCGCACTTCGAACAGGTCTGCCGCGAATGGGCCCGCTGGTACGCCGCCCCCGCGACCCACGGCGGGCAGGTCACACGGGTCGCCGGCGGGACCGTCAACGATCCCGCCGCGAGAACCAGCCACGAAGTCGACATCGCGACTCACGGCGAGGCCGACAGCGGCCGCGAGACGCTGCTCGCCATCGGCGAGGCCAAGTGGAACGACGTCATGGGGAGGGGACACCTGGAGCGTCTTCAGCACATCCGCGCCCTCCTGACCGGGCGCGGCACGGCCACTGGCACCACCCGGCTGCAGTGCTACAGCGGCGTGGGCTTCACCGACGAGCTGCGCCACCTGACCGAGAGCGACCCCACCATCCAGCTGATCGATCCACACCGGCTCTACCACGGCGAATGAGGGTGGGACGCGCCCGTCCTCCGGCCCGCTCGTACTCCTGACCGGCGCCCGCACCGCCACCGGACATGGAGAGGGAAGCTGCTCTCCGCCACCGTGTCACGCCGCTCCGGCTTGCCGCTGGGCCACCCACCACGACCAGGAGAACATGCGGTTCCTCCTCGCGTCCCGGCCCGGCTCGGGGCCTGTGCGGACTGTGGGCTGCTGGTCATGCCGAGGGTGGGTGGCTGTCTGCCGCCAGTCCCGCGAGGAGGTCGCGTACGAGGCTCGCGGCCTGGGTGCGGGTGCGGGCCCGATCGTCGGTCTCCGCGATCGTCAGGGAGAGCTCGGTCAGGGCTCCGTAGAACGCTCCGGCGATCAGTTCCGCCGGGTGGGGGCGGAGGCGGCCGGCGTCGAGGGCGGCCCGCACGATGTCGAGGACCAGGCCGCCGAGGTGGAGCTGGTCCAGTTCACGCCATCGCTGCCAGCCCAGGGCGATCGGCCCCTGCTGCAGCACGATGTGCCGGTAGGCGTGATCCATGCAGATGTCGAGGAACTCGTCGACCGCGCGGTCGGCTCGCTCACGCGGGTCCGGGAGGGGGGCGATCGCCGCCGTGATGCGCGCGGTGGCCTGTCGTTCCAGTTCTTCGAAGACGGCCTCGAAGAGTCCGGGCTTCCCGTTGAAGTGGTGGTAGAGCGCACCGCGGGTCAGTCCGGCGGCACGCACCAGCTCCTCCGCGGACACGCTCGCGTACTCGCGCTCGGTGAAGAGCTGCCGACCCGTGTCGAGCAGGCTCTGGCGGGTGTTCTCCGCATACCGCTCTCGCAGCCGTTCCATACAGAAGGGATAACACATACACTCCGCATCTCACATGCAGAGCGTATGAAGGGTGACGGCGATGAGGAAACACGCGGACGTCGTGGTCATCGGGGCCGGAGTGGCAGGGCTGGTGGCAGCCCGCGACCTGGTCCGGGGCGGAGCGGACGTGCTCGTCCTGGAGGCACGCGACCGGGTCGGCGGGCGGCTGCTGAACGACGAGCTGCCCGGGGGCGAACCCATCGAGGTGGGCGGCCAGTGGGTCGGCCCGGGCCAGGACCGCGTGCTGGCGCTGATCGAGGAGCTGGGCCTGCGCACCTATCCCACCCATGTCGACGGCAGGCACATCGCCGAGGTGGGCTCCTCCCGCTCCGTATACACGGGCCGGATCCCGAGACTGAATCCGCTGGTGCTGGCCGACATCGGGCAGGCCCAGTACCGCCTGGACCGGCTCGCGCGGCAGGTCGCCGCTGCCGATCCGTGGCTGGCTCCCCGCGCCGGGGAACTGGACGGCCAGACGTTCGCCACCTGGCTGCGCAGGACCGCACACACCGCGGGCGGCCGGGCCTTCCTCCGGCTGGTGACCGAGGCGGTGTTCGCCGCCGGGCCCGAGGACATGTCCGCGCTGTGGGCACTCTCCTACGTCGGCGGCGCCGGCGGCCTTGACCCGCTGATCAAAGCGGCCGGCGGGGCGCAGCAGGACCGCGTGGTCGGAGGGACACAGCGCATCGCGCTGGGCATGGCGGAGGAACTCGGCAGCCGGGTGATCCTCGGCGCACCCGTCACCGACATCGAGTGGGAGTCCTCGGGCGTCCGCGTGCTCACGCGCGGCGGCCCGACGGTGCGCGCCCGCCGGGCCGTGGTCGCGGTGCCGCCCCCGCTCGCGGCCCGCATCCGCTTCGCTCCGGGCCTTCCGGGCGACCGCGATCAGCTCGTCCAGCGGATGCCGATGGGCAGAGTCATCAAGGTCAACGTCGCCTACGACGAACCGTTCTGGCGCGACGCGGGCCTGAGCGGCCAGGCGAACAGCACCGTCCGGGCCCTGGGCGCCGTGCTCGACAACACGCCGTTCGGCGGCTCCCCCGGCGTCCTCGTCGGGTTCCTGGAGGGACAGCACGCCGACGCCGGTGCGCGCATGACCCTCGACGAGCGCCGCGCCCAGGTGATCGACGACCTGGTCGGCTACTTCGGGCCCAGGGCCCGCTCCCCCCTCGCCTACATCGAACGGGACTGGGCCGAGGAGGAGTACAGCCGCGGGTGCTACGGAGCATTCGCCGTACCCAACACCCTCACCCGGTTCGGCCCGGCGCTCCGTGCGCCGATCGGCCCCCTGCACTGGGCGGGCACCGAGACCGCCGTCAAGTGGGCGGGCTACATCGACGGGGCCGCCGAATCCGGCCATCGTGTCGCCGGCGAAATCCTTCCTCGGTTCCGCTGACCGGGAAGCCACCGCCGAGATGGCGCCTGCCCCTCGGTGATGGACGAGCAGCGGGCCACTCCGGAGTATCGCGACCGCCGTGGGGCGGCTCGGTGATCAGCGTCCGGGCGTGGCACACGGGCTGGATTCGCCGTGCGGCTCCGGCCGCGCGCTTCCCGCGGCGGACAACGCCCGATTCGGCCCATTTCCCCAGTAATCTCCGGGGTCCTTGTGCTAGATTCGCACACATGGAAATCGGGGTGCGCGTTGCCGAGGCGAGAGCGGAGAACGGACTCACCCAGGCTCAGTTGGCTGCCGCTGTCGGCATGGACCGCACAGCGCTGGCGAAGATCGAGTCGGGCACCCGCGGGGTGGCTGCCGTGGAACTAGTCGCCATCGCACGCGAACTGAGACGCCGGGTGGAGTGGTTCGTCGAGGAAACCCCGCCCGCACTCGCCTCGTACCGAGGAGCGCAGTCCGAGGTCTCCGTGCAGGCCATCGACGTGGAACTCGACTCGCTCGTGCGGGACGCCGAATTCGTCACCTCACGCTGTCCCGAACTGACCGAGGCACAGCCGGAACCGCTGCCCCACCCTCGCGCGACAGCGGAAGCGGAGCAGCTGGCAGCTTCCGCGCGCCGGCTCCTCGGCCTTCGAGCGGACCAGCCGGCACACGAACTCTCCCGGCTGTGCGCCGACGTGGGACTGCTGGTCTTCGCCGTAGACCTCGGAGAAGGTGCGGACGGTGGCACGGTGCTGCTGCGACGCGGCGGAGTCGCCGTCGTCAACGGCCACTGGCGGGTGGGGCGCCGGCGCCTCACGACTGCCCACGAGCTGGGGCACTACCTCATCGCCGACCAGTTCTCGCTGGACTGGCGGGTCGCCGCAGCAGAGGCACAGGGTATGGAGGCCAGGCTGGACCGCTTCGCCCGCGCCCTCCTTCTGCCCGGAGAAGATCTCCGTGGACGCTGGACGAAGTGGCTGGCCATCTCGGACGAGACGTGGCGCGACGCCGCAGTCCGTGCCGCCAGTCACTACGGAGTGGACATGACGACCCTGGCGCGCAGGCTTCTCGAGATCGATCTGGTGGACAGAAGCCGCTCGGATGAGATTCGCGGCGTTCAGACCAAGCAGGCCGACATCGTGGAGAAAAATCTCGTCATCAGGGAGGAACTGGCCCCGGTGGCGATGCCTCGGCCTTATCAGCAGGCAGTGCTGAAGCTCTACCGTCGCGAGGTAATTACCGCTGATCGAGCCCTCGGGCTGCTCCGCGGCACTTTCACCCGTGACGAGCTCCCCGATCTTCCTCCCCTGCCGGAGTCGGAGATCTGGAAAGTGACGTCGTGACGGAGCCGCCCACCGCTTATGTGCTGGACACCGGCCCGCACCGTCCGTCGCACCCTGGGCTTGCTGTGCGACGCGATTCGAGAAGGGCTTCTCACGGTACCGTCGGTGTCTGCGCCGGCCGACGACCTGCTCGCGAGTCAGTACCGTCTCCCCTTCAAACACGGTGGATTCGCCGAGTGGTGCGAGCGGGAAGGAGTCTTCGCACACTGACTCATGCGGGGTACGACATGCACGAGGGCCGTGGCCGTGGCGATGGCCAGGTCGGGCAACGGGAGGTGTCGGTGTCAGGTCTCACCGAGGAGCAAGCACTCACGGAGTTGAGAACCCTCGCCCGGACGCGCGCCCTTGGCCGCCATGTCGGATCCGACCGGCTCATCCGAGCTGCCCTCGACGCGCTCCTGGCCGGCATCGACTCGCCCTCGCTCCCGCTCCTGGCCGGCCTCGGTCGCCGCGAGGAGCACGAGGCTCAGGAACTGTTCGGCCACCTGGCGGAAGAGCTGGGCATCGGCTTCGATGCTCCTGCCGATCCGATGGCCGCCAAGTGGGCCTTGGCATACTGGTTGGCCGCGCAGATCGTAGATGGTTCTCTGGACCCGGCAACCGGCGCCGACCTCATCTGGGCCGAAGTAGCCATTGCCCTCGACTATCCCAGCGAACTTGCCTCAGTCGTCGCATGCGCCGTACAGCTGGAGGACTGGGACGAGACGTGGGACATACCTCTGGAGCGGCTGAAGGAAGCAGCCGTTCGTGCAGCCCGCGAGCTGCTCGAGTGCGAAAGTCCCGGCACCGTCTCCTGAGAGTCGGGGCCGGGAAGCGATCGCAGGCGGATTCGGTGAGTGTTGCCACACCCACTGGGCCCGGGACGCCGAGTTGGTCAAGGACGGACTCGAGCTCGAGGCCGTAGGCGACACCGATACCCACGTGCCTGTCGGCGATGCGCTGCGGAGATCAGTGCTCTGCCCATCCGTGTTTCGCGGGGTTCGTTCCGATTGGGGCGCGGAGAGTCTCTTCCCGGGAAAAGCCGGAGCGCCTGCCGGTCCTTCGGCGTATCTTCGGCGGCATGGAGATCCGCGTCGCCACTGACGACGACTGGCCGGGCATCTACCCGTTCTACGCCACGATCATGGCGGCGGGCAGGACCTACCCGTTCCCCGAGCGGCAATCCCCGGACGAGGCGAAGCCCTGGTGGATGGAGCAGCCGCCGGGCCGCACCGTTGTCGCCGTGGACGGGGGCGAGATCGTCGGGTCGGCCAAGATGGGGCCCAACCGTCCGGGCCGTGGGTCGCACATCGGCACGGCCTCGTTCCTGGTCGATCCCGCACACCAGGGCCGGGGCATCGGGCGGGCGCTCGGGCAGTACGCCATTGCCTGGTGCCGGGAGCAGGGATTCAGTGGTATGACGTTCAACGCGGTCGTGGAGGTCAACGCCCCGGCGGTGCATCTGTGGAAGTCGCTGGGCTTCGAGGTGATCGGGACGGTCCCCGGAGCCTTCGATCACCCGGAGCACGGGCGGGTGGGGCTCCATGTCATGTTCCGGAGTCTGTGAGTCCCGCCGGGGAGGGACGTCGGCCGTCCCGGGTTGAGCCGGCTCTCAGCGGAGGGTTGCGCGGAGCTGGGCCGGGGTGGGCCAGGGGGCCGCGCGGTGGATCATGCGGTGGCAGTTGGAGCAGATCAGGGCGAGGTCCGAGAGACGTGTGGTCCCCTCGCCCGCTTCGTGCAGGGGAACCACGTGATGGCATTCGATGTAGCCTTCGCCGCGCTCGCCGTAGACCGCGCCGAAGTCGAAGTCGCATACCTCGCAGGCGAGGGTGCCGCCGCTTCTGAGCACGGTGGCGATCTTCCGTGAACGCAGTGCCCTGCTGCGCTCACGTGTGCGGTGACGCCGGTACAGGGTGCGGCCTTCCGGCGCGCTGAACTCCTCCTCACTGTTGTCGTTCTCGTCGTCCCCGGGCCGCGCCGGATGGAGGGAGCCGTTCCGCAGTCCGTCGCGCAGGAGTTGTGCGGCGCGAGCCATCTCGGTGGGTCGGCTGAGGAAGTCATCCAGGACGTCGAGCACCAACCGCTGTCTGCCGGCTGAGCTTTGCCGACCCGAGCGGTGCTTCGCGATGTCGGAGGTCGTTCGGGACACCTCGTCGGTGAGGCGGCTGCCGGTGTCGGGCCTCTGCTCCGGGCTGGGCACGAGGAGACTCAGGAGGTCGCAAAGCTCGGCGATGCGGGGGTCCTTCATCGCCAGGTCCTTCCATTCATTCCTGGCGACCTGGTCGCAGATCAGGATGAGCTCGTCGCGTGTCCACTCCCGCCCGTGAACGGCTTCGACGGTGAAGCCCTCGCGTATCAGCCAGTCCACCGCGTGGCCGACACCTCCGCTGAGATCCTGTGGCGTCAGCGGCTCGCCGTACCGGTACTTGTGCGCCACCCCGGCGATGGCCTTCGAGTCGTACTCCTTGCCCTCGTGGACAAGGATGTAGGTGTGGGCCTTCCGGTAGCCGTACTTCCGTAGGAACACCTCGCGGCCGAGTTCGTCGTACTCGTCAAGTGTCTTCAGGATGTCGCTGCGCGAGATCGCTCCGTTGCCCACGGCCGGAGTTTAAACACTTGATACGACAATCGACTTATCGGTGGATGNGGCGCCCCCCCCCCGACGGGTCAGGTGGTCACCCGGCCCGGGTCAGTTCGCTGTGCAGGAGACCGATGGCCAGGTCCAGTTGCCGTTGTGTCTGATGGTGACACCCCAGTTGTTTCCGTTGCCGTTCGGTCTGGCTGTCAGGACTTGTTGACTCGGCCATGTCGCCTGGACGTTCCAGGTGGCGATGATCTCCGCCGGGGAGGGAACGTTCATCGTCACGGTCCAGTTGCTGGAGCCGGAGACCGAGACGTTGAGGTTGTAGCGGTCGCCCCACTGCTCACCCGCGGACAAGGTCGCGGAGCAGCCGCCACCGCCGCCGCCACCCCCTCCGCCGCCACCGCCACCGCCGCCACCACCGGAGCCGCCCACGGTGATGTTGGAGTTGCCACTGCTCTGGTAGCCCTCGGTCGCCATGATCATGTAGTCGTGGTTGCCGAGGGGCATCCCGGCCCTGGCCCACGCGTCGAAGTGGTTACCGGTGGTGATCGTGCCGCCCGTCCGCTTGGTCTGGCGGACGCTCCAGTACTGCTGGAACGTCTGCGTACCGTCGATGGAGGGGGAGTTGTAGCGCGTGGTCTCGTAGATGTCGTACGTGCCGCCGTCGCTGGTGACCGTGCCCTTGAAGGTGCCGGTGGGCCGGTAGGTGCCCCAGTTGTCGACGATGTAGTACTCGACCAGGGGGTTCCTCGCCCATCCGTAGAGCGCCAGGTAGGCGTTGCCGGAGGGGTTGAACGTCCCGGAGTAGTTCACGCTCATCCGGCTGCCGGTGCGCCAGCCCTTGCCGACGACGAAGTTGCCGGTGTTGCTCCAGTTGGTGCTGTAGTTGCCGCCGGAGCCCATGTTCATGGAGACGGAACCACCGCCGTCGGTCCAGAACGAGTAGAAGTACCCGCCGTGGGTCCCGGTCTGGTTCGAGGTGATGGGGTTGGCGTGTGCGGTGCCGGCCGGGAGCACCGCGACCGCGATCAGCGCGGCGGACACGCCGGCGACGATCAGCCTGGCGCGGCTGAGCAGCCGGGTCTTCAGCAGACGCCGGATTCGGCCGGGTCTGTGTTTCTTCGGAGAGGACAGTGCGTCGTTCATGCGTGCTTCCTTCCTTCTTCTGAAGGCTGGCGGGGAAGCCAGGCAGCGTGATACGAGCCGACGGCGCTGCCGGTGGCCAGGGTTCGGCCACCGCGTGCCGGCGTCGTACGACGACGGTGGGTGAGTGCGTCCGCCGTGCGGAACGGTGAACGCGCGACCGGGCCACGGCAGGTGGTCCGGACCGACAGCCGTGACGGCCTGTCGATGGCGACAGTGTTGGGTCGGTCCGACGGACTGTCAACAGTTCCCGGAGAATTTCCGATAGCTCAACCCTCGGGCGAGTAACGCCCGTTGAGGGGTTATTGCTGTTCAAAGGGACTCCCGGGACCTCGAAGGCGGCAGAAATCTGGAGTCGGCGTGGAGGGACGACCACGGCAAGCGCGACCCCTGCCGATACTTTCCGGAAACCTTTCGGAGCACTCTGCCTCGCGGGCAGCGGAGGACACTCCGGGCCCGGCCGGGCCGCTTCCGGCGCGCCGGGAACACGCGCCGCACGCGCGTCACTACTCTCCGAATGCGGCCGGTGACGCAGGGGCCGCCTGTCTCCGAGCGCCGGCACCACCGTGGGAGCGTCGTCATGCGCCAGGGTTCAACGGGAAGCACCACCGCCCCGGCCGAGCGGTGGATCTCACTGTTCGCGGTCTGCGGGGCCGCGGGAATGGTCTGGCTGGCGTTCAGCGGGCTGGCGGTGGCGATCCCGACCCTCGCCGACGAGTTCCACAGCAGCATGACCACCCTCCAGTGGGCCAACAACGCCTTCAGCCTTGTCACCGGAGCGCTGGTGATCGCGGGCGGCAGGTTCGCGGACCTCTTCGGCCGCCGCCTGATGTTGCAGGTGGGAACGCTTCTGCTGACCGCCTTCTCCGTGCTCGCGGCCCTCGCGCCCACGGCGGCGTGGCTGATCGTCGGGCGGGGGCTCATGGGCATCGGGGCCGCCCTGGTCCTCCCGGCCTCACTGGCCCTGATCCCCCGCGAGTTCTCGGGGCGGGCCGAGGTGGCCGCCTTCGGGGTGTGGCAGGCGGTGGCCTGGGGAGGGCTGTCCGTCGGCCCGGCGATCAGCGGCGCGCTCACCGACGCGTTCGGCTGGCAGTGGCTGTTCTGGATCAACATCCCGCTGGCCGTCGTCACCCTCACGGTGGTGCGGCTGACCACTCCCGAGTCCCGCGACACCGGGGTCTCCCGTCACATCGACGTGCCGGGCCTGGCCGCTGTCGGCCTCGCGGTCTTCGCATTGCTCTACGCGCTCACCGAAGGGCCGGACGCCGGCTGGACGAGCCCGCTGACCGTGGGCCTGCTGGTGGCGGCCGTCGTGCTCGCCGCCGCCTGGATCCGGATCGAACGGCGGGTGCGCCGTCCTCTGGTGGACCTGAAGCTGTTCCGGATCCGGACGTACGACGGAGCGCTCACGGCCAACCTGACGATGAACGTCCTCTACGCCGGGCTCAGCTTCCTCCTGGTGCTCTGGCTGCAGAACGTCCGCGGCTACGACCCCGTGGAGGCCGGGGCGCTGCTGCTGCCCGCCACAGCCGGGGTCTTTCTGTGCATTCCGCTGGGCGGGAGGCTGGAGAACCGCCTGGGCGGCGGACGGCCGCCCGTGGTGCTCGGACTCTTTCTGGCGGCCGTCGGCCTGGCGGGCCTCGGTGCACTCGGCGACGACACCACGACGTGGCTGCTGGCCGGCGGGCTCTTCGTGACCGGCCTGGGGCTGGGCCTGGTGAGCACCCCGGTGGCCGACACGGCGGTGGGCGAGGTACCGGCCGATCTGTCCGGAACGGCCGCCGGAGTCTTCAAGATGTCCAGCATGCTCGGCGGCGCGTTGGGGGTCGCCGGGTTCTCCGCCGCGGCCCGTGGCATCACCGTGCGCGAAGGGGACGACGTCGTCCGCGCCTCGGGTCTCTCCCAGGAGGAGGTCTCTCAGGCCAAGGAGGCGCTGGTGAACTCCTCCTCGTTCCACGAGGCGATCGCCTCGCTGCCGTCCGACATCCGGGAGACCGTCGCCCGCGTGGCCACCGAGGCGTTCACCTCCGGTGTCGCCGGGACGATGCGGGCCGCCGCCGTGGTGGGCCTGGTGGCGGCGGTCGCCGTCTTCTTCGTGTGGCCGCGCGGCCCTCGCCGGGCCCGCTGACCGGCGTTCCCCCGGCGTGCGGCGACCGGGGCGGGCCCGTCTCAGGCCTGCCAGGCGGCCAGCAGCTCCTCGGGGCCGAAGGCCCCGGCGAGCCCGCGGGTGGCGAACCCGCCGCGGGAGACGGCGACGAGCGGTACGGGCAGATCGCTCACGGCCGCCCGGTGCTTGTGCAGGGCGGACAGGTCGTGGGCGTCGAAGGGGGAGTTCTCCAGCCACTTGACGGAGCCGAGAAAGCGCAGTTCCTCGGCCACCGGCCCTCGGTCCGCCCCCACGATGTCGATCTCCACGTCATTGCTCCGCGTCCAGTAGCCACCGATCACCGGGGCCGCCGGGACCTCCCCCACCGGCACCAGCCGCGCGAGCGACTCCCGGACCAGCCGCTCCACGGCCCGGCCGCGCCACGAGGTCCACCGGCGACGGATGACGTCCATGACGAGATCGCCTCGCAGGCGCCAGTAATGAACCCCGCAGTTCTTGCGGCGCGGCCCTGTCCGGAGACGAGTGAGGGGCCCTCCTCCCGTGCCGGGTGGCGCGGGAGGAGGGCCCCTCTCGGGTGGGGGCGCCGGGCGGCGCGGGGAGACGCCGGCCCGAAGGGGCCCTCAGGCCGGAGGCGGAGGCGGCCCCGATCCGGTGGGGAGCGGTGGCTCGGCCTCGATGAGCCGCAGCTCCTCCTCGGTCAGCAGGCGGGAGCGGATCAGGAAGCGGACGCCCTCCGGGGCCTCCAGGGAGAATCCGCTGCCCCGCCCCGGCACCACGTCCACCGTCAGATGGGTGTGCTTCCAGTAGGCGTACTGGTCCGCGCTCATCCAGAACGGCACGTCGCCGGCGATGTACCCCAGCAGCACATCGGACGCGCCGACCCGGAACTCGCCGCGCGGGTAGCACATCGGCGAACTCCCGTCGCAGCAGCCGCCGGACTGGTGGAACTCGACCGGCCCGTGCACGGCGGTCAGCCGCTCCACCCAGTCCGCCGCCGGCGTCAGCGCGACCCGGGCGGTGCGCGGTGTCCGGCCGGTCATCAGAAGAAGCCGAGCTTCTTCGGCGAGTAGCTGACCAGCAGGTTCTTGGTCTGCTGGTAGTGGCTGAGCATCATCTTGTGGTTCTCGCGGCCGATGCCGGACTTCTTGTAGCCGCCGAACGCCGCGTGCGCGGGATAGGCGTGGTAGCAGTTGGTCCACACGCGTCCGGCCTTGATCTCGCGGCCCAGGCGGTAGGCGGTGTTGCCGTCCCGGGTCCACACGCCGGCGCCCAGCCCGTAGAGGGTGTCGTTGGCGATGGTGAGCGCCTCGTCCACGGTGTCGAAGGTGGTGACGGAGACCACCGGGCCGAAGATCTCCTCCTGGAAGATCCGCATGTCGTTGGTGCCGCGGAAGATCGTCGGCTCGATGTAGTAGCCGCCCTCGCAGCCCTCCACCGTGCGGGGTCCGCCGCCGGTGAGGACCTCGGCGCCCTCCTGCCGGCCGATGTCCAGGTAGGACAGGATCTTCTCGTACTGGTCGTTGCTGGCCTGGGCTCCGATCATGGTGGCCGGGTCCAGCGGGTCGCCCGCGACGATGGCCTTCGTGCGCGCCACGCAGCGCTCCATGAAGGCGTCGTACACCGAGGAGTGGATCAGCGCACGGGACGGGCAGGTGCACACTTCGCCCTGGTTGAGCGCGAACATCACGAAGCCCTCGACGGCCTTGTCCAGGTAGTCGTCGTCGGCGGCCGTCACGTCGTCCAGGAAGATGTTCGGGCTCTTGCCGCCCAGCTCCAAGGTGACGGGGACGATGTTCTCGCTGGCGTACTGCATGATCAGCCGCCCGGTGGTGGTCTCGCCGGTGAACGCCACCTTGGCCACCCGCGGGCTGGAGGCCAGCGGCTTGCCGGCCTCGGCGCCGAAGCCGTTGACCACGTTGACGACGCCGGGCGGCAGCAGGTCGGCGATGAGCTCCATCAGCACGAGGATGCTGACCGGGGTCTGCTCGGCCGGCTTGAGCACCACGCAGTTGCCGGCGGCCAGCGCGGGGGCCAGTTTCCAGGTGGCCATCAGCAGCGGGAAGTTCCACGGGATGATCTGTCCGACCACGCCCAGCGGCTCCTGGAAGTGGTAGGCGACGGTGTCCCCGTCGATCTCGCCGATGCTGCCCTCCTGGGCGCGGATCACCCCGGCGAAGTAGCGGAAGTGGTCCACGGCCAGCGGCAGGTCGGCCGCCATCGTCTCCCGGACCGGCTTGCCGTTCTCCCAGGTCTCGGCGACGGCCAGCTTCTCCAGGTTCTCCTCGATCCGGTCGGCGATCCTGTTGAGGATCACCGACCGTTCCGTGGCGGAGGTGCGGTTCCAGGTGACGGCCGCGGCGTGCGCGGCGTCCAGTGCCAGTTCGATGTCCTCCGCGGTGGACCTGGCGGCCTGGCAGAACGTCCTGCCGGTCACCGGGGAGGGGTTGTCGAAGTACTGCTGCTTGACGGGGGCGACCCACTCGCCCCCGATCCAGTTGTCGTACCGGGAGGCGAAGCTGACGATGCTGCCCTCGGTGCCGGGCTGCGCGTAGACCATGGTGCGGCTCCTCGATCGCGTGCGGTGGGGGTGCGGTGGCCGTCGCACCCCGTGGAGGCACTGTGGGGCCCGGGGGTTGGTGAAAGGTTGGCGTCCGCGCGGCGGCCGTTCCGGGCGCCGGGCTCAGTACCGCAGCGCGGTGCTCAGGCGGGCGGCCGCGACCGCCCGCCGCGGGTCACCGAGGGCCAGCACGCGCAGCGCGTGCTCGTGGATCTCGATGTCGTGGGGGACGAGTTCGCCGTAGCGCAGGGCGTGCTCCGGGCTGCCGCCCGCCAGCACCGCCGAGCGCATCGCCACCTGAAGGTGCTCCCGCCGGGCCACCACGCCGGGTGCCTCCGACCGGGGCAGCAGCGGCCCTTGGTACCGGTGCAGGGCGCCGTCGGTGTCCCCGGCGTCCAGGGCGCGCAGCACGGCGACGGCGTCGCAGTCCACCGCGCGGGTGAGCGCCCAGGTGCGGGTGGTCAGGCAGCCGCCGAGCGCCCGGCGCAGGTGGGAGACCTCCGCCTTCAGGGTGGAGGCGGTGACCGGCTGCTCGCCGTAGAGGGCGTCGCGCAGCCCTTCCGGCGAGAAGCCGCGGGGTTCCAGGGCCAGCAGCGTCAGGATCTCCAGCTGCCGGGGGCGCAGGCGCAGCGGCCTGCCGTCGCACACGGCCTCGGCGTCGCCCAGGCAGGTCAGGCGCAGGCCGTCGCGACGGGGTTCCGGCGACGGGGGCGCGGGGGCGGTGTGCTGCCCGGTGCGCAGCGCGGACTCGATGGAGGACACCAGGGTGCGCACGGCCGACATCGCCAGCGGGTGCGAGCGGTCCCAGGTGCTGGAGAGGTCCAGGACGCCGAGCACGCGTCCGTCCGGAGCGTGGATCGGGGCGCAGTAGCAGACCCAGCCGTGCAGGGCCGCGACGAGGTGCTCGGCGGAGAACACGGTGCTGGGCCGGCCGGTGCGCAGTGCGAGGGCGAGCGCGTTGGTGCCCATGGCCTGTTCGTTCCACCGCCCTCCGGGGGCGAAGTTGACGCGCTCGGCCTGCCGTCGCATGACGCGGCCGCCGCAGGTCCACAGGATGGTGCCGGTCTCGTCGGTGACGGCGGCGATGAAGCCCGCGTCCTCGGCGATGCTGTGCAGTTCGTGGGAGACGGCGGTGACCGGGCCGCGCAGCGGCGAGGCGGACCAGCGGGGGTGGACCGTGCCTCCGTCGGTGACCGGCGCGCTGTCCCGGCGCGGGTCGACGGTGTTCAGCGAGCGGGCCCAGGACGCGGTGACCTCCGGGCGGGGCGACGGGCCGGCCGGGGAGCGGGCGGCCTCCTTCAGCGCGGGCACCCAGCGGGACCACGTGTGCTCCAGCTCCGTCCGCCGCCGCGAAAGCTCCACGGGCGCTGCCACGGATCACCCCCGACCTCGCTGTCGTTAAGGGTTCAACGTCGCGATTCTCTCCCGGAAAGCCGCCGGGCGCACCGGTCCGGACGCGGTGAATCCGCGGTCCTGCCCCACCCGCGGGAAGTGGAGGTTTCTTCACGGGGTGCCGTCGCGTCCGTCCCGGGGCGCGAAGGCGGTGAGGGCGACGACGTCTGGCGCGCGGTCGCGCGGTCGCGCGGGAATAGTCGGCCCACTCGGCGATGCCGGAGCAGGAGGATTCCCGGCCGAGCCGGGCGACGGCCTCCGCGATGTCGAAGTCCGTGGTCCGGAGTCCGACGCCGGGGCCGAGGAGGGGCAGGCGTGACGGGAGGCCGGCTGCTCCGCGGTCAGTGGCCTCGGACGTGCGAGACCTCTTCACAGGCCGGGCGGGCGGCAGTAACCTCCCCTCGTTGCAAGAGATTTCGCAAGTTCTTGCGATCGAGTGCCGGAGTTGAGGCGCGCAGCTGACGGCTCGTCATTCCTGAGACCGCCCGTGGGCGGTCCTGATCGAGGAGAGCCGCATCGACATGACACGCTGGCTGCGCAGACGTCTCCTGACGGGGGTCGCCGCGCCGGTCCTGGGCCTGCTGGTGGCCCTGCCGGCGACCGGTGCCCCGGCCCCCGGTGGCCCGACCGCCGCGGATGCCGCCGTCCCCTCCGCCGCCGCCTCCGCGGCGGAGGACGCGGGCGGGGCGGACCGGGCGACCGTCCACTATTGGACCGCGTCCCGTGACTGGGACGCCTACTACCTGCACTACGCCCCCGACGGGGGTGAATGGACCAACGTGCCCGGCGCGGCGATGGAGTCGTCCTGCCCCGGCTGGGTGACGGCGACCGTGGAGCTCGGCTCCGCCGGGGGGCTGCGGGCCGCGTTCAACGACGGGTCCGGCACCTGGGACAACAACGGTGGCGAGGACTACGACCTGGGGACGGGCTCGATCGCCGTCCGGGACGGCCGCATCTCGCACACCGACCCGTGCGGCGGCGCCGGGGGTGACGACCCGGACGGGGGCGGCGGCAACGAGGCCACCGTCTGGTTCGGCACCGGCACGCTGGGCTGGGGGGCGGCCAACATCCACTACCGGCCGGACGGCGGCAGCTGGACGGACGTCCCGGGCCTGGGCATGACCGAGGTCTGCCCGGGATGGATGCGGCACACCGTCGCCCTGGGCGAGGCCACCGGGCTGACCGCCGCCTTCAACAACGGCAACGGCACCTGGGACAACAACAACGGCCGGGACTACACCCTGACGGCCGGGGTCAGCACGGTCGAGGACCGGGTGGTGACGCCGGACGCGGACGACCCGTGTGCCGGGCACACCCCGGACACCGAGGCGCCGACGGTTCCCTCCGGGGTCACGGCCTCGGCCGAGGGGGTGTCGGTCGTCCTCAGCTGGGGACCGTCCACCGACAACGTGGCGGTCACCGGCTACCGGGTGACACGGACCGGCGGAGGCACCGGCACGGTGGTCACGGACACCGCCTCGACGGTCCATTCGGACGCGAACCTGGAGGAGAGGACCCTTTACACCTACACGGTGCGGGCCAAGGACGCGGCCGGGAACCTCTCCGCCGAGTCCGCCCCGGTCACGGTGACCACCGGGGACGCCCCGGGGGCCCCCGCCGCCGGGGAGCCGCTGGGCACCGACCCGCGCGAGGACCCCATCTACTTCGTGATGACCGCCCGCTTCTACGACGGCGACAGCTCCAACAACCGCGGCGGCAGCCAGCACGAGCGGTCCGGCAACGCCGACTACGACGACCCGATGTTCCGCGGCGACTTCAAGGGCCTGATCGAGAGGCTCGACTACATCAAGGGCCTGGGCTTCTCCGCGGTGTGGATCACCCCGGTGGTGCTGAACCGGTCGGACTACGACTTCCACGGCTACCACGGCTGGGACTTCTACCGGGTCGACCCCCGCCTCGAATCGGCGGGCGCCTCGTACCAGGACCTGATCAACGCGGCGCACGCCAAGGGCATGAAGATCTACCAGGACGTGGTCTACAACCACTCCTCGCGCTGGGGCGCCAAGGGGCTGTTCGTGCCCACCGCCTACGGGGTCCGGGACGAGCAGTGGAGCTGGCTGTACGACGAGCCCAACGAGGACTTCGCCTACGACGGGCTGACCGTGGAGCCCAAGTCGGGGAAGTCGTACTGGAACGGCGACCTGTGGTCCACCCAGGAGCCCAGCGGCAACACCT
Organism: Streptomyces sodiiphilus; assembly: GCF_039529215.1. Classification (NCBI taxonomy): domain Bacteria; kingdom Bacillati; phylum Actinomycetota; class Actinomycetes; order Kitasatosporales; family Streptomycetaceae; genus Streptomyces; species Streptomyces sodiiphilus. The sequence goes on along the minus strand of NZ_BAAAMJ010000020.1, from coordinate 57,163 downwards.
GCGTGGACTGGGGCAAGCCCACCCCGCACACCAGCCCGGAGGGTTACCGGATCTACAACTGCCAGTGGCCGAGCCCGACCTCGGAGATGTTCCCCGAGGAGTACTACCACCAGTGCTGGATCGGCAACTGGGAGGGCGAGGACTCCCGCAGCTGCTGGCTGCACGACGACCTGGCGGACTTCAACACCGAGAACCCCGCCGTGCAGAACTATTTGATCGGCGCCTACAACAGGTACATCGACATGGGCGTGGACGGCTTCCGGGTGGACACCGCGGTGCACGTCCCCCGGGTGATCTGGACCCGGCACTTCCTGCCGGCCATCGAGCAGCGGGTCACCCAGCGCTTCGGCGCGGAGAAGGCGCGCAACTTCTTCGTGTTCGGCGAGGTCGCGGCGTTCGTCAACGACAAGTGGAACCGCGGCTCGGTCAATCACTCGGCGCAGTTCTTCACCTGGCAGCCCCGGGCGCAGTACAGCGCGGACGACGCGACGGCGGCGCTGGAGGAGTACGAGCACGAGAACGGGCTGGGCCCGGCCGGGCAGCCGGTCTCGGCCAACGCCTTCCTGGACGGCAACAGCTACCGCACGCCGGACCACAGCCGGTTCTCCGGCATGCACATCATCGACATGCGGATGCACATGAACTTCGGTGACGCCCGCAACGCCTTCCACAACGGAAAGGACTCCGACGACTCCGTCAACGACGCGACGTACAACGTGGTGTACGTGGACAGCCACGACTTCGGCCCGAACAAGAGCCACGAGCGGTACACCGGCGGCACCGACGCCTGGGCGGAGAACATGTCGCTGATGTGGACCTTCCGCGGCATCCCGACGCTGTACTACGGCTCCGAGACCGAGTTCCGGAAAGGCGCGCAGATCGACTGCGGTCCGAGCTGCCCGCTGGAGACCACCGGGCGCGCCTACTACGGCGACGAGATCGCCGGCAGCGTCACGGCCTCCGGCTTCGGCACGGTCGCCGAGGCGAGCGGCCCGGTCGCGCAGACCCTGCAGAAGCCGCTGGTGAAACACGTGCAGCGGCTCAACCTCATCCGCCGGGAGATCCCCGCCCTGCAGAAGGGGCAGTACTCGACGGAGGGAGTCAGCGGGGAGATGGCGTTCAAGCGCCGCTACACCGACGCGGCAAGCGGCGTGGACAGCTTCGTGCTGGTGACCGTCTCGCACGGGGCGACCTGGTCGGGCATCCCGGACGGAACCTACCGGGACGCGGTCACCGGCGACGTCCGGACCGTGACCGGCGGATCCCTGTCGGTGGGCGCGCCGGGCACCGGCAATCTGCGGGCCTACGTCCTGGACCTGGGCGGGTCGAACGACGCGCCCGGGAAGATCGGTTCGGACGGTCCCTATCTGAGGTAGGCCCCGGCGGCAGGACAGGGCGCGCCGGGGAGTGCCCCGGGGGCGGCGGATGCGCGGATGCGCGGTCCGCCGCCCCCTCTTCTCGGCGACTCGTGCGCCGGGCGTACGCCCCTCTTATGCAACCGGCCAGTATCGGGTAGTGACTGTCGGTCGCTGCCCGTATGCTCTTCTCATGTCCGCAACCCCCGTCCGCGTCCCGTCGCGTCAGGATGCTGCCGCCGCGAACGAGGCGATCCGCCGGTATGTGCGCCTGCACGGCGCCCGGCCCTGGGGTCCCGCCGAGCGCGCGGAGCTGGACCGGCTGCGCACGGCGTGGCTGCAGGCCATGCGGCCCGCAGGCGCCCGCGGATTGGTCCCCGCGGCGGAGGAGACCGAGCGGCGGCCCGAGCCGTCCGCCGCTCCGCCGGCGCCGGCGCGCGGCAGCCGGCGCACGGTGCGTCCGGCGGCGTCGCGGACCCGTCCGCAGCGCGCCCGGCGCCGGCGCGCGAAACTGGCCGGGCCCCGCGTCCGGGTCGCCCGCGCCGCCCGCCGGGCGCTGCCCGCCCGGAAGACCTGACACCGGCGGCACGATCCGGCGCGCACCCGGCGCGTCGCCGGCCGTCGTGCGCTCGGCCGTCCGGCGGGACGCGGAGAACGGTTCCCGGCCGGATCCGCCGTACTCCTAGGATGGCCGGATGAGTGACCTGGAGAACGGCCGTGCACCGGGTGAAGCTCTGGACGTGCTGCGGCGTGTCTTCGGCTACGACTCCTTCCGCGGCGAACAGCAGGAGATCATCGAGCACGTGGCCGCCGGCGGCGACGCGCTGGTCCTGATGCCCACCGGCGGCGGGAAGTCGCTGTGCTACCAGATTCCCTCGCTCGTCCGTAAGGGCACCGGGGTGGTGATCTCCCCGCTCATCGCCCTCATGCAGGACCAGGTCGACGCGCTGCGCGCGCTGGGCGTGCGGGCGGGTTTCCTCAACTCCACGCAGGACTTCGACGAGCGCCGCGTCACGGAGGCCCAGTTCGCCGCCGGGGAGCTGGACCTGCTCTACCTCGCCCCCGAGCGCCTGCGCTCGGACGCCACCCCCCGGCTGCTGGACCGCGGGGACGTGGCGCTGTTCGCGATCGACGAGGCGCACTGCGTGGCCCAGTGGGGGCACGACTTCCGGCCCGACTACCTCATGCTGTCGGCGCTGGCCGAGCGCTGGCCCGACGTGCCGCGGATCGCGCTGACCGCGACGGCCACCGAGGCGACCCACACCGAGATCGCCTCCCGGCTGAAGCTCCAGGACGCCCGCCACTTCGTCGCCGACTTCGACCGGCCCAACATCCAGTACCGCATCGTGCCCAAGCAGGAGCCGAAGAAGCAGCTGCTGGACCTGCTGCGCTCGGAACACGCCGGCGACGCGGGCATCGTGTACTGCCTGTCGCGGTCCTCGGTGGAGAAGACGGCCGAGTTCCTCACCCGCAGCGGCATCGAGGCGCTGCCGTACCACGCGGGGCTGGACGCCCGCACCCGCGCCGCGCACCAGTCGCGGTTCCTGCGCGAGGACGGGCTGGTGGTGGTGGCCACCATCGCGTTCGGCATGGGCATCGACAAGCCCGACGTCCGCTTCGTCGCGCACCTGGACCTGCCCAAGTCGGTCGAGGGCTACTACCAGGAGACCGGCCGCGCGGGCCGGGACGGGCTGCCCTCCACCGCCTGGCTCGCCTACGGGCTCCAGGACGTGGTGCAGCAGCGCAAGATGATCGAGGGCTCCGAGGGCGACGACGCGCACCGGCGCCGGCTCGGTGCCCATCTGGACGCCATGCTGGCGCTGTGCGAGACCGTCGAGTGCCGGCGGGGCCGGCTGCTGGCCTACTTCGGGCAGCGCGGGCGGGCCGCGGACCGCTGCGGCAACTGCGACACCTGCCTGACCCCGCCCGAGACCTGGGACGGCACGGTCGCCGCGCAGAAGGTGCTGTCGGCCGTGGTGCGGCTGCACCGGGAGCGCCGCCAGAAGTTCGGAGCGGGGCACATCATCGACATCCTGACCGGCAGGAAGACCGCCAAGGTCATCCAGCACGATCATGACGCGCTGAGCGTCTTCGGTGTCGGCGCGGACCTGCGGGAGACCGAGTGGCGGGGCGTGGTGCGGCAGCTGCTCGCCCAGGGCCTGCTGGCCGTCGAGGGCGAGTACGGCACGCTCTCGCTCACCGATGCCGCCGGGGAGGTCCTGCGGGGCGACCGCGAGGTTCCGCTGCGCAAGGAGCCCGAGCGGGCGAAGAAGCCGGCGAGGACGGCGGGCGGTGCGGCATCCGGAACCGGCCGCCGGGCAGCCCCGGTGGAGCTCCCGGAGGAGGCCCTGCCGGTGTTCGAGCGGCTCCGCGCGTGGCGGGCGGCGACGGCGCGCGAACAGGGCGTGCCCGCCTACGTGATCTTCCACGACGCGACCCTGCGGGAGATCGCCGTGTCCGCCCCGGCGGCCATGGAGCAGCTCGCCGCCGTCAACGGCGTCGGCGAGAACAAGCTGGCCAAGTACGGTCAGCGGATCCTCGACCTGCTCGCCGGGCCCCCGGAGGGGGCGGCGGAGCGGAGTTCGCCGGAGACGACACCGGAGACCGCGTCCGAGACGGGGACGGCCCCCGCGCCGGACGCGGAATGGCCCGAGGAGCCGGACTGGGCGGACGAACCGGAATGGAGTGAGGAGCACGGGCCCGGAGAGCCGGAGGAGACCGTCGGGCCCGGCCGGGACGGCGACGGGCTGTCCGCCGCCGTTCCGGCCGGAGAGGGCTCCTGACAGGCTCGTCAGCCGAGCATCAAGCCGTGCACGCTCAGGATCTGTACAGCCGGCAGCACGAAGGTGGTTCCGCCGCTTATGCAGCTGCCGGAGCCGCCGACGACGACACCGACGAGCCGGCCGGACGCCAGGACGGCACCCCGGCTGTACGGGTCCGGGCACATGGTCGTCCGGATCAGCCCGTAGACGGTGCCTTGGGGGTAGTTGACCGTCTGGTTCAGGGCCTGCACGGTGCCACAGAGCCAGCCGGTCGACGACCCGAACCGGCAGACCTGCTGGCCCACCGCAGGGTTGATCACCTGGTTGACCGTGATGACGGTGCCGCCGGCGTTGATCTCCGGAGGGTAGGTGAAGTCCGAGCTGGTGTAGCGGATGAGCGTGTAGGCGGGCGTCGTCGTGACGGTGACCGCCACCGGCACGGTCTGCTGGGAGTCGGCGAACCACTGGGTGCCCACCTGCCCGCAGCCCGAGGGCATCGCGGCGTAGTTCCGCGCACCGCCGCGGGCGTTGAAGCTCACCGCGCACCAGCCACCCGCGGTGTACAGGACATCACCGCCGCGGATGGGGGTGGAAGCCGGTGCGGGCCGGCTGGTGTCGGCGGCGGGGGCCGCGTCGGCCGCCGCGGCGGCGGGAGCGGCGGCGAGCCCGAGCGCCGCGAGCACGGCGCACATCAGCCCCACCAGTACGGCACGGGCGCGGTGCCTCCCCGCCGCGGGCTGTCGTGAGCTGTGCGGTTGCGAGGGGTGCGGGGGAGTTCCAGGTCTCATGTGCCCTCCGTGGGGATGTGGTGCGGCCGGGGGTCACCCGGCCGCGGGGCTCCGTCGGGGTGGTGGAGCGGTCTTCTCGCTCGGCAGACGCGTTCCGGCACATCGTGTGCCGCGATGCCGCCGTCAGTGGCCGACACGCAGTCCGGCCATCGACAGGACCGGAGTGATGCGCAGGTAGGAGGTGGTGCCGCCGGTGGCGCAGGTGCCGGAGCCGCCGACGATGATGCCGACGGCGGAGCTGCCCTGGAAGGCCGGGCCGCCCGCGTCGCCGGGCTCGGAGCAGATGTCCGAGCGGAAGTCGTGGTCAGGGTCGACCGGCGGGATGCCCGGGCCGAGGAGGGCACCGCACCGGTGGCCGGTCGCACCGCCGACGTGGCAGATCCGCGTCGAGGATGCCGGTTCCCGGGCGTCCTCGATGCGCACCACCCGGCCGTCGGCGTTCACCTCGCTGGGGTAGGTCAGGGACGTGTTGGTGTAGGTGATCAGGGAGTAGTTGCGGGTGGGGAACCACGACCGGGTGGTGGTGCCGACGGGGATCCTTCGCTCCGGGTCCGCGAACCAGGTGGTTCCCGGCGCACCGCAGAAGCCGGGCAGGATGCCGAAGTGACGCGCACCGTCGGTCGCGTTGAAGCCGAGCGTGCAGCGGTGCCCGCTGCCGCTGTGCAGCACGTCTCCCCCGCGCAGGACCGTCACCTCCGNGGCCCGGCCGGGGCCGAGGTGAGGACGAGCGCTGCGAGCAGGCCGGCCACGGCACCCGCCAGAGCCGCGCGCAGGCGCCGTCCGGCGCGCGGGGACGCAGGCCGGACGGGCGGGACGGGCGGCACGGGACGAGTGCCGGCGGTGGTGCGTCGGGGTCTCACAGGCGCCTCCGGGGGTGGGGCGGCCGGGCGCTGCCGGCCGGACGGTGCCCGCCATTGTGGAAGACCGCTTCCCTTGATCAGAAGACCACCGAGAGGCACAACTCCGTTACGGGTCAAGCGAGTTGTTGCCGGAGGCAAGGTCGCTCCCGGCTCGGCGGCCGGGTGTGCCGTTGTTCCGGCACCGCCCCGGCCGCCGGACCGGCACGCTGCGCCGGGAACCGGTGCCCTCCGGATCCCCGTCTGCGGATCGGCCGTCCGGATGCGGGCCGGGGCTGCATAACCGCGCCCGCAGGGGAGACCCGGACCGAGGACATACCGGAGCATATTGCCGGACCAACGCACGAAAGGACGTGAGTGACGTGAAGGTCGCCTTTCTCGCGGCGCCGGAGGGCGTGGAGCAGATCGAGCTGACCGACCCCTGGGAGGCGGTGACCGGAGCCGGCGGCACGGCCCGGCTGGTGTCCACCGAGGGGGGCAGCATCCAGGCGTTCCATCACCTGGACAAGGCCGGCACCTTCCCGGTGGACCAGACCGTCACCGAGGCCTCGGTCCCGGAGTACGACGGGCTGGTGCTGCCCGGCGGCGTGGCCAACCCCGACTTCCTGCGGATGAACGAGCGGGCCGTGGCGTTCGTGAAGGAGTTCTGCGAGGCGGGCAAGCCGGTCGCGGCGATCTGCCACGCGCCCTGGACGCTGGTCGAGGCCGACGTGGTGCGCGGCCGCACCCTCACCTCGTTCCCGAGCCTGCGCACCGACATCCGCAATGCCGGCGGCACCTGGGTGGACCAGCAGGTACAGATCTGCGAGGCCGGCCGGTTCACCCTGATCACGAGCCGCAGGCCGGACGACCTCAAGGCCTTCGACGAGGCGTTCCTGCGGGAGTTCTCCAAGGTTTCGGCCTGACCCCTCCGGCCACCTGACGGCCCCGCCCGGCCGCGCGCCACCGGACCCCGGCGGCGCGCGGCCGGTTCTTCGGCCGGCCGATCCGGTGCGCCGCGGCGGGGACCGCCCACCGCCGGTGACCCGCGCACCGGCGCACAACGGGTGAGCATCCGAGCGCCCGCCATGCCCACTGCTGCCCCCATTCGGCGGACAGTACGATCACCGCGGCTGCCGGTTTCCGCCGGCGGCCCATTCATCGAGGGCGAGGGCAAGGCGATATGCAGCGTCATCAGCTGGTGGGCGGACTCCTGGCGGCGGTCGTCGGGGCGACCGCGCTCACGGGGTGCGGCCTGGAGGAAGAACTCGGGCTGGACGACGGCGCGACCCCTCAGTCGCCGTCCGCGCCGTCGGGCACCGTCGGGGATCTTCCCGGTCTGCCGACTCCCGCGGAGGCCACGGAACAGCTCTCCGCGCTGAAGGTGGCCCCGCCCGGCTCGATGGCGGGCTACTCCCGGGAGGAGTTCCCGCACTGGGCGAGCCAGGACGGCTGCTCCGTCCGGCAGACCGTGCTCCTGCGGGACGGCGAGAACGTCGAGGTCAACGACGACTGCCAGCCGGTGGCCGGTGAGTGGTACAGCGCCTTCGACGGCGTCACGCTGACGGACGCCTCCGACATCGACATCGACCACATCGTGCCGCTGGCCAACGCCTGGCGTTCCGGGGCGGACTCCTGGGACCGCGAGCGGCGCCGGGAGTTCGCCAACGATCTGGAGAACCCGCAGCTCATAGCCGTCAGCGCCCGGTCGAACCGGGAGAAGGGTGACCAGTCGCCCGACCAGTGGGAGCCGGTCGAGGAGTACTGGTGCACCTACGCTCTCGCCTGGACCGGCGTGAAGCACGCCTACGGGCTGTCCGTCACCGAGGACGAGCATGAGCGGCTGGGCGAGATGATCGGTACCTGCGCCTCCTGACGCGGGGGTCACAGAGGCAGGACCATCTCCGGCTCACGCCCTCCCGGGGCCGGCGGGCAGGGGGTGGTCCTTCCGGTCGCCCGGAAGCCGCGGCGCCGGTAGAAGGCAACGGCCCGCGCGTTGCTCTCGTGCACCTCCAGCAGCATGCGGCCGGCGCCCCGCTCGGCGCGCGCCCAGTCCAGGACGGCGTCCAGCAGCAGGCCGGCCACTCCGGGGCTTCCTGCCCGTCGGGCAGACGCGCCCCGCCGGACGCCCGTCACAGCCTGGGACGGTAGTTCTCCGCCTTGTCGAGGATCGCGGTGAAGCGCTCCCACTGGGCCGCGGCCTCCGCCGTGGGCCCTACGGTGAAGTCCTCCGGGTCGAGAAAGTCCAGACGCTCCCGCGTGGCCGGGTCCAGATCCCGCCACGCCGCCTCATCCTGCGGTGACCGAGCCACAGTCGTCGCACACCCAGTTGCCGTTGTTCAGTCGTCTTCCGTTCTCCGAGCCGCACGAAGGACACTCCACGGGCCCGCCCCCTCACGCCGCACCAGCTTCCCGGAGGATCAGACTGTAGCGCGCCGGGGGCTGCCCGGGGCAGCCCCGTGTACGGCGTGCCGGTGCGCGCCCGCACCCCCGGTCATCCGGGAAAGTGCGGGCGCGCGGCGGTCGGCGTCACCTCACGCGGGTCACCCGGGCCCCGATCCCGGGCTCGGTCAGCTCCTCACCGAGCACCACGGGGACTTCCACCCGGCCGGCGCCACTGCCGACGGTGAGGCTGCCCACCTCGGTACCGGAGTCCGCGCGTCCGGGGATCTCCTCGCCGCCCTCGGTGAGCCGCAGCCTGACCTCCAGACCCGGCCAGCCGACCGCCTCGACGTCCTCCGTCAGCACCACGGGGGTGCGGCCGCCCAGGCCGTCGTCCACATGGCCGACGACCTGGCCGGCACTCAGCACCCCGGCCGTCAGCAGCTGTTCCTGAGCGAACCGGATCAGCTGGTCGCTCGCGGTCAGGGCACCCGTCAGGATCGAGTTGTCCGAGGGGTGCGGCGGCTGGGACAGCACGGCGCCGATGATGAGCTGGGTGGTGCCCTCCACCTCCCGCTCGGCGGCGAACAGCAGATTGCCGCCGGCCGCGGTCGTGGTGCCGGTCTTGATGCCGACGACGCCGTTGAGCGGCACCAGGTGGTTCCAGTTCCCGTGCTGCCGGCCCCGGCTGTCCTCGTAGCTGGGCATTCTGACGACCTGCCGGAACAGCGGGTCCTTCATCGCCTCCCGGGCCAGCAGCACCTGGTCCTCCGCGGTACTGACCGTCTCGGCCGACAGTCCGCTCGGGTCGGTGTAGGTGGTGTTCTTCATGCCCAGCTCGGCCGCCGTGGCGTTCATCTTCCCGACGAACTCCTCCTCCGACCCGGCGTCCCAGCGGGCCAGCAGCCGGGCGATGTTGTTGCCCGAAGCGATCATGATGGCCTGGACGGCCTCCCGCTGGCTGATGGTGTCACCGGCCCGGACCTCCACGGTGGACTCGCCGACATCGCTCAGCGCCGCCTCGTCCTCGGCCAGCTGATCGACCGGGATCTCCACACCGTCCTCGCCGTCGAGCACGGGATGGTCGCGCAGGATGATGTAGGCGGTCATGGTCTTCGCCACGCTGGCGATGGGCACCGGCTCCTGCTCGCCGAACGTCCCGAAGGACCCCAGGCCGGACACCTCCAGCGCGGCCTGACCACCGGCCGGCCACGGCACCTGCGGGGCCTCGCCCTCGAAGGTGTAGGTCCCGGCAGCTGTCAGCTCGAACTCCGGAGCGGGCAGCGGCCGCAGCAGCTGTGCCACCACAAAGGCGATCATGAGCAGGACGACGAGCGGCGTCCAGATCTTGACCCGGCGCAGGAAGATCCGAAGCGGGGTGGGCGGCGGGGCGGGCTTGTTCGTCAGCTCGGCGAGCAGATCGAGCGGCGCGCGTTCCGTCTCCGGCTCCGCAGGCGCGGCGGGGCCCGGCCGCGCGGGCGCCGGAGCAGCGGGACCGCGAGCGGCGGCGATCTCCTCGTCCGTCTTCAGCGCGACGAACTTGCTGGTCGCGGCGACGCCCTCGCCCTGCCCGGCCGGCTCGCGGGGGAGCTTCAAGGCGGCGGTGGGCCGATCCACCGCCGCGGATCCGCCGTCCTTGCCGGCGTCGTCCTTGCCGGCGTCGTCCGTTGCCGAGCGGGGCAGCTTCAGGGCGGTCGTGGGCTGATCCACCGCCCGCCCGGCCGAGGGCCGGTCCTCGTCGACGGCCGCGCCACCGGGGCCGTCCACGGGGTCGTCATCGAGGCCGTCCTCGGGGCCGTCCTTGCCCGAGCGGCCCCCGGAGGGAGGCAGCTTCAGTGCCGTGGTGGGCTGGTCCACCGCCTTCGCGGCGGTCGCGGCGCCGTCCTCGCTCTTCCCGGCCTCCGGCCCCTCCCCCGGATCGTCCGCCTGCACCGGCTCCGGCTCCGGCTCCGGCTCCGGCTCCGGCTCCGGCTCCGGCTCCGGCTCCGGGGATGCTCCCTGCCGTGAGGCCGCCTCCTCGTCGCGGGCCGGTGCGGCGTCGCGGACCGCAGCAGCGTCGCTCGCCGCCGTGCCCGCCGCTCCGGCTTTGCCGGCGCTCCCGCTGCCCCCAGCGTTCACGGAGGCGGCGGACGACTCGTCCTCGGGCCCCTCCGGCGTCTTCACGGGCTTCCCCGCGGGCTCCGGGGCGGACGGCTCCGCCCCGGCGGGCTTCTTCTTCGCCGGCGGGTCCTCCTCGTCCCCCGGGTCGGCATCCGGCTCGCCGGCGCTCACGGAGGCGCCGCGAGTGTCCGCGCCGGCGATCCTCGGGTCGGGGACGCCCGGCCGGGCCCGGCCCGGCTTCTTCCCCGGCTTCTTCTTCCCCGGCTCTTCCTCCGGCTCAGCTTCGTCGAGGCTGTCGGGCTCTTCTGCCCGCCGCTCCTTGGCAGGGGCACTGCCGGACTCGCGGCTCTCCGCCGACCCACGGGGCCGCGGCTCCTCTCCGTCCTGCTCCCCGCCCGACGGGGCAGCGGCACGGGCACCGTCCTCCACGTCGGTGTCGTGAGGCTCGCCCTCGCGCTTCCCGCCTGTGTCCTCGCGCGGCTCGTCGGCCCGGCTTTCACGAGCTTCCGTGTCCTGGGGAACCTTTTCCGGCCCTCCGGACGTCTTCTCCGATGACTCCGCCCCCAACTCCTGCTCCCGATCCCGTTCCGAAATGTCCGGGGCCTTGCCCACCACCCGCGTCTCCTCACCACTCGTCATCCGTGCGCCGCACGCGGTACCAGTCTGCCGGTTCAGGAGCACCGCCTCCGCGCACACCGGATGCGGCGGAATCGCACCGCCGGTCCGAAGAACGAGAACGACATATCTACGGGTTCCCTTACAAAAGGATCACGCACTCTCGACAGAACAATGTGAGAGGGGTCACCCTGTCTGTCATCCACGCGGGGAGGCATGGATGAGCAGGAGTCGTAGAACCATTCCGGAGGAGTTGCTGCTTCTGGCTCTGGACCCGACCACGGGTACCACAGCACAGCCGCAGTCGCTCGACCTCGGCCTGGCCGGGGCCCAGCTCGTCGAGCTGGCTCTCGCAGGACGGATAGCCCCGGACGGGGATCGCATCGCCGTGGTACTTCCACGGCCTACCGGAGACCCGACGCTGGACAGCGCCCTGGAGCTGCTCCGCCGTCGGGGCAGCCCGGTACGCGCGGTCAACTGGATAGGCGGGCCCCGGCTGGGGCTGCGCCAGACGTACCTCACGCACCTGGAACGCTGCGGCATGGTCCACGCCGTGGAGAACCAGATGTGCGGGGTGCTTCCGACGACCCGGTACCAGGCGACAGAAACCGCGGTGAGCCGCCAGATCAGAGCCAGGCTGGACACCGCCATACGAACCGGCACGCCACCGGACGCGCGGACAGCGGCACTGGCCGCGCTCGCCCACGCGGTCGGTCTGGGCAAGCATCTCTATCCCGGGAACGAGGGCCGTTCCTCGCGTTCCCGGCTGCGGGATCTCATCCGGCACGACCCGATGGGCGGACTGGTGGCCCATGCCGTGATGGATGTCCAGAACGGCGTCGCCGGACAGCAACGCCGCGCGGCGGCCAGTGCGCGCGGTCGCAAGCAGGCGCACACCACGGCGCCCGCGCCGATCGGGTCGGCCCAGCCTGTTCCCGACCAGAGCAGGCGCCGGGGAGTCGCCCGGACCATGGTCCGGACCTCCGTGTCGTCGCACTAGACCGCACCGGGAGCCGCACAGCGCAACGGGGTGCGGTGGCGGCCGTCGCGTGACGGCCTCCACCGCACCCCTTGCCCGCGTTCCGGCACCCTCTGTGGTCATTTCGCAGCGCGCGGACACCGGGAGATGGCAGGCTGCTTGGCAGGAGTCGTACCGACCAGTTTCCGGAGGTGCACAGTCCGTGGCGGGCAATGTCAATCCCACCGTCCGGCGGCGCAGGCTCGGCCAGGAGTTGCGCCGCCTGCGGGAGGACCGCGGCATGACGGCCGAGGAGGTCGCCGACCGGCTGCTGGTCTCCCAGTCCAAGATCAGCAGACTCGAGAACGGGCGCCGCAGCATCAGCCAGCGCGATGTCCGGGACCTGTGCCGGGTCTACGAGGTCGAGGACAAGCGGCTGGTCGAGTCCCTCATGCAGATGGCGAAGGAGTCCCGGCAGCAGGGCTGGTGGCACGCCTTCGCCGAGCTGTCCCCGACCTACAGCGTCTACATCGGGCTGGAGATGGACGCGTCGTCACTGCGGGTCTACGAACCCCAGGTGGTCCCGGGGCTGCTCCAGACCCCGGCGTACGCCGCCGCGGTGATCTCCGGCGCTCTTCCGGAGGTCGCCCCGGAGGAAGTGGCCAGCAGGGTTCAGGTGCGGTTACGGCGCCAGCAGCGCCTCAGCGACACCAGGAATCCGCTGCGGCTGTGGGCGGTGGTGGACGAGGCGGCGCTGTGGCGGGCCGTCGGCGGCCACGACACCATGACCGAGCAGCTGAAGCACCTCGTGGAGGTTTCCCGGCTGCCGCACGTCACACTCCAGGTGATGCCGTTCTCCGCCGGCGCGCACCCCGGCGTGAACGGCCAGTATTCGATAATGGAGTTCCCGGAGACCACCGATTCGACGGTCGTCTACCTGGAGGGCATCACCAGTGATCTCTATCTGGAGAAGCCGCACGAGGTGCAGAACTACAGCGTCATGTACGAGCACCTGCGGGCCCAGGCGCTCAGCCCCGAGCAGACCAGGGACCGCATCACGGTGATCGCCGAGGAGCACCTCAATTCCTGAGCTTCCCCGCCCTCCCGGAACCGGGCGAACGGAGAACCATACACCCGGTGACGCAGTCGAATGCGTGAGTTGCTGAGGCGTCATTCGGTCGGGTGAAACTGCGCGTCGGGAGTCGTTGCGGGCTAGTACGGTCGCCCCCGACACATCGCAGAGAGCCGGAGCAGCTATGGCCATTGAGCACAGAATGACCACCGACTGGATCAAGTCGTCCCACTCCGCGGGGAACGGTGCGTGCGTGGAGGTGAGGTCTCCGGAGGCGGGAGCCCTCGCCGTGCGCGACTCGAAGAAGCCGGCCGGGCCGCGGCTGGGCTTCCCCGCGGCGGCGTGGTCGCGGTTCGTGGGAGCGGTGGACCAAGGTCGCCTCGACCGCTCCTGAGCGGGCTCCGCCGCGCGGCGTCCGCGCCGCGCGGCACTTCGCTCCCCGTCCGGGGATCAGGCCCTCGGATAGCGTTCCAGCCAGCCCGCCACCGAGCCTCCGGGACTGTGCAGGGCCGGGCCCTGGGTGATCTCCATGGCGAAGTCGTCGGCCAGTTCCAGGATGGTGGCCCGCCCCTCCAGCTCGGCCAGCCAGCCGGGCGGCAGTGCCGTCTCGCCGTGCAGGGCGCCCAGCAGGTTCCCGCAGACGGACCCGGTGGAGTCGGAGTCCCCACCGTGGTTGACCGCGAGCAGCAGCCCGTGCCGGATGTCCTGGGCCACCAGCGCGCAGTACACCCCGATGGCCAGTGCCTCCTCCGCGGTCCAGCCCTCGCCCAGCGCCTCCACCCGCTCCGCACCGGGGAGCCCCTGCCGCACCGCGCCCAGCGCCTGTCGCAGGGCGTGGGTGGTCTCCTCGTGGCCGGGATGGACCGCCAGCAGCGCCAGTGCCTTCTGCACCGCCGTGTCCAGGCCGTCGCCGCGCACCAGTGCGTGCACGATCACCGCGAACGCTCCGGCCGCCAGCCGCCCGGTGGGGTGGCCGTGGGTCTGGACGGCGCACTCGACACCGAGCTGGAACACCAGCTGCGGGTCCCAGCCGACCAGCAGCCCGAACGGTGCCGAGCGCATCACTGTTCCGCAGCCCTTGGAGTCCGGGTTCTTGGGCCTGTCCACGGTGCCCATCACCGGATCTCCCAGACCGCTCAGGCAGGCCCGGCCGGGGGCCCGCCGGGCGTAGAGCCACTCCTGGCGGGCCAGCCATCCGTCCTCGGCCCGCCGCTCGTCGGGGCCCCAGTCCTTCTGGGTGACGTACCAGCGACGGTAGGCGGCGTGCACGTCGGTCGGGGGGTGCCAGGCACCGGTGTCGCGCCGCACGTGGGCGCGGATGAGCCCGTCCACGGTGAACAGCGTCATCTGGGTGTCGTCGGTGACCGCGCCGCGCCGGCCGTAGGCGGGCACGTAGTCGGTGATGCCGTGCGGGCCGTGCTGTTCACGGATCTCCTCCAGGGTGTCGAACTCGACGCCCGCGCCCAGCGCGTCACCGATCGCCCCGCCCAGCAGGCAGCCGCGCACCCGGCTGCGGAAGTCCTGCTGCTCGGCGCGGCCCCACAGGCCGCCGCCACCCGCGCTCACTCCTGTATCCCGGCGATCGGCAGCAGTTCGGGAAGGTGTCCGTCGGCAGCCAGGGCTGACTCCTTTCTCTCGGCGGATACCTCGCCGTAGCAGGTCGTGCGCAGCCGGGACGGGCGGCCCGCCGCCTCGGCGATGGCGCGCAGTTCCGCGACGGATCTGTGGGAGCCGTAGGAGGAGCCCGCCATCCGGGAGATGGTCTCCTCCATGAGCGTGCCGCCCAGGTCGTTGGCGCCGGAGCGGAGCATCTCGGCGGCGCCCTCGGCGCCCAGCTTCACCCAGCTGGTCTGGATGTTGGTGATGTAGGGGTGGAGCAGCAGCCTCGCCATGGCCGTGACGGCCCGGTTGTCACGCGCGGTGGGGCCGGGGCGGGCGATGCCGGCCAGATAGACGGGGGCGTTGGTGTGGATGAAGGGCAGGGTGACGAACTCGGTGAAGCCCGCCACGCCCTTGTCCAGGTTGTCCCGCTGCATGCGGGCGAGGGTCCGCAGGTGTCCCAGCCAGTGACGCGGCTGGTCCACGTGCCCGTACATCATGGTGGAGGAGGAGCGCAGGCCCAGTTCGTGCGCCGTGGAAATGACGTCGATCCAGGTGGCGGCGGGCAGCTTGCCCTTGGTCAGTACCCAGCGGACCTCGTCGTCGAGGATCTCGGCGGCGGTCCCGGGAACCGAGTCCAGGCCGGCCTCCTTGGCGGCGGTCAGCCAGTCGCGCACGGACATCCCGGTGCGGGAGGCGCCGTTGACGATCTCCATCGGGGAGAAGGCGTGCACATGCATGCCGGGCACCCGCTGCTTCACCGCGCGCGCGATGTCGAAGTAGGCGGTGCCCGGCAGGTCGGGATGGATGCCGCCCTGCATGCAGACCTCGACGGCCCCCACCTGCCAGGCCTGTTCGGCGCGGTCGGCGACCTGGTCCAGGGAGAGGGTGTAGGCGTCGGCGTCGGTGCGGCGCTGGGCGAAGGCGCAGAACCGGCAGCCGGTGTAGCAGACGTTGGTGAAGTTGATGTTGCGGGTGACGACGAACGTCACCTCGTCGCCGACGGTGTCCCGGCGCAGCGCGTCCGCGGTGCGGCACAGGGCGTCCAGGGCGGGGCCGTCGGCGTGCAGGAGCACCAGGGCCTGCTCGTCGGTCAGCTTCCGCGGGTCGTCGGCGGCCGTCGACAGGGCGGCGCGGACCTCGGCGTCGAGCCGTTGTCCGGGACGGGCGGCGGGTGAGGGGATCATGCCGGGGGCCGCCTGCGCGCGGACCTCGGCCCAGTCGCCGTAGACCTCGTCGAAGTCCTCGCGCCGGTCCCCGGTGCGGCCCTCGGTGTCGACGGTGCGGTGCAGGTCGGTGCGGCCGGTGGCGGTCATCGGCTCGTCCGGCTCCTGCCAGGGCAGCCCGCGGGGAACGGCGTCCTCGCGGGCCAGTCCGGTGACCGGGTCGGCCAGGGCCCGCACGTGCGGCAGCAGCCGGGGGTCCAGCCACGGCTCGCCGCGCCGTACGAACTCGGGGTAGACGGTGAGCCGTTCGCGCAGCTCGAAACCGGCTTCGGCGGTGCGCCGGGCCAGCTCGTCGATCTGCGGCCAGGGCCGCTCGGGGTTGACGTGGTCGGGAGTGAGGGGGGAGACGCCGCCCCAGTCGTCGATGCCGGCGCCGATGAGCAGCGCGTACTCGTTCTCCACCAGGTTGGGCGGGGCCTGCAGCCGGGCGGAGGGGCCCAGCAGCAGCCGGGCGACGGCGACGGTGGCGGCCAGTTCCTCCAGCTCGGCATCGGGCATGCCCCGCATCGCCGTGTCCGGCTTGGCCCGGAAGTTCTGCACGATGACTTCCTGGATGCCGTGGTAGGCCCGGGCGGTGCGGCGCAGCTCGAACAGCGCGTCGGCCCGTTCGGCGTAGTTCTCGCCGATCCCGATGAGGATGCCGGTGGTGAACGGCACGGACGAGCGCCCGGCGTCCTGCAGCACGCGCAGGCGCACGGCGGGCTCCTTGTCGGGGGAGCCGTGATGCGGACCCCCGGGCTCGGACCACAGGCGGGTGGCGGTGGTCTCCAGCATCATGCCCATCGAGGGCGCGACCGGCTTGAGCCGCTGGAAGTCGCTCCAGGTCAGCACGCCGGGATTGAGATGGGGCAGCAGCCCGGTCTCCTCCAGAACCCGGATCGCCATCGCCCGGACGTACGCCAGGGTGTCGTCGTAGCCCTCGGCGGCCAGCCACTCCCGGGCCTCGGGCCAGCGGTCCTCGGGGCGGTCCCCGAGGGTGAAGAGCGCCTCCTTGCAGCCGAGCTCCGCGCCCCGGCGGGCGACGGAGAGCACCTCGCCCGGGGACAGGTACATGCCGTGGCCGGCGGCCCGCAGCTTGCCGGGAACGGTGACGAAGGTGCAGTAGTGGCAGCGGTCCCGGCACAGCCGGGTGAGCGGGATGAACACCTTTTTCGAGTAGGTGATCACCCCGGGCCGGCCGGCCTGGTCCAGCCCGGCGTCCCGGACCCTGGCCGCCGCGGCCGTCAGGGCCAGGAGGTCGTCGCCCCGGGCCCGCAGCAGCACCTCGGCCTCGGCGGCGTCCAGCGCCACGCCGTCCCGGGCCCGGCGCAGCGCGCGCCGCATCGCGTTCGCCGTCGGTCCCTGCGCGCTCGTCGTCATCCTTCGAGGATACGAGCGCGAGATGTCCGCTTCCCGGACACCCGGCACTTCTGTTCTCAGCGCCTATGTCATGTTCCGGGGCATTGGGTCAAGTCGGTTCAATGACCGACCGGCGCCCTAACGCTTTCGTCCGTGACAGTGCAGACTGGCCCCTGGCACGAAGCGTGAGCCTGTCAGGGCTCCGCCAAGAAGCATGAGAAAGAGCATCAGAAGCAGGGGACACCATGGCCGTTGGTGAGGGGTCGACGGGCCGGCAACAGCCTGCCCTGAACTTCGCCGTGCTCGGTTCGGTACGGGTCCGGTGCGAGGACCGCTGGCTGCCCACCGGCTCTCCGCAGCAGCAGGCGCTGCTCGCCGCGCTGCTGCTGCGCGGCGGCCGCACGGCCACCGCCCAGGAACTCGTCGACGCCGTGTGGGGCGAGGACTCACCGCAGCAGGTGCTGGCCGCGCTGCGCACCTATGCCTCGCGGCTGCGCAAGGCGCTGGGTTCCCGGGCCGGGATGCTGGTGAGCGTGTCCGGCGGCTACGCGCTGCGACTGGGGCCCGACGACGTCCTGGACACCGACCGGGTGGCCGAGCTGTCCCGGCAGGCGGAGAAAGCCACTGCGGCCGGCGACCTGCCGCGGGCGCGCGAACTGTACGGGAAGGCGCTGGCCCTGTGGGACGGCGAGGCGCTCAGCGGCGTCCCGGGCCCGGGAGCCGGCCTGCACCGCACCCGGCTGGAGGAGCAGCGCCTGCGGCTGCTGGAGCAGCGCCTGGAGATCGGCCTGGAGGCCGGGTACCACGCCGAGTGCGTCTCCGAGCTGACCGCGCTCACCACCCTCCACCCGATGCGGGAGCGGCTGCGGGAGCTGCTGATGCTCGCGCTGTACCGCTGCGGCCGGCAGGCGGAGGCCCTCGCGGTCTACGCCGACGCCCGGCGCGTCCTGTCCGAGGAGCTCGGTGTGGACCCCCGGCACGAGCTGTCCGAGCTGCAGCAGCGCATCCTGGAGGGCGACGAGAGCCTGTCGTGGGACGGCGAGCGCGCCGCAGCCCCCGCGGCCTCCGTCGTGCGTCCCGCACAGCTGCCGGCCGCCGTGCCGGACTTCACCGGGCGTGCCGCCTTCGTCAAGGAACTGGGAGCCGAGC
Organism: Streptomyces sodiiphilus; assembly: GCF_039529215.1. NCBI lineage: Bacteria > Bacillati > Actinomycetota > Actinomycetes > Kitasatosporales > Streptomycetaceae > Streptomyces > Streptomyces sodiiphilus. The sequence continues at coordinate 38,983 of NZ_BAAAMJ010000020.1, read as the reverse complement.
TGGCCTCCGAGGACGGCTCGGTGATGGCGCTGTCCGCGGTGGCCGGCATCGGGGGAGTCGGCAAGACGACGCTGGCCGTGCAGGTGGCGCACGCCGTCCGCGAGCACTTCCCCGACGGCCAGCTCTATGTCGACCTGCAGGGCGCCGGCCCGGCGCCGGCCGAGCCGGAGTCGGTGCTGGGCTCCTTCCTGCGTGCCCTGGGCACGGCGGACACCGCGATCCCCGACGGCGTGCCCGAGCGGGCCGCGCTGTACCGCTCGCTGCTGGACGACCGCCGGGTGCTGGCCCTGCTGGACAACGCGCGCGACGCCGCCCAGGTGCGGCCGCTGCTGCCGGGCACCCCCGGCTGCGCGGTCCTTGTCACCAGCCGCAACCGGATGGTCGACCTGGCCGGGGCCCACCTGGTGGACCTGGACGTGATGAGCCCGGAGGAGGCGCTGACGCTGTTCACCCGGATCGTGGGTGCGGAGCGGGTCGGTGCCGAGCGGGACGCCGCCATGGACGTGGTGGCGGCCTGCGGGTTCCTGCCGCTGGCGATCCGCATCGCGGCCGCCCGGCTGGCCGCCCGCCGCACCTGGACGGTGTCGGTGCTGGCCCGCAAGCTCAGCGACGAGCGGCGCCGGCTGGACGTGCTCCAGGCCGGGGACCAGACCGTCAAGGCGACCTTCGAGCTGGGATACGGCCAGCTGGAGCCCGAGCAGGCCCGCGCCTTCCGGCTGCTGGGCCTGGCCGAGGGACCGGACCTCTCGCTCGACGCGGCGGCGGCGCTGCTGGACCGCGGCCCGGAGACCGCCGAGGACCTGCTGGAGTCGCTGGTCGACACCTCCCTGCTGGAGTCGGCGGCGCCCGGCCGCTACCGCTTCCACGACCTGGTGCGGCTGTTCGCCCGGGCCTGCGCGGAGCGCGACGAGCAGCCCCCGGGCGAGCGTGCCGCGGCGCTGTCCCGGCTGCTGGACTTCTACCTGGCCACGGCGACCGAGGTCTTCGCGCTGGAGCGGCCCGGGGAGAACATGGCGGAGCACGTGCAGCCCACCCGCTACCCCGGGCTGGCCTTCGCCACCAGCGCGGCGGCCCTGGACTGGCTCTTCCTGGAGGCCGACTGCCTGCTGGCCTGCGTCCGACAGGCCACCGCGGGCGGCGCCCTGCGGCACGCCGCCGACCTGCTGCTGATGATCCGCGACCTGGACGAGTCCGGGGCGCACTCCCGGCAGTACCAGAACGTCGCAGTGGCGGTGCTGGAGGCCGCGCAGAAGGCGGGCGACCAGGTGGCCGAGGGCCGGGTGCGGGTCGCCCTCACCCATTCCTACGGGCTGTCCGCGCGCTTCGACGAGGCCGACGAGCAGGCCACGCGGGGCCTGGAGCTCGGTCTGGCCGCCGGGGACCCGCTGAGCAGCAGCCACGCCCCCAACCTGGGGGGTGTCATCGCCCACTACCGGGGGGCCTTCGAGGACTCCAGGCGCCTGCTGGAGTACGCGCTGGCCGCCTTCCGCCGGGACGGCAACCGGGCCGGGGAGGCGAGCTCGCTCAGCAACCTGTCCCGCGTGGAGTCGGGCCTGGGCCGGACGGAGAGGGCCGTCGAGCTGGCCGGGAGCGCCGTCGCCCTGTACCGGGAGCTCGGCTCGACGCTGCGCCTGGCCAACGGCCGCTACGCCCTGGGCGTGGCCCTGGGGCAGCACGGCCGGAACGCGGAGGCGCTGGAGGAGTTCGCCGCGGCGCTGTCCATCTTCCGGGAGAACCGGCAGCGGCTGTGGGAAGGCATGACCTACTTCCGGATGGCGGAGGCCCAGCTCGCCCTGGACGTCCCGGCCGAGGCGGCCGCCCTGGCCGAACGGGCGCTCACCGAGCTGCGCGACATCGGGGACGACTGGCGCCGGGGCATCGTGCTCACGGTCCTGGGGCGCGCCCTGAACGGCACCGGGCAGTCCGGGCGGGCGCGGGTCTGCTGGGAGCAGGCCCTGGCCTCCTTCGAGGAGCTGGGCCGGCCCGAGGCCGCCGAGGTGCGCGACCTGCTGGCCGGCGCGGGCGTGGGCGTCTGACGGACCGCCCGGCCGTGCCCACGGGCGAAGGGCCCGACTGTCGGTCCCCCTGGATAGATTGCCGAAGCGGTTGCCGGGGCTCGTTCAGCGAACGTTTATCCCCGGCTGCCAGGCTCCCTTCAGCAACCACCGACTACGGGGGGCTGACGGGTGAACGGCAGGGCCGGCCGAGGGTCACGGGGGAATCAGCGGAGGTCCTGCCGTCATCCGTCAGTTGCTCAGCACAGGAGTTGACCATGAGCAAGATCAGCCCGCAGGACTCTCACATCACCGATGAGCCCACTCCGCAGGACAGCCACATCACCAGCAGCCCGAAGAAGCCCAAGCCGCAGGACTCGCACATCACCGGAGCACCGGAGAGCCCCAAGCCGCAGGACTCGCACATCACCGGTGACGGAGCCAGGTAGACCGTCCGCCGGCCCGGGCCGGGCCGGAAACCGGCTGTGGCAGCCATCAGCGCCGCCACAGCCGGTTTTTGCCGCCCGGATCGGGGCATGGGCTCAATGGCGAGCCGTTCGGGGGCAGTTCGCCGCTCGGGACCGGAGACTGCGGGCCGGCCGAGGTCTGCTGCCTCGTGGACGCGCACCGCCGTGCCTCACCCGGCACCACGCGATCCGATCGTTTTCAGCCACAATCGGCAGCGGATCCGTCCGGCGCACGCGACCCGCGCTCCGGGCGCCCGCTCCTCAAGGAGCCCCTCATGACCCGTGCCAGAACTCTGCTGACTGCCTGTGCCCTCGCGGCCGGGCTGGTGGCGGGAACCGCCGCCACCGCCAGTGCCTCGGACAGATGTGGCAGCTTCCTGCCGTTCGGTGACACCCACGTGACGGGCGGCACCACGCCGCAGGACACTCACGTGACGGGCGGCAGCCCCGAGGACACCCACCTCACCGGCGGCAGCCCCGAGGACACGCACGTGACCGGCGGCACCACGCCGCAGGACACCCACGTGACGGGCGGCAGCCCCGAGGACACGCACGTGACCGGCGGCACCACGCCGCAGGACACCCACGTGACGGGCACCACCCGGTAGGCAGTCCACGGGCCACCCTGTGACGGCGGGCCCGGCAGCACCTCACAGAGGGCTGCCGGGCCCGTCGTCCGTCGTTTATGGATCGTTTATCGGCGTCCTCCATGCTGAGGAACGTCAGCCGCTCTCGTGGGGGGAAGCGGCAGACGAGGGGGGACGTCTGCTCGGCCGGCGGGGGCACGCCGAGCGGACAGGGGAAGGAAGCCTGCCCGGCGGGGGGGACACCGGGCAGGCCCGCTGCAGACCGGTCCGGACGACGCGGAGGGGGCGTCGTCCGGGCCGGTTCGCACCCCCGCCACCGGACGCGGCCCGCCTCCCCGGGTACGGAAGCCGGCGCCGGACCGAGGCAGCCGGAGGTCACGGCAGATGGACCGTCACCAGCAGCGGACGGTGATCCGAACCCGCCGGCCCCAGCAGCTCGAAGCCGGTGAAGGCCACGTCGCGGGCCCCGAAGATCCAGTCCACACGGTCCGGCGGGTCCTGTCCCGGCCGGGTGGGCTCCTGCGGGTCCCCCGCCTCCTCCTGCGCGCTGCGGAAACCGGCGTCGAGCACCGTGTCCACCTCGGCCGAGCCGGGAGCCGCGTTGAAGTCCCCGGCCAGAACGGTGGACGGGTCCACGTCACCGTGCAGCAGCGCCTCCAGTTGCCGCAGCCGGGTGTCCCGGGCGCCGTCACCGTGCTGCAGGTGCGTCGTGACGACCCGGCTGGTCAGTCCCGACTCCAGCCGGACGGTGGCAGCCGCCCAGGAGCGGCCCTCCGAGCCTCCGGCCCGCGGCAGCCGCACCGCCTCGGAACCGCCTACCGGCAGCCCGGTGAGGATCAGGTTGCCCGAGTGCCGGCCGTCCGCCGGGGCCCAGACCGTCCGCACATCCAGCCGCCGCTCCAGCCAGGCCCGCAGATCGAGACCTCCGTGGCCCGGCAGGCCGCGCGGCACCTCCTGAAGCACGACGACATGCGCGCCCGAGTCCCGGATGACCTCCAGCACCCGGTCCGGCACCGGCTCGCCGTCCTCGTCCGCCGCCAGGCGCACGTTCCACGACAGCAGCCGGAAGGAGTCCGGCCCGGTCGCCGTCGGCAGCGGCTCCGGTCCGCCGCGCGCGGCGTCCGCCAGCGGCGGGACGGCCAGTGCCACGGTTGCCAGTGCCACCGGCAGCAACGCTCCCGTGGTGGGGCGGGCCGGGTGCCGTACCCGCAGCGATGCCCAGCCCAGCAGGACGGCCGCGGCCACCGGCAGCAGCCACAGACCCAGTTCGTAGGGCAGCGCCACCAGCAGGTAGCCGAGGCCGCAGCCGAGCCCGGCCAGGCCCAGCTCGGTCAGCGGCTGGTGCCCGCCGCCGGACGGTGCTCCCCGGGCGGGGGTCAGGGCCCGCGCCAGCACGGCGGGCAGCGCCGCGGCCGCCGCGGTGGCCGCGACCGCGGCGAGCACCCCGGTGGTCAGCAGGAGCAGCGTCACCCCGGCCACCAGCACCGCGGGGGTGCCCCGCGGCCCGCCGGGCGGCCCCGGCTGCGCCAGCACGGCCAGGCCCAGCACCAGCCCGGCACCGAGCCACAGTCCGGCTGCGGTCTGCGACATCCCGCTCTGAGCGGACAGGTATCCCGGCGAGACGATGACCACCCCGTACAGGGCCAGAGCGGGGCCCAGCAGCGCCAGCTGTCCCGGTCGCAGCCGGCTGCGGGGCGGCACGGCCGCCCGGTCCTGGTGCTGGGCATAGGCCGGCACCGCCAGAGCCGCGACGAGCACCACCGCCCACGCCCAGCCCAGGAAGCCGCCCCGCCACAGCGGGTCCCACAGGTCCAGCACCAGCCGCATCGCGAGGTCCACGGCCACCGCGAGGGTCACCGCCCGCGCCGTGCGGGCCGGGCCGTCCTCGGTGAAGGCCACCGAACGGCGGACCGCCGGCACCAGCGCGGCCAGCGACAGCGCCGCCGCCGCCCCCAGCACGAGGGGACTGCGGGCGGCCGGGACCTGCGCCACCAGCAGCACGGCCGCCAGGCCGCCCACGGCACACGTCACGGCCCGGCGCAGCCCGACCCACCACACCAGCGGCCCGGCCAGTCCCGGCGCGGCGAGGCAGGCGACGGTCACCACCGTGGCCCACGGCCCGCCGTCACGGGCCGCCACCGCCGACAGCAACGGGCCCAGGGCCCGCAGCAGTTCCAGCGCGGCCAGTGCCGTGACGGCCACCAGCACAGCGGGCGGTAAACGCAGGTCGGAAGGGGGACGCGAGAGCGAGGCGAAGCGCGGGGCGGGCGTCATGAGGGCACATTAGCGGCCCCGGCGGTTCCCGCGTGCGGCGCAGGTGCGTCACGCGTACGGTCGAAGGAGAGGTACGTCGACCGATGCCTGGGTGGTGGGCCTTCGATGCTGCGGAACGTCCTCGGTGCGCTGATCGCACTCGCCGGCGCGGTGCTCGCCGTGGCCAGCCCTTTCCTGGCCTGGTACGGCGCCCGGCCGGGGCGCCAGTACGCGCTCACGGAGCTGTTCACCCCCGGCGGCCCGGGGCAGAGTCCGGCCGCCCTCTTCGCCGGGCTGTTCCCGGTGATGGCGGTGGCCGCGCTGGTCGCACTGGCCGGCGTCGTCCTGGGCTCGCGGCTGCTGCCGGCCCTGGCCGGCCTGGCGGTGCTGGGCATCACGGTGCTGTGGGCGGTCCGGATGTACCTGCCGGCGGACAGCCTGACGCTCGGCGGCGACGGCGTGGCCGAGGGTGTCCTGGCCGCACTGGCCGGCGGGGTGCTGCTGCTCCTGGCGGCCACGGTGATGCGCGGACGCAGGGGCTGGTCCCGCTCGCACTCCTTCACCGCCCCGCCTCCGGCGACGGGACCGCCGGGCCGCGACGAGCCCCCGGAGGACTACTGGGCGGCGGGCGATGCCCCGACCACGCGGGCCGCGCCGTCCCCGTACGGCGAGCCGTACCCCGGCGGACAGCCGGACGACCCGTACCGCGATCCGCACGCCGGCGCGTACCACGATCCGTACGGCCGGCCGCGGCACGACGGGGGCCAGGAGCCGCCCCCCGGGGAACCGGGGCCCGCACCGCCCGGCGGACCCCCGCCGGACCGGCCGCACCCGTATCCGCACGAGCCCACACCCGACCGGCCCCATCCGTACCCGACCGAGCCGCCGCCGGACCGGCCCTCCCCGGACCGGCCCTCCCCGGACCGGCCGCCGCCGGACCGGCCGCCGCCGGACCGGCCGCCGCCCGGCTACGGGCCCCCGCCCGGCCGCGGCCTGCGGTGAGACCGGAAGGCCCCCGCCCGGGGGCACCGCGTGGCGGTCAGGACGCCTGACGGGTTCCGCGCGCGGCGTCCAGCGCGTAGACACAGCGGTCCTTGCTGCAGGCGAAGACCATGCCGTCGGCGGCTGCGGGAGTGCCGGTGATCGCCCCGCCGGTCTCCAGCTTCCAGCTCAGCCTGCCGCTGACCGCGTCCACCGTGTAGAGGCAGTGATCCTCGGAACCGAAATGCAGCCGGCCCCCGGCCACGGCCGGCGAGCCGGTGATGGCCCCGCCGGCGGCGAACCGCCAGCGCGGGGCACCGCTGACCGCGTCCAGCGTGTACATCGCCCCGCCGCTGCCCAGGTGCACCAGGCCGGCCGCCACCACCACCGGCTCGACGGACTGCCGCGCCTCGGTGGCGACGCGCCAGCGGTCGTCGCCGGTGGCGGGGTCCAGGGCATAGACCGTGCCGAGATAGTCGGCGAAGTAGACCCCGCCCGCCCGCTCCCGGGACGGTACGTACGTGGGCGGACACAGGACGGCGGCCGGGGCGTCGAACCGCCAGCGCTCCGACCCGGTGGCCGCGTCCAGTGCCAGCACCCGCGAGCCGGCGCAGACGAAGAGCCCGCCGTCCTCACCGCCCGCCACCCGCACCGGCACCCCGCCGGTCCCCGAGGAGTCACCGACGGCCACGGGACGGCCCCACAGCTCGTTGCCGGTGCGGGCCTCCAGGGCGTACAGAAGACCGTCGCCCCAGGTGTAGACCGTCCCGTCGTGGATGACCGGGCCCGCGTCCTCCGTCTCGAAGTCGGTCTGCGCGCCGGACAGCTCCCACAGCTGCTCCCCGCTGCCCGCCTCCCACGCCTGCACCCCGCCGCCGCGGGTGGCGGTGACGACCGTGCCGCGCGCGGCCCGCAGGGCGTAGACCCAGGCGTCGGTGGCCACCCGCCAGCTGTCGGTGCCGTCGGTGGCGTCCAGCGCGTGGAGGCCGGTGCCGTCGGAGGCGATCACCCGGCCCCCGCTCAGCGCCATCGACCAGGCCACCTCCCGGGTCTTGAACTGCCTGCGGCCACTGGTCGCGTCCAGGGCGTGCACCTCGAAGGAGGTGACGTAGAGCAGTCCCTCCCGCACCACCGGGGAACCCCACAGGTCGTTGGACATCCGGAACCGCCACGGCCGCCAGCGGGCCGGTGCGGCGGGGGGCGCCGGGGAGGGGTCCATGGCGGGCGCCTCACCCGGCTGCCGGGCCCACTCGGGTGTGTGCGGGGCGGGGGCCCGGTCCCTGCGGAGCTCCCCGCGGCGGGGGCCTGGGCCGATGGGCACGCCGGAGCCGGGCAGCAGGACGGTCTCCCGGGCCCCCGGCGGGGCGGCGGGCGCGGGCCCGGCGGAGGGGGGCGGGGGGACGGTCGCCGCGGGGGCAGGGGCGCCGACGGGCACCGGCGGCACGGCGGGCACGCGCGGGGGCGCCGGAGGAGGCGGTAGCGGTCCGGACGCCGGAGCGGAGGCGGCGGCGGACCGCTCCGCGCGCTCCGGGGCCGGCGGGGCGGACGGCGGCGGGACGGCCGGCCGCGGAGGACTGCCGGAGCGGCCGGAGCGGCGCCAGCCGATGAGAGCCACCGCGCCGGGCGGCAGCCACGCCGAGGCGGTGCCGCCGTCGTCGCCGGAGGCGAACAGGTGCGGGGCGAGCTGGGCCTGCAGGTCGGCCGGTGTGGGCCGCTCCTCCGGCGCGTGCTTCATCATCTGCTCGATGAACGGCCGCAGCTCCGGCGGCAGGCCCTCCAGGTCGGGCCCCTCCCGCAGCAGCATGAAGACGGTCTCCACCGGGTTCGCGCCGTGGTAGGGGGCATGGCCGGTGGCCGCGTAGACGAGCGTGGAGGCGAGCGAGAAGACATCGCTCGCGCCCGTCACCCCCCGGGAGTCCCTGGCCTGCTCGGGTGACATGTACGCGGGAGTGCCGACGGCGACGTTCGTCATGGTCAGCCGGGTGTTGGAGACCCCGGAGGCGATGCCGAAGTCGATCACCCGGGGCCCGTCCTCGTCGACCAGGACGTTGGACGGCTTCAGGTCCCGGTGCACCAGCCCGGCGCCGTGGATCGACTGCAGCGCCTCGGCGATGCCGGCCGCCAGCCAGCGCACGGCCTGGGGCGGCAGCGGACCGCACTCGGTGACGATCTCCTCCAGCGAGGGCGCCGGGACGTAGGCCGTCGCCAGCCAGGGCACGGCGGCCCGGGGATCGGCGTCGACGACGGCAGCGGTGTAGAAGCCGCTGACCGCGCGGGCCGCCTCCACCTCACGGGTGAAACGCACCCGGAACAGCTGGTCCTCGGCGAGCTCGGTGCGCACCGTCTTGATCGCCACCCGCCGGCCGGAGGCGGACCGGGCCAGGTAGACGAGACCCATACCCCCGGAGCCGAGCCGTCCGAGAACTTCGAACGGCCCGATCCTGCGCGGATCGTGCTGCGTCAGCTGCTCCACTGTGTCTGCCACCTCCCCGTGAGGGCGCCCCTGCGCACCGCCCCCGGTGCAGCATCTCATTGTCGCAGCAGGCGGACGCGGCGGGCCGCTGATTCGTCCCGGCCGCGCCGCGCCCGCCCTCCGTCACCCGTGTCGACCATGCCTGAACCCGTTCGGATGCGGCCGGATCGCGCGAAGATCACGCGTCGATAAGCTGACGGCATGACAGGACAAGTAACGACCGTGGACGGCCGGGTGGCCGGACGGCGCGGTCAGGCGACACGGCAGAAACTCCTGGACCACCTCGGCAAGATGCTGGGGTCGTCCCCCTACCGGGACGTCAAGGTCATCGACGTCGCCCGCAAGGCGGGCACGTCCCCGGCGACGTTCTACCAGTACTTCCCCGACGTCGAGGCCGCGGTGCTGGAGCTCGCGGACGACGTGGTCCGCGACAGCGCCGAGCTCACCCCCCTGGTCGCCGGCCGCTCCTGGGCAGGCAAGGGGGGCAAGGACAGCGCCGAGGAACTGGTCGAGGCCTTCCTCGCCTTCCGGCGCCGGCACGACGCGATTCTGCGGGTGATCGAACTCGGCGCGGCCGAGGGCGACCGCCGGTTCGTTCGGATCCGCACCAAGGTGCACGGCGCGGTGGTGAAACCCCTGGCCGAGTCCATCGAGGAACTGCGCGCCAAGGGACGGGTGGACCCGGAGGTGGTGCCGGCGGCCGTCGCCGGCGCGCTGGTCACCATGCTCTCCTCAGCCGCGGAGCAGTCCAAGAGCCTCCAGGCCCTCGGGGTCAAGCAGACCGACCTGCGGCCCAGCCTCGCCCTGCTGGTCCACCTCGGAGTGACCGGCCGGAAACCGGCGAAGTGACACCGGCGGGCCGCGGACGGCCGGCCCCTGTCACCGGTCCTTCCGCGCCGCCCTCGCTCTCCCTGCTCTCCTCTTCTCTCCGCGGCCCCCGCCGGGGACCGCGTCTTCCCTCCCGCACGCCTTCTCGTCACCGCATCCGCTGCCGCGTCGTGCCGGTGCTCCCGTCCCGCGCCCGGGGGCCTTCGCGACGCGCCCGGTCGCCCGCCGGTTCACAGCCAGCCGCGGCGCTGGGCCTGGAGGGCCAGCTGGAAGCGGGAACCCGCCCCGGCCTGCGCCATCAGCAGTTCCATGCGACGGAAGAACGTCCGTCGGCTCACCCCGAGTTCGCGCACGATCTGGCTGTCCGGGGCACCCGCGGCCAGCATCGCCAGAATCCGCCGCTCGGCCGGTCCGGGACGGGTGGCCGCGCTGCTGCCGGTGGCCTGCGGCACCGGCAGCGGCAGCGCCCGGTCCCAGCACGCCTCGAACAGGGCCCGCAGGGCGGTCAGCAGCGCGCCGGGGCGCACCGCCAGCAGACCGCGGCAGGCGTCGTCACCGTCCGCCGGCGGCCCCGCCACGAAGGCGACCCGGTCGTCTATCAGCGTCAGCCACACCGGAAGACCCGGGAGTGTCCGCGCCTGCTCGCCCGCGGCCATCCGGGGCTCCACGGCGCCGGACAGGTGACCGGGCCGGTCGAACGCGGCTTGCGCGTAGACGGTCCGGTGCCGGACCCCGCGTCGCATCAGGGACACCGCGGTGGCCGTCCCGAGCTCCCCGCGCCACACCGGGGGCTGGTTGTCCAGGCACAGCACCTCGTCCTCGGCGGCGGTGAGGGCGGCGGCCAGCCGCCGCTCGGCGTCCTCGCCGGTGAGCTCCTCGGCAGCCGTGCCGTCGCCGGCCGCGGGGTGCCGCCTGCGGTAGCGCTCGTACGCCGCGGTGACAGCGGCCTGAGCCTCCTTCAGGCGCAGGGCGGACCGCCGGGAGAGCAGTTCCAGGGCCGTGCCGGGCGGCACAGGGATGAGCGTGCGGGCGCCGGCCGGGCTTACGGCGGCCAGCCCGAGGGCGATCAGCCGGCGGTCCTCGGCGGCCCGGGAAGCACCGTCCGGCTCCGCGCCTCCACCGGGGTCACCGCCGGGGTCCGCGGGGGCGGACAGCAGCCGCAGATAGCGGGATATCTCGGGCTCCGTCAGGCCCAGTGCGGCCAGATGGCCGGCCAGGGTGTCGTCCTCCATCAACCGGCACCTTAGTGCCGTCGGCCCCGCAGTGTCACCAGGCGTATGCGCCCCGCGATAGAACGAATGATCCATCACTTCCCTGTCGATTCCGGAGGAATCAGTGGCGCACCGTCCCCGGCGGCGGCTCGTGACCAGGGCTGTCGGCCCCGTGGCGATACTGGCGGGGACCGCGGTCCTGGCCGGCGCGGTCCCCAGCATGGCGCAGCCCGCTCCCGTATCCGGCGAGGCATTCGCCGACGGCATCTACCTGATCGAGCTCGCCGAGCCGCCCGTCGCGGGTTACGAGGGCGAACTGCCCGGCCTGGCGGCGACACGCCCCGAGGACGGAGAGCGGCTCGACGCCGACTCCCCCGAGGCGCTGGCCTACCAGGAGCATCTGGCGGAGCAGCGCGACGGCGTGCTGGCCGGCCTGCCCGGAGTGGACCCGCTCTACACCTACGAGGTGACGTTCAACGGCTTCGCGGCCGAACTGACCGCCGCCGAGGCCCGGGAGCTGGCCGCCTCGGGCGAGGTCGCCGCCGTGGTGCCCAACGAGGAACTGGAGCTGACCTCCTACGACACCACCGACTTCCTGGGGCTCAGCGGTCCGGACGGCGTCTGGCAGGAGCACTTCGGCGGCCACGCGCGGGCGGGCGAGGGAGTCGTCATCGGCATCGTGGACACCGGAATCGCAGCCGAGCACCCGTCGTTCGCCCCGCTGCCCGAACCGCGGCCGGACGCCGGAGTGATCGCGGACAAGTGGCAGGGCAGCTGCGAACAGGGCCTGGAGGAGCCGGTCAGCTGCAACAACAAGCTGATCGGTGCCGCCTGGTTCGCCGCGGCCAACGACAACATCTCCGACATCGAGGTCGCCTCGCCGCGGGACGTCAACGGACACGGCTCGCACGTCGCCGCGATCGCCGCGGGCAACCAGGGCGTCGAGGCGACGGTGGACGGCCGGAGCTTCGGCACCGTCTCCGGTGCCGCCCCCGCCGCCCGGCTGGCGATGTACAAGGCGTGCTGGGTGCCGGCCGACGCCACCCGGGGGAGCTGCTTCTCCGCCGACACCGTGGCGGCGATCGAGCGGGCGACCGCGGACGGCGTGGACGTCCTGAACTACTCGATCTCGGGAGCCACCGACTCGGTGGTCAACCCGGTGGAGACGGCGTTCTTCCACGCCGCGGAGGCCGGGGTCTTCGTGGCGACCTCCGCCGGCAACAACGGCGCCGGCGCCAACCCCTCGGTGAGCCACAACGCTCCGTGGACCACCGGGGTGGCCAACTCCACCCACGGCTGGACCTCCGAGGCATCGGTCACCCTGGGGAACGGCGAGACCTACACCGGCGCCGGCACCGGCGAGGCGGTGCCCGAGGCGCCGCTGGTGCACGCCGCCGACGCCGGGCTGCCGGGCGCCGACCCGCAGGAGCTCCTGGACTGCTACCCGGGCACGCTGGACCCGGCCGAGGTCACCGGCAAGATCGTCGCCTGCCGGCGGCTGACGCTGGCCAGGGTGGAGAAGTCGGCAACGGTGAAGGCGGCCGGTGGCGTCGGCATGGTGCTCTACAACTCCGCCGCCCACTCGCTGGAGCCCGACCTGCACCCGCTGCCCACCGTGCACGTGGACCACCTGGACGGCGCGGAGATCCTCGCCTACCTGGAGCAGACCGCCGCGCCCACCGCTGAGCTGACGGAGCATCAGGGGCTGCGGCTGCCCGCCCCGGCGATGGCCGCCAGTTCCTCCTACGGCCCGGACCTGGCCAGTGGCGGCGACCTGCTGCGTCCGGATGTCACGGCCCCCGGCACCAACGTGCTGGCCGCCGTCCCGGCCAACGCCCGCAACCGGGGCCGGGACTTCGACGTGAAGGGCGGCACCTCGATGTCCGCGCCGCACGTCGCAGGCGCCGCGGCGCTGCTGATCTCCGCCCATCCGGACTGGTCGCCGATGGCGGTCAAGTCGGCGCTGATGACGACGGCCCACCAGCAGGACAGCACGGGCGGGCCGATCCGCCGCGAGGGGGTGCCCGCCACCCCCTTCCACTACGGGGCCGGGCACATCGAACCCGCCCGGTCGTTCTCCCCGGGGCTGGTCTACGACTCCGGTCCCGACGACTGGCGCGCGTACATCTGCGCCATCGGCCAGCGGCAGCCGGTGCCGGACGGCTCGGACTCCTGCGCGGGCGTCCCGGCGATCCCCGCCTTCGACCTCAACTACGCGTCGGTTTCCGTAGGTTCACTCTCCGGCACCACGACTGTGACCCGCACGGTGACCAATGTGGCCGCCGTCGCGGGCACCTACCGGGTGACCGTGGAGGCCCCTCCGGGCATCGAGGTGAGCGTCACCCCGCAGGTGCTCTCACCGGCCCCCGGCGACTCGGCGACCTGGACTGTGACCTTGCGGAACACCGGTGCCGCCGCGGGCACCACCGCCTTCGGGGCCCTGACCTGGTCCGACGAGCACGGGCACGAGGTGCGCAGCCCGATCGCGGTGCGCCCGGCCGGCTGAGACCCACGGCCGCCGTCACGGCCCGCCGCCGGTTCCTCCGGCGGCGGGCCGCCTGCGTATGCTGCTGAGCATGCCCATGCCCGAGATATCAGCGCCCGTCCACGTCATCGGTGGCGGTCCGGGCGGCCTGGCCACCGCGGCGGCCCTGCGGCAGCGCGGTGTCAGGGCCGTCGTCGTGGAGAAGGCCGGCGATGTCGGAGCCTCCTGGCGCGGACACTACGACCGGCTGCGGCTGCACACCACCCGCCGCTGGTCGGAACTGCCCGGGATGCCCATCCCCCGTTCGGCCGGCCGCTGGGTGAGCCGGGACGACTTCGTCCGCTACCTGGAGGACTACACCCGGCACCACCGGATCGAACTGGCCGCGGGCGTCGAGGTGTTCCGCGTCGAACAGGACACCGGGGGCGACGGCTGGCTGCTGCTCGCCAACGGCGGCCGGCGGATGCGGGCCCCGGCCGTGGTGGTGGCCACCGGCTGGAACCACACCCCGTACGTGCCCGACTGGCCCGGCCGCGAGAGCTGGACCGGGGAACTGCTGCACGCGCGCGAGTACCGCTGTCCCGAACCCTTCGCGGGCAAGGACGTTCTGGTCGTCGGGGTGGGCAACACCGGCGCGGAGATCGCCGCGGACCTGGCCGCCGGCGGCGCGGACCGGGTCCGCCTCGCCGTCCGCACCCCGCCGCACATCGTGCGACGCTCCACCCTCGGCTGGCCCGCGCAGGCCACCGGCATCCTGGTCCGGCGGCTGCCGGTCCCCGTGGTGGACCGGACGGCCCGCCCGCTGGCCGCGCTCATACCCGACCTGACCCGCTACGGCCTGCCCCGCCCGGACACCGGGCTGTACTCACGGGTGCGCCAGGGCGCCATCCCGGTACAGGACGCCGGGCTGATCCGTGCCGTGCGCCGGCGGCAGGTCGAACCGGTCGGCGCCGTGGAGTCGTTCGAGGGCGACAAGGTGCTGCTCGCCGGCGGGGAGGCCGTCACACCGGACGTGGTGATCGCCGCGACCGGCTACCGCCGGGGCCTGGAACCGCTCGTCGGCCACCTCGGAGTGCTCGACGACCGGGGCACACCGCTCGCGCACGGCCGGCGGACCCATCCCGAAGCCCCCGGGCTGTACTTCACCGGGTTCACCAACCCCATCAGCGGCATGCTGCGCGAACTGGCCCGGGACGCACCCCGGATCGCCACCGCCATCGCCCAGGGGGCACGCGGCTGAACGCCCCTCCCTCGGGGGAGGGGGCTCGCGCCTGCGATGCGCACTCGCCAAGGCGGACGCCTTGGCGTCCCCTCGCGACGCATGCATCTCATCCCAGGGTCATCAGGTCGGCACAGTACGTCAATACCTGGCCGGAACTTTTCGCCCGACAGGCGCTCCGTCGGGGACCGGGCAGTCCAGTTCGCACCAGACACACTTCCCGTCCCCCTCCGGCTGCCAGCCCCAGCGGTCCGCCAGGATCTCCACCAGCTCCAGGCCACGGCCGCTGGTCGCCTCCTGGCGCGCGGCGCGGCGCCGCGGCAGCCGCGTGCTGTGGTCGGCGACCTCGAGCCGGACCGCCGGCAGCCCATCCCCGGGGCCCGGCAGAACCAGCCGCACCACCCCGGGACGGCCGGTGTGCACCACCGCGTTGGTGACCAGCTCCGAGACGAGCAGGACCAGGGTGTCGGTCCGGTGCCGCTCCAGCACCGGGCAGGCACCGAACTGAGCCCGCGCCCAGTTCCGGGCGCGCCTCACCTCGGTGGGCTCCGGTCCGAACTTCCACTGCCTGCGTAGCACCTGCACGTCCACCGTCCGACCGCACTCTCCGTAACCCCGCAGTCGCACAGCATGGTTGACGGCAGGGCCGCCAACAAGCACTTCGGGCATATTCCGGCGCAAAGGAGTACGTCTTCCGACTGCTGTGCGAGACCTTGGGGCACCGCCGGCCACGCAGCGTGGCTTCCCGGGGGAGCCGGGAGGCGCAAAGAGGTGTCAGGGAGCGCTCCGGGCGGACAGCGGCTGCGCGGCGTCGTCCGAGGCGGCCTCCAGATCCGGGAAGCAGTCGAACAGCCGCCGCACCCCCAGCGCCGCGAGTACCCGGTTGACGTGCGACCCGTCCTCCGCGCCCTTGGCGGGCAGGATCAGCCGCAGCCGGCCGGCGCACGACCTCATCAGCCGGCGCGAGGCGATGAGCACTCCCACCCCGCTGGAATCGCAGAACTGGACCTCGGACAGGTCGAGTACCAAGTGGCGGCGGCCGTCGGCCACCGCCGCGTGCACGTGCTGGCGCACGGCCGGAGACGTCACGAGGTCGAGTTCGCCGCTGACCCGCAGGACGGCCCACTCCCCCCGCTGTTCTGCCAGCACATTCAACGACACGTGTGGGTGGTCCTTTCGGGTCCGCCGGGCCGGGTGACACGGCCCACTCTATGTGCGGGCTTCCCAGTTTCCGGCCGGGCACGCCTCCTGCGGCACCGCCCCCCGGCCGCGTCCGGCACATCCGGCCACACCCGGGCCGCGGTCCGGTGGCGATTTGCGGCCATCCGCACACGAATCGTCCGCCCGGAGGCGGGTGGCGGGGGCGCACCACCGGCGTCCGCCCCCTTACATTTGATCCTGCCGGCTCCCCCGGGGGCTTCCCGGGGCACGGCCGGCCGGACACATCCCGTTGCGGTGACGCCTGGGGGGCCGGATGGCGCACGAGACGCCGAGACACTGGGACCACTCGATGCGCCGGCGGCTCCAGGAGGGGGAGACCGCCGCGCTCGCGGAGCTGTACGACCGCTTCGCGTCCCTGGCGCACGGCATCGCCCAGCGGGTGCTGGACGACGACGAGGCCGTCGCCCGGGTGGTCACGGAGGTCTTCGCCCGGGCCTGGCAGGCACCCGGAGAGTTCGACGCCGACGAGGGCCCGCTGCGGTCGTGGATCGCCGCCGAGGCGCACCGGCAGGCGGTGCGGCAGGTACGCCTGGAGCACGGCGGGGCTCCCCCGGAGGAACTGGCCGGCAAGCTGCGCGCCGCCTCCACCGCGGCCCGCGCCGACTACATCGTGACGGCCATGCCCGCGCCGCTGCGCGAGGCACTGGCACTCGCGCGCTTCCAGCGCCTGGACCTCCGGCAGCTGGCCGGACGGCTGGGGATCACCGAGCCGGAGGCGGCACGCCGGCTGCGGCTCGGCCTCCAACTGCTGTCCTCTGCCGCCCGGTATCCGGTGGAGGAAGAGGGCACAGCCGCGTGAACGCCGGCCCCGCCGGGTGCGGCAGCCCCGGGGAGTGCGACGGGAGCGGGCCCGGACAGGAGGACGACCCCGGGCACCCGGAGCTGACGACCCTGCTGGGGGCGTGGGCGCTGGGCGTCTGCCCGCCCGGCCGGGCACCGGCCCTGCGGGAGCACCTGGACCGGTGCGCCCCCTGCGCGGCCGAGGCGGCGCGCCTGGGCGACGCCGTGCCGCTGCTGGAACCCGGGCACAGCCTGGACCTCATGCCGGACCTGCGGCCCCGGGTCCTGGACGACTGCCTCGCCCGGCGCCCCGCCCTGCGCCCCCTGCCGTCCTGGGCTGCCCCCCTCGACGCGGAGGCGGCCCGGCTGGACGCCCTGCTCGACGACATGGACGAGGAGGAGTGGCGCGCACCGGTGCCGCTGCGCTGGTACGAGAACGACCGTCCGGCCCACCGGACCACCACGGTGGCGGGCGTGCTGGACCACCTGTCGGAAGGGGACGCCGTGCTGGCCCGGAGCCTGCGGCTGCCGAAGCGGCCGGGCGGCCCCGCCGGGGAGGCCCGGTCACGCTGGCGGGAACAGACCCGTGCCCTGGTGCGGGCGTCTGCCGGGGCCGGGCGCGGCCGGCGCCGGCTGCCCCACCGTCCGGCGGACGCCCCGCCCGGCCGGGCCCGGCGTGGCATCTCCGTAGCGGACGCCTTCCTGGACCGCGCTTTCGCCTGCTGGACGCACGCCGGCGACATCGCCGAAGCCGTCGACTACCCCTGCGAGCAGCCGCTCGACGGGCATCTGCGGCTGCTGGTGGACCGCACCGCCCGCCGCCTGCCGGACGCCGTGGCGGGGCGACGCCGGGCCGGCCTGGCGTCGTTCACGGGACGGCCCACTGCCGCGGGACGGCCGGGGCGCACCCTCCACCTGGAGGTCGAGGGCCCCGGCGGCGGCCACTGGTACGTGCCGCTGGACTCCCCTGCCGCACTGGTCTCCCGCTCCGCCGCCCGGCATGCCGTCGCCCACGTGGCGCTGGAGGACGTGGCGTTCTGCAGGCTGGCCGCGGGCCGCATCGCCCCGCAGGACGCGGCGGTGGGCCAGGAGGGCGATCCGGCGGCCATCCACGACGTCCTCTTCGCCACCGCCGCCCTCTCCACCCCCCTGACCGGAGCCGGGGGCCGGGGCGGGGTCAGGAGAA
Source organism: Streptomyces sodiiphilus (assembly GCF_039529215.1). Taxonomy (NCBI): domain Bacteria; kingdom Bacillati; phylum Actinomycetota; class Actinomycetes; order Kitasatosporales; family Streptomycetaceae; genus Streptomyces; species Streptomyces sodiiphilus. The sequence goes on along the minus strand of NZ_BAAAMJ010000020.1, from coordinate 21,298 downwards.
GATGACCGTGCGGTGGCCGTTGAGCAGCACGCGGCGCTCGCTGTGCCACTTCACGGCACGGGCAAGGGCCTGGCACTCCACGTCGCGGCCGACCGCGACCAGCTGCCCGGGGCTCAGCGCGTGCCCGACCCGCTCCACCTCCTGCTCGATGATCGGGCCCTCGTCCAGCTCCGCCGTCACGTAGTGCGCGGTGGCGCCGATCAGCTTCACGCCGCGGGCGTGCGCCTGATGGTATGGCTTGGCGCCCTTGAAGCTCGGCAGGAAGGAGTGGTGGATGTTGATGATCCGGCCTGCCAGTTCCCGGCACAGGTCGTCGGAGATCACCTGCATGTAGCGCGCGAGCACCACCAGCTCCGCACCGGTGTCCTTCACCAGCCGCAGCAGCTCCGCCTCGGCCTCGGCCTTGGTGCCGGGGGTCACCGGGATGTGGTGGAAGGGCACGTCGTAGGAGGCGGCCAGCTCGGCGAAGTCCGTGTGGTTGGAGACCACCGCGGCGATCTCCACCGGCAGCGCGCCGATCCGGGTCCGGAACAGCAGGTCGTTGAGGCAGTGGCCGAATTTGCTGACCATCAGCACGACGCGCATGGGGTGCTCGGTGGAGTGCAGCTCCCAGTCCATCCGGAAGGAGTCCCCGATGGCGGCGAAGCTGGCCCGCAGCTTCTCCGCCGTGGTCGGCTCGACCGCGGAGAAGTGCACCCGCATGAAGAACCGCCCCGTGTCATGGGCGCAGAACTGCTGGCTGTCCTCGATGTTGCAGCCGGTCATGAAGAGATAGCTGGACACGGCGTGCACGATGCCCGGCTTGTCCGGACACGACAGGGTGAGCACGTACTCGTCGCGGGAGGCGGCGGAGGTCGGGGCAGTCATGGTCCACAGAGTGGCACACGTCGGGGAAGGCCAGGGAACCGTTACACGGAGTGGACAGTGGAGGCCAGCTCGCCCAGGGAGCGCGGCGGGGCATCCGGGTCGTCGCCGTCGCTGACCGCGAGCCGCACGTGCGCCTCGCGCGCCGCCCGGACCGCGTCCGGCCAGCCCGGGTGCCGCATGAAGTCGGCGACCGGGGCGTCGGCGCCGACCTGGTGCATGATGCGCAGCACCCGCAGGACGGCCACGTCGATCAGCGCGGCCTCCTCGGCGTCCCGGAAGATCGTGCCGACGTACTTCTCCGCCGACCAGTTGTCCAGCCAGGTGTCCTCCACCAGGCGGTAGACGGCGTCGGTGACGTCGCCGTAGCCCGGTCGTCCCGCCAGCCAGCACTCCTGGTGGAAGACCGGGTCGGAGAGCATGTGCAGCGCGGAGCGCACGTTCGCGCGCCAGCGCCACCAGGGCATGTCGTTGTGCGGCATGCCGCCCATGGTGGGGGAACGACGGCCGCCACGGGAAGACCTTTCCGGAGCTTGCACGGAATGGATCGTACGTGCCCTGCTCCTAGAGCTGACCCGGGGCCCGCTCCGGGAGGCCGTGCTCGCGCGCGGTGGGGTTCCACAGCTCGGCCGCCCGCTCCTTCGCGGCGGTGGCCTCCCCGCTGGCCCGGTTGGCGGCGGCCAGGCTCTCGGTGTGCTGTGCCTGCCCGCCGCGGCACATCCGCCGCCGGTTCTCCCGCACCTCGTCGGCCCAGGCCGCGTAGTAGTCGTCCGCGTCGGCGGACGCCTCCCACGCCTCGACCAGCGCCGCGGTCAGCTCCTCGCTGTCCGGCAGCGCGTCCAGCTCCAGCTCGTCCAGCCGGGTGACCAGGCTGTTGCGCTGATCTGCCGCTTCACGCAGGTCCTCGCCGGCCTTCTTCAGCTTGTCGCAGGACTTGATGTTCTCCACCGAGCGGATCACCGCGTCCCGGCTGTCGTTGCTGTCCTCCAGCAGCGTGGACAGCGCCTGCGCCTGTTCGGCCGCCACCTGGGCGGTGTCCTCGGCGTCCTCGCCGTCCTGCGTGTCCTCGGCGTCCTGGCCGCCCCCGGCGTCGTCGCCGGCGTCCACCGGGCCGGCGCCCTCCGGGTCCTTTGGCGGCACGGCGTTGCCGTCGCCGCCGCCGCCGATCGCCGCGCCGAGTGCCAGGCCGACGACGAGACAGCCGGCCACCACCGAACCGATGAGCACCGCCGGGGAACGCCTGCCGCCTCCCGCGGCCGCGGCCGCCCGGCGCGCCTCGGCCCGGCCGCCGGGCCGGGGAGCGGCGGGGGCGGACGGCTGCCCGGACCGGAAGAGCTGGTCGAAGTCCCCGGGAACCGGCGCCATGGCCCGGGTCTCCTCGACCCCCGCCTCGGGCGGCGGCCCCTGCCGCGGGGAGACAGTCCGCAGCCGGGTCGTCGACTCCGGATCGATGGCCGGCATCTGCGCGGTGGCTTCCGCGTCCGCCGGTCCGCCCCCGTACGGCGGCGGACCGTGGTCCGTCACCGGGGGAATCATCCGGGTGGCGGCCTCGTCATGACTGCCGGCTCCCGGAAACGGCGGCGGACCCTGGTCCGTCACCGGGGGAATCATCCGGGTGGCGGCCTCGTCATGACTGCCGGCTCCCGGAAACGGCGGCGGACCGTGGTCCGTCACCGGGGGAATCATCCGGGTGGCGGCCTCGTCATGACTGCCGGCTCCCGGAAACGGCGGCGGACCCTGGTCCGTCACCGGGGGAATCATCCGGGTGGCGGCCTCGTCATGACTGCCGGCTCCCGGAAACGGCGGCGGACCGTGGTCCGTCACCGGGGGAATCATCCGGGTGGCGGCCTCGTCATGACTGCCGGCTCCCGGAAACGGCGGCGGACCCTGGTCCGTCACCGGGGGAATCATCCGGGTGGCGGCCTCGTCATGACTGCCGGCTCCCGGAAACGGCGGCGGACCGTGGTCCGTCACCGGGGGAATCATCTGCGTCGCCGCCTCGTCACCGGGCGGCACGGCCGGCGGGCCCGGCGGGGGCTCGGGGGTGGTCTGCCGGGGCAGCGCGGGGACCGGGACGGTGGACTCGAACGAGGCCGGCCCCGTCCCCTGGCCGCCGTGCCCGTCCCGGACCGGGGCGAAGAGCTGGGTGGGGGCCTGGTCGGGGGGGACCCGCGGGGCCGGGGGCCTGGATGGTATGGCCTCCCCCGGCGGCGACGGCGCGGGAGAGGACCAGGACTGCCCGGCGGACGCGTCGGAACCGGCGGGCGGCCCGGGCAGGTCCTGGCCGCCCGGCCCCCAGTGCGGCGTCCAGGGCCGGCCGGCCGAGGGCGCGCCGGGGCCGGTCCGCTCTCCCCGCGCGTCCCACGGCCCGCCGTCCGGCGGCAGCACCACGCCCTCGCGCGGCTCGTCGTCGCGTCCGCTGTGGCTCGTCACCGGGGGCACCTCGTTCACTCGACCCGTCAACCCGATCGCCGGGCCACGCTACCCGCTTCTCCCGGGCCCGGAAAACGGCGGGCAGTTGGTCACCGGTCAGCCCGGGGCCGGCCTCGCCGGCAGAAGGTCCCAGCGTTCGGTGAACTCCCGCACCACGGGCTCCTTGCGGTGCGGTGCCAGCTTGCCGCGGAACTCCTCGAAGTACTCCGTTCCACGGCGGGAGCGCAGTCCGGCGAGCAGTCCGGCCGCCTCTCCGGCGGTGTGGCAGGCGTGGTCCAGCTCACCCTCCTGCAGCCGTCCGCCGGCCAGCAGCAGCAGCCCGATGGCGCGCCGCCGCACCCGCCCCTGGGGGTGCCCCTCCAGCGCCTGTGCCGCGCACCGCTGCGCGGCGCGACCCTGCTCCAGATCGCGGTGGCAGTGGGCCAGCTCGTCCGAGAGGTAGGCCCCGTCGAAGTGCGCTATCCAGTGTGGGTCGTCCCCGTCCGGCGGCTCGGCACGCTCCAGCGCTCCCTGCGCCCGGGCGGCGACCCGGTCGCAGGTCTCCCGGTCGCCCAGCTGCGCGTGTCCGCGCGCCTCGGCGGCCAGGAACAGCGCCTCGGCCCGCGGGGGGACCCGGCCGCGGGTGCCCTCCTGGGCGGCCCGGGCAAGCTGGATGACCTCCCGCGGGTTGCCCAGCTCGGCCGCGAGATGGCTCATCCCGGCGGCCAGCACGTAGCCGCCGAAGCCGCGGTCGCCCGCGGCCTGGGCGAGGCGCAGCGCCTGGATGTAGTACCGCTGGGCCAGCCCGGGCAGCCCGCAGTCCACGGCCATGTATCCGGCCAGCTCGGTCAGCCGGGCGGTGGCGCCGAACAGGTCCCGGCCCACCGCCTCCCGGTAGCTGCCGGCCAGCAGCCCGGCGACCACGCTGTTGAGGTAGTGCACCACTACCGGGCGCACGTGCCCGGCGCCCCAGCGGCGGTCCAGGTCCACCAGCGCCACGGTGGTGGCGCGGACGGCGGCCACGTCGGCCGGGCCCACCCGCGGCCCGGAGCCGCGGGCCACCTCGGCGTCCGGTGGCGTGATCAGCCAGTCCCGGCTGGGCTCGACCAGCGCGGCGGGTGCCACGTTGGAGCCGGCCGCGCCGTACATGCCGGCGCCGGCGCCGTTCAACTCGCGGCGTGCGATGTCGGAGCGCCACAGCTCCACCGCCTGCTCCAGCCCCTCGGCGAGCCCGGCGGCGAAGCGCAGCCCGGCCGCGGAGGCCAGCTGCCGGGAGTCTCCCATGCCGATCTCGTCGGGTGTGACGGTCCGGCCGAGCTTGCGGCCCAGCGCCTCCGCGATCACCGCCGGCGCCCGTCCGCGCGGCTGCTGACCGCGGATCCAGCGGGCCACGGATGTCTTGTCGTAGCGGAAGTCCAGTCCACGTTCGGCGGCGCACATGTTGACGCGGCGAGCCAGTCCCGCGTTCGAGCACCCCGCCTCCCGTATCAAGGACAGCAGCCGTTCGTTGGGCTGGCGGGTGATCAATGGTCTGGCGGCAGTCATCGTCGACCTCCCGGTAGGCGGGCGTCCAGGACACTGCCCGGACCGTCGCGGTCTCATCCCGGATGCCCCGGATGCCCCGGCCGATGCGCCGATGCGCCCCGTATGCGGTTCCGTACCCGTGCGTGCGTGCCTCCCCCGGGGTACGGCGACGGAACGGGAGGGGGCGCGGGGGCGGCGTCTACGCTGAGGTGCATGACGACCGACGGGGATCACGCGCGAGGCATGGGAGCAACAGCCGGTACGGCCGCTCCGGGACCGCACTCCGGGGCCGGGACCGGGCCGGCGGTCCCGGCGGTGCGGATACGCGGGCTGTGGAAGCGTTTCGGCGAACAGGTCGCGGTGGCCGGCATCGATCTGGACCTGCCGGCCGGGCACTTCATCGGCCTGGTGGGTCCCAACGGGGCCGGCAAGACGACCACGCTGTCGATGATCACCGGCCTGCTGCGCCCGGACGGCGGGCAGGTGGAGGTCGCCGGGCGGGACGTGTGGCGCGACCCGATGGACGTCAAGTCACGCATCGGAGTGCTGCCCGAAGGGCTGCGCCTGTTCGAGCGGCTGTCCGGCCGCGAGCTGCTGACGTATCTGGGGCGGCTGCGCGGCCTGCCGGCCGCCGAGGTGGACCGGCGCACGGACCAGTTGCTGGACGTCCTGGACCTGTCGGCCGCCCAGCACAAGCTGGTGGTGGACTACTCGACCGGCATGCGGAAGAAGACCGGGCTGGCCGCCGCGCTGCTCCACAACCCTGAGGTGCTCTTCCTCGACGAGCCCTTCGAGGGCGTGGACCCCGTCTCCACCCAGACGATCAGAACCGTTCTGGAGCACTACACCGCCTCGGGTGCCACCGTGGTCTTCTCCAGCCACGTCATGGAGCTGGTGGAGTCGCTGTGCGACTGGGTCGCGGTGATCGCCGCCGGCCGCATCCGGGCCCACGGCCCGCTCGCCGAGGTGCGCGGGAACGCCGCCTCCCTGCAGGCCGCCTTCCTGGAGCTGGTGGGAGCACGCGGCAACCCGGCCGGGCAGCAGCTCGACTGGCTGGGCGGCGGTGCCCGGTGAGCGCGGAAAGCCCGGTGGCATTGCCGGCCGGTCAGTCCCTTGTCCCCGGGGGCCCGGCGGCGACGGCGCGGGTCCCCGCGTCGGTGCTGACGGCCACCTTCGTGCGGCTGAAGCTGTCGCTGCTGCGCAACGGCCTGCGCCAGTCCGCCGGCCGGTCGGCCGCCTTCATCGGCGGTCTCGTCGCCGCCGTCGTCTTCGGCGCACTGGGCCTGCTGGGGCTGCTGGCCTTGCGCGGCAGTGAGCACGCGGCGACCGTCTCCCTGGTGACCGTCGCGCTGATCGTTCTCACCTGGGCGTTCGTCCCGCTCTTCGTCGGCGGCTCGGACGAGACGCTGGACCCGGGGCGGCTGGTCATGCTGCCGCTGCGGCCCCGGGCACTGGTCATCGCCCAGCTGACCTCCTCCCTGGTGGGCGTGGGACCGCTGTTCACCCTGCTGCTGGTGCTCGGCGCGGGGCTGGCCACCGCCCGGGGCACGTCCGGCACCGTCGCGGCGGTGCTTGCGGTGCCCCTGGTGGTCCTGGTGTGCACGACGCTGTCGCGTGCCCTGGCCGCGGCCAACGCCCGGCTGCTGTCCAGCCGCAGGGGGCGCGACCTGGCGGTCTTCAGCGGCCTGGTGGTCGCCTTCGGCATCCAGGGCATCAACATGCTGATGTCGCGGCTGGGCGGCGAGAACGGCATGGCCCCGCTGGAGACGGTGGCCGGTGTGGTCCGCTGGCTGCCCCCGGTCTCGGCCCTCGAAGCGGTACGGGCCGCCGGGGAAGGGTCCTGGCCGGCCGCCGTGGCCGGTCTGGCCGCCACCGCGGCGGCGCTGTGGCTGCTGCTGTGGTGGTGGCAGCGCGCCCTGGACCGGCTGATGACGGCCAGGGACGCCTCCACGCTGATGGCCTCCCCGGCGGCCCGCCCGGGCGGCGACCGGGGGCCGGCCTCGCTGTTTCCTCCCAACCGCACCGGCACCGTGATGCTGCGGTCGCTGCGCTACGCGTGGCGGGACCCGAAGACCAAGATGAGCTGGGCCACCGCCCTGGGCATGGGGCTGCTGCTGCCGGTGGTGTTCGCGGTGCAGGGCAACACCAGCGTCTACCACGCGTGCTGGGCGGCCGGCCTGCTCGGCCTGCTGATGTACAACCAGTTCGGCCAGGACTACAGCGGCTTCTGGCTGGTCCTCCAGACGATCGGCACGTCGCGCGACGCCTACGCGGAACTGCGCGCCCGGGCGCTGGCCCTCGCCCTGGTCGCGGTTCCGTACACCGTCACCGTGGTGGGCGTCTCGGCCGCGGTGCTCGGCGACTGGGGGTCGCTGCCCGACGCTCTGGGGCTGGCCCTGGCCCTGCTCGGGACGCTCGCCGGGCTCGGAGCACTGGCCTCGGCGCGCTTCCCCTACTCGATCCCGGAGAACGACGCGATGAAGAACGTCGCCCCGGGTCAGGGAGTGGTGGCCTGGGCCGGCCTCTTCGGCGGAATGCTGGCGGGCGCACTGCTGTGCGGGCCGGTCATCGCCCTGACCGTCTGGCTCAACGCCACCGGAAGCGGCTGGGTGTGGACGGTGCTTCCGCTGGGGGCCGGATACGGGCTGCTGGTGACCTGGGCCGGGCTGCGGCTGGCCGCCCGGATGAGCGCCGCACGGCTCCCGGAGATCCTGACGGCGGTCAGCCGCGGCTGACCGCCGTCAGGGCACACCATGCGGGCGTCAGAGTTCGGAGACGTCGATCACCAGGTCGTCGGCCGGTGCGTCGAACTCCACCGGGACATCGAAGTCGCTCAGATCCAGCGTGAAGGTCTCCCCGTCCGACGTGCCGGTGATATGGAGGGGGTAGGGCTCTCCCTCGGTGGCCACCAGCACGGTCGAGGTGTCTCCGCGGATGTCCTCCTCCACGATGCCGATGACCGGGATGCCCTTGTGCACCGACTCCTCGCCCTTGGTCACCGAGAGGAAGACGCCCACCGGCTCCAGGTCGCCGAGCAGGTTGTCCAGGTCGCATATCTCGGCGACATCGGCGAGGTCGGCGTCGTCCGTCGTGCCGTAGAGGTACTTACCGTCCATGAACTCGGCCACCTGGGCGCCCTCCTCACCTCCCAGGCCGGCCTTCCAGAACTCCGCGTCCGGCCTCATCCAGACCTCGTCACCACGCCGGAGGACCTCGATGGTGCCCTGCCCCTCGAAGCCGATCTCACCGGCGCAGTCGCCGTTGCTGTCGATGTGGATGTCGAGATCCACCATGCCGTCGTCCGTCTCGCCCGTGCCGGTCAGACGCAGCGCCTCCGCGTCGAGGAGCGCCTGGGAGGCCGCCCGGGAGATCTCCTTGGCCGGCAGTTCCGCCGTCCCCGGCTCCTCCGGTTCGTCCTCCTCGGGCTCTTCCTCCTGCCCCTGGTCCTCCGGCGTCGTCTCGGGCCGCTCGCGTTCCTTGCCCAGCGCGTCGAGCGTTCCTCCGCTTCCACAGGCCGAAAGCGCCAGTGCGACCGCGGCAGCGACAGCCGTCGCCCGGATGCGCGATGTCATCAGGTTCCCCCGTCGTGCGTGTACCGATACACGCCTCATACTGCCGCAGGCATCCGGTCAGGCGGGCACCGCCTCCCGCAGGAAGCCTCCGACGATCTCCCGCCAGGCCTCGGGCTGGTCGTGGTGCACCAGGTGCCCGGCGTCGGGGATGTCCGCGTAGCGCCCGTGCGGCAGCACCCGCACCATCTCCTGGGCTTCCGCGCGGCCGAGCTCCCCGTCCAGCCCGCGCAGCACCAGCGCCGGGCAGCGGACCAGCGCCAGCTCGTCCCAGTGGGCGTCGTGCACCCAGCTCTCACGGGCCATCAGCATCTGCCGGCGGGAGAACACCGGCCGCCAGCCGTCGGACCGTTCGGCCATCACCTCGGCGAAGAACTCGCCCCGCGACGGGCGCGGCCGGTCCAGCAGCGGATCCTCCTCACCGAACCAGCGCCGGACATCGGCCGGCGTCGCGAAGGGCAGCGGCCACGAGGCGAACCACTGCTCCCACTCCTGCTGGGAGCGCGCACCCAGCGCAGACGCGCGCATGTCGCAGATCACCAGGGCCCTGACGAGGTCCGGGTGCCGGGCGGCGAGCTGCCACGCCGTCAGCGCTCCCATCGAATGGCCGATGAGAACGGCCGGGGCCAGGTCCAGCTGCTCGATCGCGGCCGCCGCGTCGGCGACGAACGCGTCCCGGTCGTAGGGGCCGTCGGAGGGCTTGTCGCTCCGGCCGTGCCCGCGCTGGTCCAGGGCGATCGCGCGGTGACGGGCGGACAGCCAGCGCGCGGCACCCGCCCAGTGCGACGCGCGGCCCATCAGTCCGTGCAGCAGGAGCGCTCCCGGGCGCCGGGATCCCTCCGGGTCGTCCGCTCTCCCACGGCCGCCGCGCCCCGCCCGCTTGCCCGGCTCGCCGTATTCCCAGGCGACCAGCCGGATCCCGCCCTGCCCCGTCACATCGACGCGTCGCACCATGGATGCTCCAACCCCCTTCCTTCGGGCCCTTCTGTTCCCCCGTCAGACACGGACCACGGTATCGAATCCATATTCGAACACTGCAGGGTCTGCCCCAACTTCCCTCCTTCGAGTGACCTCGTTCAGGGGTTGGCCGCGTCCGCTCCGGGGAGACAGCTATCGGGAGGGAACGACCCTGAGAGCTCGGGGCTCCGGGTCGCCCAAGGGGGCCAGGTGCGGGCCGGCCGGGTGCTGCGGCCGGCCCGCCCCGGCCCCGGGAAGCCCGCCCCCTCCGCTTCCGGTCAGCCCTTGGCCACGAAGACATGCATGGCGACCCCCGGATCCAGCTCGGCCGCCTCGCCGCCGCTGCCCACCTGCACACCGCCGCCGGCGCCCGGGGTCACGCTCACCGAGGAGCCCGGCCGCACCCCCGCCCGCCGCAGCGTGTGCATCACCTGGGCATCGGTCTGGATCGGCTCGCCGATGCGGCGCACGATCACCGTCTTCCCACCATCGGTCTCCAGGTCCGTCAGGGCCACCATGCCCTCTTCGAGGAACGGGTCGGGCTCTCCCTTCTCCCCCAGCTCCGCCAGACCGGGGATCGGGTTACCGTACGGCGACTCCGTCGGATGGTCCAGCAGTTCCAGCACCCGGCGTTCCACGGCCTCGCTCATCACGTGCTCCCAGCGGCACGCCTCCGCGTGCACGTGCTCCCACTCCAGGCCGATCACGTCGACCAGCAGGCACTCCGCGAGACGGTGCTTGCGCATCACCCGCTGGGCCAGCCGGCGGCCCTCCTCGGTCAGCTCCAGCTGGCGGCTGCCGCCGATGACCAGCAGGCCGTCCCGCTCCATCCGGGCCACTGTCTGGCTGACCGTCGGCCCGCTCTGCTCCAGCCGTTCGGCGATGCGGGCACGCATCGGGACCACGCCCTCCTCCTCCAGCTCCAGGATGGTGCGGAGGTACATCTCCGTGGTGTCGATCAATCCGGACATACAAGCCCCTCGATGTGTCGTGCGGTGGCCCTGGCCTCAATTCTCACCCATGCCGGGGACAACCGGCCCCGGCGTACCACGCCCGGCACCGCGCTCCTCCGTGTCCGCACGCCCTGTTGACAGCGGATTGGTCCGGACCGCACGGTGACCGGGCGACCGCACCCGACCACCGAGGGGCCCCCGACACATGAGCGAGAGCACGCTCGCCGGCCAGTACTTCGACGCCGTCCTCGACCTGCTGCGACGGGTCCGGCAGGAGGAGTCCGCCGCCATCGCCCGGGCCGGCGCCCTCGTGGCCGGCACCGTCGCCGCGGGAGGCCGGCTGTTCGCCACCGGCGCCGGGCATTCCGCCCTCCCGGCCCAGGACATCGTCTACCGGGCCGGCGGGCTGGCGCTGATGAACCTGCTCCCGGTCCCGGGGGCCACCGGTGTGGACACCGTCCCGGCCACCCTGGGCAGCGCCCTGGAGCACGCCTCCGGGCTCGCCCGGGCCGTCCTGGACAGCTCCCCCGCGCGGGAAGGCGACCTGCTGGTCGTCGTCTCGCTCTCCGGACGCAACACCCTGCCGGTCGAGATGGCCTCCCACGCCCGTTCCCTCGGCCTCACCGTGGTGGGCGTCACCTCCGTCGCCTACTCCCGTGCCACCGGCTCGCGCCATCCCTCGGGCACCTTCCTGAAGGACCACTGCGACCTCGTCCTGGACAACAAGATCGGCACCGGGGACGCGGAGCTGACCCACCCCGGCGTCGGCGCGCCCTTCGCACCGGCCTCCACCGTCGTCGTCTCCGCCCTCCTCCAGGCGGTCATGGCCGAGGCCGCCGGGGCACTGGCCGCCCGTGGCATCGCCCCGCCGATGCTGCGCTCGGGCAACGTCGACGGCGGACCGGAGTGGAACGAGAAGGTGGTCAGCGAGCACGCGGAGCGGATCCTGTGGCGCCGCTGAGATCCACCGCCGCCGCCAGCCGCAGCGCCACGTCCTCCCCGTAGGCCGCGTCCGCCCGGTCGAAGCCCGGACGGCCCGCCCCGCGCAGGAACGTCACCACGCCCAGGCTGCGGCCCCGGCTGCGCAGCACCACGCACAGCGCGTGCTCCGCCTCCGTGGGCCACTTGTGCTGCACCGCCCAGTCCGAGCGGGAGACCCCGCCGGTGGCCCGTACCGGCACCTCCCGGTCCAGCGCCTGCAGCGCCGGGTGGCCGGGCCGGTAGCGGACCGGCACCCCGCCGCTCCCGCGGACCCCGCCGTCCCCGCCGTCGGTCCCGGGACTCCCGGCGAACCGCAGCAGCCGCGGACCGCCGCCCGCCGCGCCGGGCCGGACCAGATCCAGCAGCGCGTGCTCGGCGAAGCCGGGCAGCGCGAACTCCAGGTGCAGCGAGACGGCCTCCAGCGGGTCCTCGCACTCGGCCCCGGCCCGCGCCGCCCGGCTCAGCTGGCTGTCGCGGAACCGTCGCCGGGCCTCCCGGCGCGCCTCGGTCCGGGCGCGTGTCACGTCCTGGAACACCCAGGCGACCCCGAGCGGTGCCGGTTCGGTGGACAACGGCGACTCCAGACGGAGGAAACCGCTGAGCCAGCAGCGCCGCGGCCCGCCCGGCAGCCCGCCCCTGGTCTCCCCCAGCTGGTCCTCGTGCGAGCCGTCGTCCAGCAGCGTCGCCCACACCTCCACCGGCTCCCGCGGGCCCCGGCCGGCCAGGGCGTCCTCCAGCATGCTCTCCAGCTCTTCCAGGCCGGTGCCGAAGAACTCGCCCAGCGGCTCACCCAGCATGTCCACCGGGGCGACCGCCAGGCCGCTCGCCGCCCGGTCGTTCACCGCCACGGTCCGCAGGTCGGCGTCGACGACGACCACGCCCCAGCACGACTCCGACACCAGCGCCCGGCTGAGCGCGAGGTTGCGCTCCATGTCGAGCTGGGCGTGCACCTCCCCGAAGGCGCAGTAGACCCCGGCCGGCTCCCCGTCCGGCCCCGCCACCGCGGTGGCCTGGGCGCGCACCAGCACCCGGCTGCCGTCGTGCCGGAGCATCCCGAACTCGTGCACGTTCCGGACCGGCCGGTCCTCCCCCGTCCGGCGCGGCGCACGCAGCAGCCGGGCACCGATGTCGGCGGCGTCGGCCTCCCGGACCGCCCAGCCCGCCAGCCCGCCGCGGCCCACGGCGTCGGCCCGGCGCCAGCCCAGCAGACGCTCGGCACCCTGGTTCCAGTGCGTGACCCGCCCCTCGGCGTCCAGCGCGAAGAGGCCGACGTCCATGCCGTCCAGCAGCGCGGCGAGCAGCCGTTCGTCCGCGGCCCCGGGAAGCGGGCCCGGCCCCGGCTCGGTGACGGGCGTGTAATGCGCCTCGGAGTGAGTGGTCACCTGGTACCCCCAGCAGGACTCCGCGCGCGCCGTCGCACGCGCCGGACCATTCAACTCCATAGTGACACCGGTCACATGGACTTCCACCCGATCGTCGCCGGGTTCCGGCGATTGTTGCCGTGCCGATATTCCCTTGCGCGTGCCCGGCGGAGGGTCGTAGCGTTTCGGGTACACGAGAAGGGAGGTGGTTCGGCAGATGTATGACAACCGGACGCGTGAGGTGACTGCGGCCTAGCGGCCGTCGTTCCGCTCAGCGCGGCGCCGGCTCCGCCGGCCAATTCCCAGCAGTCACCCGACCCGCGGGCCGCCGGTACGTCCGGCCGGCTCCCCGGCGCGCCAGGCGCACCGGGGACCAAGGCCCGCGGGTCGACCGCTTTCCCGGGCGGCCCGTCAGGGGCAGAGCCGCTCCACCTGCCAGCCCGCCCCGTCCCGCCGGTACCGCAGCCGGTCGTGCAGGCGGTTCTCCCGCCCCTGCCAGAACTCCACGGCCTCCGGCACCACCCGGTAGCCGCCCCACTGCGGCGGCGCCGGCACGTCCTCGCCCTCCGGGTAGCGGGCGGCGAGATCGGCGTAGAGGCGGTCGAGATTCTCCCGGGAGGAGACCGTCGAGGACTGCTCGCTGGCCCAGGCACCCAGCTGGGAGCCGTGCGGCCGGGTGCGGAAGTACGCCGCGGTCTCGTCCCGGCCGGTGCGCTCCGCCGTACCCGAGACGATCACCTGGCGGGCGATGCCGTGCCAGGGGAACAGCAGCGAGACCCGCGGGTTGGCCCCGATGTCCAGCCCCTTGCGGGAGCCGTAGTTCGTGTAGAAGACGAAACCCCGCACGTCGAACTGCTTGAGCAGGACAGTACGCGAGGAGGGACGGCCCCCGGCGTCGGCGGTGGAGAGCACCATGGCGTTCGGCTCGTGCAGCCCGCTGCCGACCGCCTGAGCGAACCACCGGTCGAACTGGAGGTACGGGTCGGCGGCCAGGTCCCGCTCCAGGAGCCCGGCGCTGCGGTACCTGGCCCGCATGGCCGCCGGGTCGATCTCGGCCCGGGCGGCGTCGGCGCCGTCCACGCTGCCGGGAGGGCCTCCCGGGGTGCCGCCGGGGGGCCCGGACGGCCGGCCGGTGCGCGGGTCGGAGGAGGAGCGGTCGGCGGGAGTGTTGTCGGCTTGGGACACCCGCTCATCTTGCAGCATGCGGCTGACAGAAGGGGCACGCACCGTGTTTTGCGTCTCGTGCCCTGTGGCACGCGGTGCCTCCGCCGCTAAGGTGACGGCGGACCGTCCCGCGCCGGACCGCCACCGCCGCCGGTTCTGTGACGGGCGCAACGGGGTGACCACCCGCGGCGCGGGGCATCCCAGAGTCACAGCCGGCCCACGGCGCGATACCACAGCGTCACGGCCGGTCAGCATCCTGCCGAACCTGAGCACAAGGAGCCGCCTGATGTCCGACTTCGTACCCGGACTCGAAGGAGTCGTCGCGTTCGAGACGGAGATCGCCGAACCCGACAAGGAAGGCGGCGCTCTCCGTTATCGCGGCGTGGACATCGAGGACCTGGTCGGCAAGGTCTCCTTCGGCAACGTCTGGGGCCTGCTGGTCGACGGTTCGTTCAACCCGGGACTGCCGCCGGCCGAGCCGTTCCCCATCCCCGTGCACTCCGGTGACATCCGGGTGGACGTCCAGGCAGCGCTGGCCATGCTCGCTCCGGTGTGGGGCCTCAAACCGCTGCTGGACATCGACGCCGAGCAGGCCCGTGACGACCTGGCCCGGGCCGCGGTGATGGCCCTCAGCTACGTGGCCCAGTCGGCCCGCGGCCAGGGGCTGCCGATGGTGCCCCAGCAGGAGATCGACAAGGCCGGGAGTGTCGTGGAACGCTTCATGCGGCGCTGGCGCGGCGAGCCCGACCCCAAGCACGTGGCCGCGGTGGACGCCTACTGGACCTCTGCCGCCGAGCACGGGATGAACGCCTCCACGTTCACCGCCCGGGTGATCGCCTCGACCGGCGCGGACGTCGCCGCGGCCCTCTCCGGCGCCGTCGGCGCGATGTCGGGACCGCTGCACGGCGGCGCACCGTCCCGCGTGCTGCACATGATCGAGGAGATCGAGCGTTCCGGCGACGCGACGGCCTACGTCAAGCAGCAGCTCGACAAGGGCGAGCGGCTGATGGGCTTCGGCCACCGGGTGTACCGCGCGGAGGACCCGCGGGCGCGGGTGCTGCGCCGGACCGCCAGGGAACTGGGCGCACCGCGCTTCGAGGTCGCCGAGGCGCTGGAGCGGGCGGCCCTGGAGGAGCTGCACAACCGCCGGCCGGACCGGGTGCTGGCCACCAACGTCGAGTTCTGGGCGGCGATCGTGCTGGACTTCGCGGAGGTCCCGGCGCACATGTTCACCTCGATGTTCACCTGCGCCCGGACCGCGGGCTGGTCGGCGCACATCCTGGAGCAGAAGCGCACCGGCCGGCTGGTGCGGCCCTCGGCCCGCTACACCGGGCCGGCGGCGCGCAGCCCGCGCGAGATCGACGGCTACCGCGACGACGTGTGACACGCGGCCGTGCCCGACGGCTCCGGGGCGGGCCCGGAGCCGTCGGGCACGGGCCGGTCCACTGCTGACATCGCGGCTCCTGTGGGGGGGTGGTGGGGGTCACCAGCAGCGGCGCCTGGGCCGGAAGCCCGGCTCGAAGCGGCACATGTAGCCGGTGTCGTCGCGGCGGCGGACGCCGCATGTCCGGTACTGCTCGTGCAGCACGGCGAGGGCGTCCCGGTCCAGCTCGATGCCGAGCCCGGGCCCGTCCGGGAGCGCCACGGCTCCGCCGCTGATGCGCAGCGAGCCGGGCGCGATCACGTCCTGGCCGTCCTGCCAGGGGGTGTGCGTGTCGCAGGCGTGCGTGAGGTTCGGGGTGGCGGCAGCGAGGTGGGTCATGGCCGCCAGGCTGATGCCCAGGTGCGTGTTGGAGTGCATGGACAGCTCCAGGCCGAACGTCTCGCACAGCGCGGCGACCTGGGTGGAACGCAGCAGCCCGCCCCAGTAGTGATGGTCGGTCAGCAGTACCCCGACCGCCCGCCGCGCGATGGCCGGCGGCAGGTGTTCGTGGGTGACGACGCACATGTTGGTGGCCAGCGGCATCGACACCTGGGCGGCGACCTCGGCCATGCCCTCGATGTCCGGGGTGGGGTCCTCCAGGTACTCCAGCACCCCGTCGAGGGCCTTGCCGACTCGGACGGAGGTCTGCGGCGTCCAGGCCACATTGGGGTCGAGCCGCAGCGGCAGCCCGGGGAAGGCGTCGCGCAGGGCGAGGACGGTGTCGATCTCGTCGTCCGGCGGCAGCACGCCGCCCTTGAGCTTGACCGACTCGAAGCCGTACTCCCCCACGAGCATCCGGGCCTGGGCGACGATGCCCTCCGGGTCCAGGGCCTGTCCGAATCTGTCCTCCGTCCCGCCCGGGTGACCGGCCCACTTGTAGAACAGGTAGGCGCTGTAGGGCACTTCCTGGCGCACGGGCCCGCCCAGCAGGTCGGCGACGCGCACCCCGGCGGCCTTGGCCCGGATGTCGAGGCAGGCCACCTCGAAGGGGGAGAAGACCGCGTCCACGGTCTTCTGGTTGCTGCCGGCGCCGGTCAGCCCGTGCTGGTCGGTGAAGACGTCGGTGCCCACGCTCGCCGCCACCCGCGCGTACTGCGCGTGGTGGCCGTGCACCTCGACACCGACCAGTTCCCTGGCCGCGGCGCACAGCCGGTCCAGGTGGGAGAGGTCGCCGTAGGTCTCGCCGAGCCCGGTGATGCCCTCGTCGCTGATCACTTCGACGATCCCGCGCAACGCCCACGGTTCGTGCACTCCGGTGGCGTTGAGCAGCGGTGGGTCCCGGAAGGCGACCGGGGTGATGCGGATCTCGCGAATGAGCACGCAGGATTCCTTTCACATACATGAAAGCAAGCCATTCCCGTGAACGACCCTTCACGGTAGGAGCGCCCCGCCCCATCGTCAAGGCCCTGAACAAACTCTGCGATCACATACATGAACCGCGACGGCAAGCCGCACCACCTCACCAACCCGTCCCACCACCCGCGGGCCACACCGGACAGGGGTTTCGGCGATCCGAGGAGGACCGGTCCGCCGATCAGCGACGTCCTGACGGCTCCGGAGCGCAATGGTCTCCTGGAGAGCGTGGCCGCTCTCCGGGCGTGAGGCCATAGCGGTCGACCGGAGTGAGGAGGGAGGGGCCCACCGGAGCGCCCCTCCCACTTTCGGAAAAGGGGCGGAAAGTTTCGTCTTCAAATGACCTGGCGGCCGTTCTCGGTGTCCGGGTGGTCCGGGGGGAGGCGGAAGGCGGGAAATCGGGCGGGACGTCACCGGAAACCGCTTTCCCGGCGGCCGCCGATCCGCGCCTTCCGCCCCTTTTCCGGTCCTTCACACCTCCAGCGCGGCGGCCAGCACCTCCGCGAGATGCCGGGCGCGGTAGCCGCCGAGCTGGTCGAGCTGGGTGCGGCAGGAATAGCCGTCGGCCAGCAGCTCGGTACCGGGGGCGGCGGCGCGGACCGCGGGCAGCAGTTCGTCCTCGGCGCAGGCCACGGACACCTCGTAGTGCCCCTTCTCGAAGCCGAAATTGCCCGCGAGACCGCAGCAGCCCGCCGACAGCGCGCCGGTGAGGCCGGCCGCCTCCCGCAGTCGGCGGTCGGCGGCGTCGCCGATGACGGCGTGCTGGTGGCAGTGGGTCTGCCCGGCCACCGGGCGGTCGATCCGCGGCGGCGTCCAGTGCGGTGCGCGGTCCTCCAGGGTCTGGGCGAAGGTGCGCACGAGTCCGGCCAGCCGGTGGGCGCGCGGGTCCTCCGGCAGCAGGTCGGGCAGGTCGGTGCGCAGGGCCGCGGCGCAGGGCGGTTCGAGCACGGCGACCGGCACCTTCGCGTCCAGTGCCGGCTCCATCCGGTCCAGGGTACGGCGCATCACCGCGCGGGCGCGGTCGAGCTGGCCGGTCGTGACATAGGTGAGGCCGCAGCAGACCCTTCCGGCCGGGAGGGCGGGCCGCAGCCCGGCCGCCCGGAAGACTCTCCAGGCGGCCTCCCCCGCTTCCGGGGAGAGGTGGTTGGTGAAGGTGTCGGGGAAGAGCACCGTGTCCGCCGCGGACAGGCCGGTCGCGCCGCCACGGCGGCCGGTTCCCCCGGTGATGCGGCGGATCAGGGTGGTCAGCGGGGTGCGGGCGAGCGGGGGGATGGCGCGCTGGGGGGCGATGCCGCCCAGCCGCTTGGCGAGCGCCGCCAGCGGCGGGACGCGGGCGGCGAGGTTGGCAGCCGGGGCCAGATGGAGCGCGGAGACCAGGTGCAGCCAGTCCGGGAGCCGGCCCATGGCGTAGTGGGAGGCCGGTCGCGGGCGGCCCGCGTAGTGGTGGTGCAGGAACTCCGCCTTGTAGGTGGCCATGTCCACCCCGACCGGGCAGTCGCTGCGGCAGCCCTTGCAGGACAGGCACAGGTCGAGGGCCTCGCGGACCTCCGGGGACCGCCAGCCGTCCGTGATCACCTCACCGGCCAGCATCTCGTGCAGCAGCCGGGCCCGGCCGCGCGTGGAGTGCTGCTCCTGGCCGGTGGCGCGGAAGGACGGGCACATCACGTGGGTGCCCGCGGTGGTGTTGCGGCACTTGGCGACGCCGACGCAGCGCCGTACGGCGGCGGAGAAGTCCCCGTTGTCGTGGGGGTAGGCGAAGGTGACCGGCGGCCGGTCGGGGAGCGAGGCGAAGCGCAGGTTCTCGTCCAGCCGGGCGGGCCGGGCCAGCACGCCGGGGTTGAGCATGCCGTCCGGGTCCCAGGCGTCCTTGAATCTGCCGAAGAGCGCGGTCAGTTGTGGGCCGTACATGCGGGTCAGCAGCTCGGAGCGGGCCAGTCCGTCGCCGTGCTCGCCGGAGAGCGAACCGCCGTGCGAGACCACGAGGTCGGCCAGCTCGGCGGAGAAGTCCCGGTAGCGGGCGATGCCCTGACCGGTCAGCAGATCGAAGTCGATGCGGATGTGGATGCAGCCGTCGCCGAAGTGCCCGTACGGCAGGCCCCGCAGCCCGTGATCGCGCAGCAGCCCGCGGAACTCCCGCAGATAGGCGCCCAGCCGGGCGGGCGGCACCGCGCAGTCCTCCCAGCCCGGCCACGCCTCGCTGCCGTCGGGCATCCGGGTGGCCGTACCGGAGGCGTCCTCCCGGATGCGCCACAGCACGCGTTGCCCGGCCGGGTCGGTGACCAGCGCCTGGCCGGTGCTGACGCCGTCGGCCGCGGCCACCGCGCACAGCTCCCGGGCCCGGGCCCGGGCCTGCTCCGGGGACGCGCCGCCGATCTCGGCGAACAGCCAGGCGCCGCCCCGCGGCAGGGATGCCCGGGCCGTCTCGCCCACCAGGTCGTCGGCCATGCCCTCCAGGGTGAGCGGCCGGCGCGGCAGCAGGCCGGGCGCGGCCTCGGCCGCCGCGCTCTCGT
Source organism: Streptomyces sodiiphilus (assembly GCF_039529215.1). NCBI lineage: Bacteria > Bacillati > Actinomycetota > Actinomycetes > Kitasatosporales > Streptomycetaceae > Streptomyces > Streptomyces sodiiphilus. The sequence goes on along the minus strand of NZ_BAAAMJ010000020.1, from coordinate 2,227 downwards.
CCGGGTACCCGAGCACCGCCAGCACCCGCGCGCCGGGGGCGGGCACCAGCCGCACGGTCGCCTCGGTGAGCACGCCGAGCGTGCCCTCGCTGCCGGTGTAGGCCCGCGCCCAGTCCCGGCCCTTCTCCGGCAGCAGTTCGTCCAGAGCGTAGCCGGAGATCCGGCGCGGCAGCTCGGGGTAGCCGGTGCGCAGCAGCTCCAGATGGCCGCCGGTCAGCTCCCCGACGGCCTCCCGCAGCGGCCCGGGCACGTCGTGGCCGCCGCGGGCCAGCCGGGCGCGCTGCCCCCGGGCGGTGAGGACGTCCAGTGCCTCGACGTTGTCGGCGGTGGTCCCCCAGGCGACCGAGTGGGCACCGCAGGCGTTGTTGCCGATCATGCCGCCGAGGGTGCAGCGGCTGTGGGTGGAGGGGTCCGGGCCGAAGGTGAGACCGTGCCGGGCCGCACGGGCGCGCAGTGTGTCGCACACCACACCGGGCTGCACGACAGCGGTGGCGGCATCCGGGTCCAGGGTCAGGACGCGGTTCATGTGGCGGGTGAAGTCGAGCACCACACCGGTGCCGGTGGCCTGTCCGGCGATGCTGGTGCCGCCGCCGCGGGCCACCACCGGGGCGCCGTGCTCCCGGCACACCGCCAGCGCGGCGGCCACGTCCTCGGCATCCAGCGGCGCGACCACCCCTGCGGGGATCCGCCGGTAGTTGGACGCGTCCATGGTCATCAGTGCCCGGCTCGCGGCGTCGAACTCCACCGCTCCGCGCACCCGCGACCGCAGCGCGGCGGCCAGCTCGGTCATGTCCGTCACCTGTGCCATGGCTCCAAGCCTGCACCCTCGGCGGGCGGGAATCCGGGCACCGGCGCGCCCCCGGCTCGTGTGACGTGGAGCAAAACAATGGTTTTACCCAAGACGACAGACCCAAAGCGATCGCGAACTCACCTATAGTGTTCCCGAATTGAACAGGGGAGCGGCTCTTTCGAAACGCTCCTTCTGCCCCAACCGTCCATAAGGACTCCGACTTATGACAGCGCACACCCCTCCGGCGCGCCGACGGACGGAGCGACCCCCGCTGCGGCATTCCGCGCTTGTCCTGCTGATTTCACTGTCCGTCACCGGAGCTGCCTGGCTCGGCGCGGTGTACGTCACACCGACGGCCTATCAGGTCCCCATGGCCTGGGGCGCCGGGGCCGCCGCCCTCCTGCTGTGCGCGGCCGCGGTCGTCGCGGCTCACGGCATCGAGAGCTCGCGCCTGCTGCGCGGTGAGATCGACCGGATGGCGCAGGACGCCCACCGGCTGGCCCACGAGACCGTCCCCGGCCTCGTGGAACGGCTGCGCGACGGGGCCTCCCCCGAGACCGCTCTGGCCGGCACCCCGGATCACGACAGCGACTCCTGCCGGACCCTTCTGCGCATCGTCGCCGAGGAGATCGGCCGCGGGGAGAGCAGCCGTGCCGCGGCCATGTCCGCCTGCGCCAACGCCGCCGGCCGCATGCAGGCCCAGACCACCAGCATGCTCGCCGACCTGCGCGAGATGGAGCACCGGCACACCGACGAGGAGGTCCTCGGTGACCTGCTGCACCTGGACCACCGCACCGCCCAGGCCGGCCGCATCGCCGACAGCATCGCGGTGCTGACCGGCGCCCGCTCCGGCCGTCGCTGGGCCAAGCCCATCGTCATGGAGAGCATCCTGCGCGGGGCGATGGGCCGCATCGGCGGCTACCAGCGGATCCGCCTGCACTCCGCCAGCAACCTGGCGATCGCCGGGCACGCGGCCGAGGGTGTCATGCACGCCCTCGCCGAGCTGCTGGACAACGCCTGTAACTTCTCGCCCCCCACGGCAGAGGTCCACGTGTACGTGGAGGAGGTCCCGGCCGGTGCGATCATCACGATCGAGGACAGCGGCCTGGTCATGAGCGAGGTCGCGCTGCGGCGCGCCGAGCGGGCGGTGTCCGCCGAGCCGCTGGACCTGACGAACCTGTCCGGTACCCGCCTCGGCCTCGCCGTCGTCGGCTGCCTGGCCCGCAAGCACGGGCTGTCGGTCTCGTTCCGGCCGTCCGCCCGCGGCGGCACCGGCGCGCTGGTGATGATCCCTCAGGAGCTCATCACCCGACCTCAGCGCGCCACCGCACCGCCGGTGCCGCAGGCCCAGCCGGCCGCGGTGCCCGCTCCGCGCCGGGCCGTCGCCGACGGACCGGCCGCGCAGCCGGAGCCCGCCGCGCCCGCACCGGCCGTGGC
>NZ_BAAAMJ010000019.1:0-1995 GCF_039529215.1 Streptomyces sodiiphilus | reverse complement strand
CCTCACCACCACCAACCACCACACCTACTATGTACTGGCCGGGACCACACCAGTCCTCGCCCACAACTGCAACCCTGTTACTAAAGCAGTTGATGAACTGCCGAAGGATTTCGACCGGAGGACGGTAGGGGTTCTTGATGTAGGGGTCGATCAGCTTCCCCTGTCGAGCGGACCGGGTGGTCAGTCGCACATGCTCGCCAATCTCCCTGGTCGAACTAAGTAGAATTTCGACCACGCCGAGACACACGCTGCCGCGTTCCTGAGGATGAACCCAGGCATCCGAAAGTCAGTGCTCTATATTGACAACAAGTTTGGAATGTGTCCCGGGCGAGATGGTTGCGCGGCAAGGATCGAAGGCATGCTCCCAGAGGGGGCGCAGTTGTGGGTGAATTCAAACGGTCGGAAATACGGGCCGTTCACCGGTAATGCGAACTGAAGAGCCTAGATAGAGATTGGCCCGGCCTGCGTCTTGTACAGGCCGGGCCAATCTTCTGTGCTGTTCAATTTGACTGAAAGTTGATCTATCGCAGGAAGTCTGGGAGGTCGTCCCAGCTGGACTCCTGCGGTTCGACTGGCGTGTAGCTCTTCCAGGGAACGCCAGCGATGCTGGAAAGTGGCGCGAGAGCGTCTGAAGAGGGCGCTGCAACGGATACGTCGAACCGGCGGGTCGTGTCGTTCGGATCGCTCGTCATGCTGTCGGATACTTGGGCGAGCATGTTGGTTCCCACGAGGATTCTGACGTCCGCGGAGGGCCAACGCCAGTGTGGTAGCGGGAGTGGGTGGAGGCCGGAGTCAATTCGAGAGAGGACTTCTTCGGTGATGTTCTCGACGTACATCTGGCAGGGTGCTCCGACGATCGCTTCGAACACCGTCGCATGGAGGAGAAATTGTGAAAGGGTTTCACCCGTAGGTGCCCAAGGTTCGGGCTCTGAGCCTGGCTGGCGATCGAATACGATTGGATCGTCACCGTCGATATTCGTCGACCACGTCCAGCATCCTTGATTCTCTACCCAGAAGACCAGCTTCCCGTCCTCAATCTCCAGTTCACTCGGGCTAAGAGGACGGTTGAGTGTGGTAACGGGCGTGGACCATTGTGAGGCGATTTCATGCCAAACTCTCAGGGGAGTTGGCATTTCAGCTGCTTCTGGGTTCGCAGAAATGGGCAGGTCTGGGTTGCCGTACCAGCGCGTCAAAAACCTACTCAGACTCTCGCTGGTGATATTGAGCAGTTCCTCCATGTGTTTAGTATGCATCACCTATGCACGCTCATGCTGAGCATGTGCAAACTTGAGCCCCGTCGGTGGCCTGTCCGACGGGGCTCTTCCTATGGGTGACGGCAGTAGTTGACGGCAACGTCAGCGGACGGGGGCCGCGGAGGGTCGCGGTTCATCGCCTCCGTCCCGGGCCGTATGGCTGCTCTCCGGGCTGCCGAGTGCGGTGCTGAGGGTGTCGATGGCGTCGCGCTGGAGGCGGAGTCGTGGGCGTAGACGGTGGCGGTGACGCCGATGTGGGCGTGGCCGAGGAGTTCCTTGATCGCGACGAGTTCGACCCCCTGTTCTAGGAGCAGGGTGGCGGTGGAGTGCCTGAGGTCGTGGAAGCGGATGCGGCGGAGGCCGGCCTTGCGGAGGAGCGAGGTGAAGGCGCGGGTGGGGTTGGTCGGGTCGACCGGTCGGCCCTGCGCTGTGGTGAACACGTGCCCGTTGTGCTTCACGTGGTGCCTGCGGCCGCACGCTCGCGCTGCTGCTGTTCGTGGTGGAGCTTCAGCGAGTGGACGCAGCGGGTGGGAAGGGCGATGCGGCGCTCGGAGGTGCGGGTCTTGGTGGTGAACGCTTGTGCCCAGGGCCAGGTCGCGTCGATGCGCAGCCATCGGCGTCGGGCGTGGTCGGCGAGGCGGGCGGGCAGGTGGTAGAGGCGGAAGCGCATGGGCTTGGGCTCGGCGTCGGCCAGGCCCTCGATGTCGTGCAGGGCCAGCAGCCGCACCCAGGCGTTGAGATC
>NZ_BAAAMJ010000018.1:0-191567 GCF_039529215.1 Streptomyces sodiiphilus | reverse complement strand
ACCAGCCCTCACCAACCAGGTTGGAAAAGGCTCAGTGTCCGCTCAGTGCAGCGAAGGCGGCAGATGTGGGAGGCGGGCGGTCCGCAGTCTCTGCGGACGCTGGAGGCCGGCATCGCTACCGAGGCTGAGCGAGAAGCAGTTCGCCCAACTGAAGGGTGAAGCTGGCCAAAGAGCCATCCGCCGTGGATCGACATGAATGGGCACTGATGCGCGGCGTTTCTGGAGATGCTGGAAGCTTGCGATCAGCTGTGCGGGACCTGACCGAGTCAGCAGGCCGAGAGACAGCAGTTCAGGCCGTAAATGACGGCAGGTCCGCCGTTGGGCCGCCGAGGGGCGGCGCCGGCTCACGGGCCGCGTCGGCGATGCGGTCCCGCATCGGCCGGCGGCGCAGGGCCTCCAGCGCTTCGTCGACGATCCGGCTCAGGGAGCAGGACAGTTCGGCCTCCAGGGCCTCGGCCGCGGCGGTGGTCGCCCGCCACTCTGTCTCCAGCACCGGGAGCAGCGCCTCGGCCTTCCCGGTGAGGCGCACGATCCGCCGGCGGGCGTCCTCCCCCGGTTCGACGGCGACCAGTCCTTCCCCGGCCATCCGGTCGACGGTCTGGCTCGCCGCGGAGTGCGTGACTCCGGTGGCCTGGGCCAGGTCCCGGATGGAGGCCGGGCCCGAGGCGGCCAGCGCCCGGATGACGGGGGTGAAGCGCGGCCGGAAGCCCTCCGGGGCGAGGTCCCGGTAGAACGCGGCGACGCCGGCGTCGAGCAGGTCGGACAGGAGGCGCAGCCGGGTGCCGAGAAGTTCGGGGCCGTGGGCGGGTGAGCTCATGGTGTTAATGTAACAGCGCTGTTGTAACAGTGCTGTCGCATCTCGGAGGGACGCCCATGTCCGGCCACCGGCCACCGCCCGACCCGTCCGGCCGCCGGGGGGAGCGCCCCCACGAGGAGGGGATGCTCGACACCGGCGACGGCAACCTCGTGCACTGGGAAGTGTGGGGGAACCCGTCGGGCAAGCCGGCCGTGGTGGTCCACGGCGGCCCCGGCTCCGGCTCCTCCCCCCGGTCCCGCCGTCTGTTCGATCCGGACCGCTACCGCGTCGTGCTCTTCGACCAGCGCGGATGCGGGCGCAGCACGCCGCACGCGAGCGACCCGGCGGCGGACATGAGCCTGAACACCACCGGTCATCTGATCGCCGACATGGAGCTGCTGCGCGGGCATCTGGGGATCGAGCGGTGGCTGCTGATGGGCGGCTCGTGGGGCTCCACCCTGATCCTGGCCTACGCCCAGCGGTATCCCGAGCGGGTGTCGGAGATCGTCATCGCCGCCGTCACCACCACCCGGCGCTCGGAGATCGACTGGCTCTACCGGGGTGTGGGGAGGCTCTTCCCCGAGGAGTGGGAGCGGTTCTGCCGCGGCGCCCGGCGGGCCGGGGGCGACGACGGCGACCCGGTGGCCGCTTACGCGCGGCTGGTGGAAGACCCCGACCCTGAGGTCCGCGCGAAGGCCGTGGACGACTGGTGTGCCTGGGAGGACGCCGTGGTCTCTCTGGAGGGAGACGGCGGGCCGGGCCCGTACGGCAGCCGTCCGCCGGAGGCCCGCGCGGCGCTGGTGCGGATCGCCGCGCACTACTTCTCGCACGGTGCGTGGCTGGAGGAGGGCGTGCTGCTGCGGGAGGCGCACCGGCTGGCCGGGATTCCGGGGTTCCTGGTGCACGGGCGCCTGGACCTGGGGAGTCCCCCGCACACCGCCTGGGAGCTGTCGCGCGCCTGGCCGGGGGCCCGGCTGGTTCTGGCCGAGAGCTCCGGACACACGGGCGACGACGAGACGCGTGAGCTGCTGGCCGCAGCGCTCGGCCGGTTCGCCTCGTGAGTCTCAGCCCAGCAGGACGCCTTCGAGGGTGAGCAGCTGCCGCTTGCGCTCCATGCCTCCTGCGAAGCCGGTCAATGCGCCGTTCGCGCCGATCACCCGGTGGCAGGGGCGTACCACCATGAGGGGGTTGGCGCCGATCGCGCCCCCGACCGCCCGCACCGACTGGGCGGGCAGGCCGGCCATGGCGGCCACCCGGCCGTAGGTGACGGTGCCGCCGTAGGGGATGAGGTCCAGGGCCCGCCAGACCTGCTCCCGGAAGGCGCTGCCCCGGGTTTCCAGGACAAGGTCGAACTCCTTGAGGTCTCCGGCGAAGTAGGCGTCCAGCTGGCGTACGGCCTCGGCGAACGCGCCGTCGTCCCGCTGCGCGCCGGGGGGCAGCACGACGCCGCCCTTCTGGCCCTCCACGCGGACGGAGGCGAGGGTGCCGGGGCGCGGGCCGGTGAGGGTCAGTTCGCCGAGCGGACTGGGGTGGGTGGTGTAGAGCATCAGGGGTTCTCCTTCTCCGGGACAGTGTGCGCGGTGCCTGCCGGTACCCGTGGGCGGGGGGTGGCGGCGGCCCACAGGTGGTGCACCGCGTAGGAGCGCCAGGGGCTCCAGGCCGCCGCGCCCTGGCCGGCCGGCCGGTCGGGGGCCGCCGCGGCGCCGAGTGCGGAGAGGCCGTGCCGGACGCCGGCGTCGCCGGGGAGGAACACGTCGGGGTCGCCCAGTGCCCGCATCCGCAGGTAGCCGGCGGTCCACGGCCCGATGCCGGGCACCGCCAGCAGTGCCTGTTCGGCGGCGTCCCGGTCGGCGCCCGGCTCCAGGACGACCGTCCCTTCGGCCAGTGCCGCGCACAGTTCGCGCAGGGCCCGCCGGCGGGCCCCGGGCATGCCGGCTTCGGTGAGCGGCGCCCCGGCGAGGGTCCCCGGCTCGGGGAAGAGGTGGGTGAGGCCGCCGTCCGCCGCGGGCAGCGGCTTGCCGTACGCCGTGACCAGGGCGCCGGCCAGGGTGCGGGCGGCGGCGACGGTGACCTGCTGGCCCAGCACGGCGCGGACGGCGGTTTCGGCGGGGTCGGCGGTGCCGGGCGAGCGCAGCCCCGGGCGGGCCGCCACCAGAGGGCCGAGCAGCGGGTCGGTGCCGAGCCGTCCGGTGACGGCGTACGGGTCGGCGTCCAGGTCGAACAGCCGCCGCAGCCGCTGCACGGCGGTGGTCAGGTCCCGCAGGTCGGACAGGCGCAGCCGGGCGGGCAGCCAGCCGTCGCCGCCGTCCTCGCCGACCTCGGCGGTCCCGTGCCCGCAGGGCAGCGTGAGGGTGCGGCGGTAGCGGCGTGCGCCCGGCGGTCCGGTGATCTCCTCGACGCCCGGGACGGCCCGCCGCCCGAGGAAGTCGAAGACCTCGCGCGCGGCGTAGGCTCCCCGGTACGCCAGTCGCAGCGGCACGCCTTCCCCGCCCTCCCCGGCCGGCGGGCCCGCTCCGGCGGTCCGGCGGGCGGCACGCAGGGCGGTGGGAGTCCGGGCGTAGATCTCCTGGACGGTGTCGTTGAACTGCCGGACGCTGCTGAATCCGGCGGCGAAGGCGATGTCGGTGACCGGCAGTGCGGTGGTCTGGAGCAGCAGCCGGGCGGTGTGGGCGCGCTGGGCCCGGGCCAGGGCCACCGGCCCGGCTCCGAGTTCGGCGGTCAGCTGGCGCTGCACCTGCCGGGCGCTGTATCCCAGGCGCCGGGCGAGCCCTGCGACGCCCTCCCGGTCCACCACCCCGTCGGCGATCATGCGCATGGCCCGGCCCACGGCGTCGGCGCGCACGTTCCATTCCGCCGAGCCGGGCACGGCGTCGGGCCGGCAGCGGCGGCAGGCCCGGAAGCCCTGGGCCTGCGCGGCGGCGGCGGAGGGCGCGAAGCGGACGTTCTCCCGCTTGGGTGTCCTGGCCGGGCAGCTGGGGCGGCAGTAGATCCCGGTGCTCCGCACGCAGGTGTAGAAGACGCCGTCGAACCGGTCGTCCCGGCCGCGCACCGCTTCGTACCTGCCCTCGTCGTCCATCACGCCCTCGAGTCTGCGCCCCTCCGGGGGGCCGTTGCCAGCGGGATTCGGACATCGCGCCCGGGTGCGGCGCGTCCGGCGAGCCTGGACCGGGGAGCTTGGGGAGGACTGCGGCGCCGTCACTGTGCGCGCCGGTGTGCGATGGTGCCGGGTGACCGCACACGGCACGCGGCGTGACGCCGCGGCAGACCGGCTCACGCCGGGTGGAGTGACCGCACGGACGGCTTCCCCGGACGCGTCCGGCGCGGCCTTCCGAACGCCTCGCCGAGTGACAAGGACGGACATCCGGTGCCACTTCGACTGCTCACGCCCGGCCGTCGGCCGATGACCGCGCTGTATGCCACCAGCGTGGTGTCCGTCGGGGGGCATTCGCTCACGCTGATCGCCATCCCCTGGTTCGTCCTGCAGTCCACCGGGAGCCCCGGCCGGACCGGGCTGGTGGCGTTCTGCGCCGCCGCGCCCGTGGTGCTGTCCACGCTCTTCGGCGGGCCCGCCATCGACCGGTTCGGGCGGCGGCGCACCAGCGTGACCTCCGACCTGGCCTGCGGGCTGGCGACCGCTGCCGTGCCGCTGCTGTTCTGGGCGGGCGCCCTGCCGTTCTGGCTGCTGTGCGCGCTGGTGGCGCTGGCCGGGCTGCTGCACGCTCCCGGCGAGACCGCGCGCAGTGTGATGCTGCCGGATGCCGCCGAGCGCGCCGGGACGGCCCTGGCCCGGGCGTCGGGCTTCTACCAGGGAGTGTCCAACGCCGCCCGCCCGGCGGGCATGGCGCTGGGCGGCGTGCTGATCGCGGCGCTGGGGACCGAGGCAGCTCTTCTGATCGCCGGCGGCGTCTTCGTCCTGGCCTCGCTGAGCGCGCTGGCGCTGCGCGGGATGCCCGGAGCCGAGCCGCTGCCGGCCGCCGCACCTCTGTCGGTGCGCGGCTACGCCGGCGAACTGCGGGAGGGGTACGCCTTCGTGCTGACCACCCCGCTGCTGCTGGCGGTCATTGTGGTCCTGATGTTCAGCAACGGCACCCACCAGGGGTGGAGCGCGGTGCTGGCGCCCGTCCACGCGGATCTCCACCTCGGCGGGGCGCACGCGCTCGGCCTGCTGGCCGCGGCAACCGGCGTCGGCATGGCGCTGGGGTCGCTGGTCTACGGGGCCTGGGGCGGGCGGCTGCCGCGCTGGCCGGTGTTCGCCGTCTGCTTCCTCGTCTCCGGGTTCCCGCGCTACTTCACCGCGGTGCTGGACGACGGCCTGCTTGCCCTGGCCGTCGTCGTGGCGGTGGGGAGCTTCGCGGCCGGCGCGCTCAACCCGATCCTGTTCACCGTGCTGTACGAGGTGGTGCCGGCGAAGCTGCTGAGCCGGGTGCTGGGGGTGGCGACCGCCGTTTCCCTGCTGGTCACGCCGCTGGGCGGTCTTGCGGCGGGCGGGCTGGTGGAGTGGCTCGGGCTCTCCCCGGCGCTGCTGGTGTTCGGTACCGCGAGCCTGCTGCTCGGCCTGTGCCCGCTGGTCTTTCCCGTCTGGCGGCAGCTGGACCGCACGCGGGAGGCCGTGCCGCCGGTCAGTGCTCCCGGTCCGGGGCGAGCCGGGGCGGAAAGCCCCCCGTCGCGACCGGGCCCCAGCGCCGGGCTGTGAGCCTCAGCAGGGACTTCCCCTGGGCGGTCATGGCGCGCCGGTACTCGTCCCAGTCCGGGTGCTCCCCGGCGATGACCCGGTAGTACTCCACCAGGGGTTCCAGGGCCTCGGGGAGGTCCAGCACCTCGGCGGTGCCGTCGATCTGGACCCACGGGCCGTCCCATTCGTCGGAGAGGACGACGACGCTCGCCTGCGGGTCGCGGCGGGCGTTGCGGTCTTGGCCCGCTCGGGGTAGGTGGCCACCACGATCCGGCCCTCGGCGTCCACGCCGCACGCCACCGGGGAGGCCTGCGGGGTGCCGTCCGCCCGGCGGGTGAGCAGCACGGCGCGGTGCCGGGGCCGCACGAATGCGAGCAGCTCCGGGAGGCCGACACGGGTGTTCGTCGCGATCGAAGGGCTCATGGCCCGAGGGTAAGGGGTGTGCGGGCGTGGCCCGCCGGAACTCGCGGCCCCCGGTGGCCCTCCCCGGTGTGTGGCCCCGTCCGCTGCGGGTAGTCGGGGAGGTGAACGGCCGACCGCTTTTTCCCGTTTCCCGGAGGCCCCGATGAGAGCCGTGAGAATGGTGCACTGGCAGGCGCCCCCCGAGCTGACCGACATGCCGGTCCCCGAGCCGGGGCCCGGCGAAGTGCTGATCAAGGTGGCGGGGGCCGGGGTGTGCCACAGTGATCTGCACGTCATGGAGTGGCCCGAGGGGACGCTCCCCTATGCGCTGCCGTTCACTCTGGGGCACGAGACGGCCGGGTGGGTGCATTCCTTCGGCCCGGGCGCGCGCGGCGCCGGGCTGAACGAGGGGGACGCGGTCCTGGTGTACGGGCCGTGGGGGTGCGGGCTGTGTCCGCCGTGCTCCCGGGGGGCGGAGAACTACTGCCGGCACGCGGCGGAGATCGGCGCGGCCGGCGGCGGGCTGGGCAGGGACGGCGGCATGTCCGAGTACATGCTGGTGCCGTCGCCGCGGCTGCTGGTCCCCCTCGGGGATCTCGACCCGCACACCGCGGCGCCGCTCACCGACGCCGCCCTGACCCCCTACCACGCGATCAAGCGGTCCCTGCACCGGCTGGTCCCCGGCACCACCGCGGTGGTCATCGGGGCCGGAGGGCTGGGTCAGGCCGCGGTCCAGTTGCTCAAGGCCCTTTCGCCCGCCGAGGTGGTCGCCGTCGATCTGGACACCGCGAAGCTGGACCTCGCGGCCGAGTCCGGCGCCGATCACTGCGTCCTGGCCGGGGACGACGCCGCCGACCGGGTCCGGCGGCTGTCGGGCGGCCTGGGCGCCGCCCTGGTGCTGGACTGTGTCGGCGCGGACGTCACCATGGCCACGGCGGCGGCGGCCGCGTCCGTGGAGTCCGACATTACCGTCGTCGGCCTGGCGGGCGGGACCCTTCCGGTGCGGTTCGGGGCCGTGCCGTGGGAGGCGTCGGTCTCCATGCCGTACTGGGGCACCCGGCCCGAACTGGCCGAGGTGATCGCGCTGGCCGCCGCCGGGAAGCTGCACCTGCCGGTGAAGACCTACCCGCTCAAGGAGGCCGGGCAGGTCTACGGCATGCTGCAGGAGGGCAAGGTGCCCGGCCGGGCCGTGCTGCTCCCGCAGCCCTGAGCGGCCGGGGCGCGGACCAGCGGCGGCGGGTACGCCGCCGGGGCGGCGACGGTCGCTTTCCCACGAGGGCCTGACCATGACGAGTGCCCGGCGTCGTCGGTTTCGACGTCGCCGGCTCAGGTCTCGGCGAGGATGCGGCGCAGGATGCCGGTGGTCGCCTCGGGCGGCTCGGCCCGCAGGGCCAGGCGGTTCATCACGTGCCGGTAGTGGTCCACCTCTTCGGGCTTGTCCGGGTAGATGCCGCCGGTGTGCTGTTCGAGGTACACCACGTCGGGCAGTTCCTCCCCGGGCGGGCGGATCACCGTGACGGGCCCGGAGACCGCCGCGTGGCCGCCCGCGGCGAACGACATCACCTGAATGGTGATGTGCCGGTACTCCATCATCTCGATGAGGTGTGCCAGCTGGGCCCGCATCGCCTCGGTGCTGCCCATGGCCCGGCGCAGCGCCGCCTCGTCGATGACCGCCCACAGATGCGGTGGTGACGGCTGGTGGAGGACCAGTTGACGGCGCATCCGCAGCTCGACCCGGCGCTCCAGTTCCTCCTCGGGGATGCCCTCGAACCCGAGCCTGATCACGTCGCGTGCGTACTGCTCGGTCTGCAGCAGCCCGGGAACGAACTGGAGTTCGTAGGTGCGGATGACCCGGGCCGACTGCTCCAGGCCGAGATAGAGGTTGAGCCAGGGGGGCACCACCTCGTAGTAGGCGTGCCACCAGCCGGGCATGTTCGACTGCCGGGCCAGGGCCAGCAGCGTGGCGCGTTCGCCCTCGTCCTGGACCCCGTAGAGGGTGAGCAGGTCGTCCACGTCGCGCCGCTTGAAGCCGGTGCGGCCCATCTCCAGCCGGCTGATCTTGGAGTGCGAGGCACGGATCACTTCCCCCGCCTCCGCGCCGGTGATGTTCCTTGCCTCACGCAGCCGGCGCAGCTGTGCCCCCAGCACCATGCGCGGGACTGTCGGGCCCGCGTGCCGGTAGCCGGCGGCTCGGTCTTCCTGTCTTTCGCTCACGGCCTCTTCGGTGTCCACGTTCCGCTCCCCATGCCTAGCCGCGACGACCCCTCATCGTAGAACTCCTCGGACAGCCGCCCGGCTTCACGGCTTGCGCCCGACGCCCCCGTACTGTCCCACCTCGGCCGGGCCGCCGCCCAGCGGGGCCAGCCGGGACCGCCACTGCGGGCAGGAGACGATCCCGGGCTCCACGATCTCCAGGCCGTCGAAGTAGCCCTCGATCTGCTGGGGGGTCCGCAGGTGGTAGGGGGTGGCGCCGCTGGAGTTGTACGCCTCCTGGGCCCTGGCGTACACCGGGTCGGTGTTCACGCCTTCGTTGAGCGACAGGCAGCTTCCCGGGACCAGGCCGGCCATCAGCCGGGCCACGATGGAGCGGGCCTGTCCGTAGTCCTCGATGTGCCCGAGGATTCCGCTCAGAATGACCCCGACGGGCCGGCCGAGGTCGAGGGTGCCGGCCGCGACGGCCAGGATGTTCTCCGGGTCGCGCAGGTCGGCCTCGATGTACTCGGTGCGGCCCTCCGGGGTGCTGGTGAGCAGGGCGTGCGCGTGCAGCAGCACCAGCGGGTCGTTGTCGATGTAGACGACCCGGCACTCCGGGGCGGCGCGCTGAGCGATCTCGTGGGTGTTGTCCTCGGTGGGCAGGCCGGTGCCGATGTCCAGGAACTGGCGCAGTCCCTCCTCGCGGACCAGGTAGCCGATGGAGCGGGCGAGGAACTGCCGGGAGGAGCGCGCGACGTCGACGATGCCGGGGAAGAGGGCCTGGTACTGGTCGCCCGCCGCGCGGTCGACCTCGTAGTTGTCGGTTCCGCCGAGCCAGTAGTTCCAGATCCGGGCGGAGTGCGGAATCGTGGTGTCGATCTTGGATACCGGTTCGCGGCCGGGGACACCGGACGTGTCGTCGTCTGCCACGGGGACATCTCCTGAGGTGCGTCGCTTCTGCCGCCGCATCCCCGGGCCGGCACACGCCTGTGCCCCCTCGGCCGACGGGCGGCACTGCCTCGGCACACTCAGCGTACCGCTCCGGATGCGCACCGGCCATCGCTTCGCCACCCGCAGGCATCCACGCGCGTGAGTGCGCGGGGGTGCTCAGGCTCCGCGCCGCGCGCCCCCGGTGGGCGGGCCGTCCCCGCCGCCGTCTCCTTCCCCTCGGGCATCCGGATCGGCGCCCCCGGATTCCTCCGTCCGGGTGTTTCCCTGCCCGTTCCGCTCCTTGATGCGGTGCAGATGGGCGCGCAGCTCGGCCGGGCGCAGGGCGCTCGCCAGGCGCTGGGCGACCCGGACCGTGTCGGGCTCCGGGATGCCCAGGACCTCGGCCCGGGTGCGGCGGCTGCGGACCGCGGCGATCATGGCCTTGGCCGCCTCCTCCCTCGCCCGTTCGGTCTCCGCCCGGGCGGCAGCGGTCGTGACGGTGGGCCACACCCGGTCCACGGCGGCGTTCAGCGCGGCTCCCACCAGTACGGCGAAGGCGGACAGGCCCAGCCACATCAGGATCGCCACCGGCGCGGCCAGCGAACCGTAGATGCTCTGGCCCTCCACGGTGGTACGCAGGTAGACCCGCAGCACCCAGGCGCAGCCCGCCCAGATGGCCAGGGCCAGCAGCGCCCCGGGGATGTCCTCGCGCCAGGGCGAGCGGACGGGCACCGAGACGTGGTAGAGCGTGGTGAGGAAGCCGACGCACAGCAGCAGGATCAGCGGCCAGTAGAAGAACCTCAGCAGCCACGCCAGCTGGGGGAACCACTCCATCGCCACTTCGGGGCCGATCACCAGGGCGGGCACCACGATGGCTCCCACCAGCAGGCTGGCCACATACATGACGAACGCCAGCAGGCGGGTGGCGGCCGGGTTGCGGTGTCCGTCCAGGCCGTACATCACCGTGATGGTGCCGACGAACACGTTGACCGCCCGGGAGCCGGACCACAGCGCGACGATGAAGCCGAAGGACATGACGTCCGGCCGCGCACCCTGCACCAGGTCGTCGATGAGCGGCCGGACGAAGTCCTGCACGCCCCGCTCGGACAGCAGTGCCGAGGACGCTTCCAGGATGTTGCGCCGCACCGTCTCCAGCGTGTCCAGGCCGGCCACCGCGTCCAGGCTGGACAGCAGCCCGACGAGGCCGAGCAGCAGCGGGGGCAGCGACAGCAGCATGAAGAACGCCGACTCCGCGGCCATGCCGATGACCCGGTGCTCCGCGCAGGAGGTGGCGGTGTCCTTGGCCAGCAGCCAGGCCAGCTTCCCTTTGGGGATGTTCCGGTACATCGCCCTGCGGGAGCCCGGGGCGTCCGGCTCGGATCTGGGGGATGGCTCGTCGGCGTCCACGCGCCTAACGTATCGGGCATGACTGCCGGCACTCACTCCGTGTTCAATCAGCCGCCGCCCCTGGTGGAGTACGACGTGTTCTCCCAGGACGCCGCCCTGTCCGAGGCCTTCGCCCGCTGGTCGGGGGAAGCACCCGACGGGCCCGGCGCGGCGGAGCTGGCCGCGCTCGGCCGCCAAGCCGGCTCGGCCGAGGCCCGGGAGTGGGGCTTCCAGGCGGACGAGAACCCGCCGCGGCTGCGCACGCACGACCGCTACGGCAACCGCATCGACGAGGTGGAGTTCCACCCGGCCTGGCACCGGCTGCTGGACCGCGCGGTGGCGGCCGGCGCGGCCGACGCCTGGTCGCGTCCGCACGGTCAGCTCAAGCGGGCCGCGGCGTTCTACGTGTGGACGCAGGTGGAGGCCGGGCACGGCTGCCCGCTGTCGATGACGCACGCCGCGGTGCCCGCGCTGCGCGCCGAAACTGAACTGGCGGCGGAGCTGGAGCCGCTGCTGACCTCCCGCACCTACGAGCCCGGGCTGCGGCCGGTGGCCGGGAAGGCCGGGATCATCGCGGGCATGGGCATGACCGAGAAGCAGGGTGGCTCGGATGTGCGGGCCAACACCACCCGGGCAGAGCCGGCCGGGGAGCCGGGAATGTACGCGCTGACCGGGCACAAGTGGTTCTGCTCGGCCCCGATGTCGGACGTCTTCCTGGTGCTGGCCCAGGTGTCCGGGAGCGACGGGGCGGGCGGGCTGACCTGCTTCCTGGTCCCCCGGGTGCTGCCGGACGGCTCCCGCAACACCTTCCGCATCCAGCGGCTCAAGGACAAGCTCGGCAACCGCTCCAACGCCTCCGCCGAGGTCGAGTTCGACGGCACCACGCTGGCCCGGCGGGTGGGCGAGGAGGGCCGGGGGGTGCCCACGATCATCGAGATGGTCGCGGCCACCCGGGTGGACTGTGTGACCGGGTCGGCGGCGATCATGCGGCAGGCCGTCGCCCAGGCCGCCCACCACACGGCGTACCGCAGCGCGTTCGGCGGCCCGCTCATCGACAAGCCGCTGATGCGCAACGTGCTGGCGGACCTGGCCCTGGAGTCGGAGGCCGCCACGGCCCTGGCGATGCGGCTGGCCGCCGCCCAGGACAGCGCGGCCGGCGGCAGCTCCCACGACCGCTATCTGCTGCGGCTGGCGGTGCCGGCCGCCAAGTACTGGGTGACCAAGCGCTGCACGCCGGTGACCGCCGAGGCCCTGGAGTGTCTGGGCGGCAACGGCTATGTCGAGGAGTCCGGCATGCCCCGGCTGCTGCGCGAGTCGCCGCTGAACTCCATCTGGGAGGGGTCCGGAAATGTCCAGGCGCTGGACATGCTGCGCGCCCTGCAGCGCGAGCCGCAGGCGCTCAACGCCTATCTGACGGAGGTGGGCAGGGCCGGCGGGGCCGATCCCCGGCTGGACCGCGCGATGAAGGACCTGCTGGGCGAGCTGTCGGACCTCGACGGCATCGAGGCGCGGGCCCGGCGGCTGGCCGAACGCTTCGCGCTGGTGCTGCAGGGCGCGCTGCTGGTGCAGCACGCCCCGCCCGAGGTCGCCGACGCGTTCTGCGCGTCCCGGCTCGGCGGTGAGTCCGGTGCGGCCTTCGGCACCCTGCCGCGCGGCGCGGACCTGGCGGCGATCGTCGAGCGTGTCAGACCGCGTACAGACCGTGCCGGGTGAAGATCTCCTTGGCCGCCGCCACCTGGGCGGCGGTGGGCACCGGGGTGCCCTCCAGGGGGAATCTCATGCCCAGCGCCTCCCACTTGGCGGCGCCCAGGGTGTGGAAGGGCAGCACGTCCACCCGGGTGACGTTGCCCAGCGAGGCGGTGAAGGCGGCCACCCCCTCGATGTTGTCCGGGTCGTCGGTCAGGCCGGGCACCAGCACGAAGCGCACCCACACCTCCTTGCCCAGGTCCGCCAGCCGGCGCGCGAACGCCAGCGTCGGCTCCAGTTCGCGGCCGGTCAGCCGCCGGTACAGCGGCCGGTCCCAGGACTTGATGTCCAGGAGCACCAGGTCGGTGTCGGCCAGCAGCGCGTCGGTGGCCCGGTCCCCCAAGTACCCGGAGGTGTCCAGCGCGGTGTGCAGGCCCAGTTCGTGCTTGAACCGGTGCAGCAGCTCGCCGGTGAGGACGGGCTGGAGCAGCGGCTCCCCGCCGCTGACGGTGGCGCCGCCGCCCGCGGCCCGGATGAACTCGCGGTACTTGCGGGCCTCGTCCACGATGTCGTCGGCCGACGTGCGGGTGCCGTTGCGCATCTTCATGGTGTCGGGGTTGTGGCAGTACAGGCAGGCCAGCGGGCAGCCGGCCAGGAAGGTGACGAAGCGGGTGCCGGGCCCGTCCACCCCGGTCGACAGGTCCCAGGAGTGGACGGAGCCGCTGACCGGCCGCCGGGCGGCCGCCCCCGCGGGGGTGGCCGCCGGCGAGTGCACCGTGGTCATCACAGCGACCCGTGGAAGGTGCGGTTGATGACGTCCAGCTGCTGCTCGCGGGTGAGCCGGACGAAGTTCACCGCGTAGCCGCTGACCCGGATGGTGAGCTGCGGGTAGTTCTCCGGGTGGGCCATGGCGTCCCGGAGGGTCTCCTCGTTCAGCACGTTGACGTTCATGTGGAACCCCTTGCTGGCGATGTAGCCGTCCAGCACCCCGGTGAGGTTGGTGACGCGCTCCTCCGGGGTGCGGCCGAGGGCGTCGGGGGTGATGGAGTTGGTCAGCGAGATGCCGTCCTCGGCGTCGTCGTAGGGCAGCTTGGCCACCGACAGCGCGGAGGCGATGTAGCCGTGCCGGTCACGGCCGTTCATCGGGTTGGCCCCGGGCGCGAACGGTTCGCCGGCACGGCGGCCGTCGGGGGTGTTGCCGGTCTTCTTGCCGTAGACGACGTTGGAGGTGATCGTCAGCACCGACTGGGTGTGCACGGCGTCCCGGTACGTCGGGTGCCTGCGCACCTTCTGCATGAAGTCGTGCACGATCGCCCGGGCGATGACGTCGACGCGGTCGTCGTTGTTGCCGAAGGCCGGGTAGTCCCCCTCGGTCTCGTAGTCGACGGCCAGGCCGGTGGCGTCCCTGATCACCCTCACCCGGGCGTGCTTGACGGCGGACAGCGAGTCGGCGGCGACCGACAGGCCGGCGATGCCGCAGGCCATGGTGCGCAGCACCGCGCGGTCGTGCAGGGCCATCTCGATGCGCTCGTAGGCGTACTTGTCGTGCATGTAGTGGATGATGTTGAGCGCGTGGACGTAGGTCTTCGCCAGCCAGTCCAGCATCGCGTCGTAGGCCCGGGTGAGCTCGGTGTGGTCGAGGTACTCCCCCTCCAGCGGCTGGAAGCCCTCGACGACCAGCTCGCCGGTCATCTCGTCCCGTCCGCCGTTGATGGCGTACAGCAGGGCCTTGGCGACGTTGACCCGGGCGCCGAAGAACTGCATCTGCTTGCCCATGGCCATCGCGGAGACGCAGCAGGCGATCGCGGTGTCGTCGCCGTACTTGGGCCGCATCAGCTCGTCGGACTCGAACTGCAGGGCGCTGGTGTCGATGGCGACCCGGGTGGCGTACCGCTTGAACCCCTCGGGGAGGTCGCGCGCCCAGAACACCGTCAGGTTGGGCTCGGGCGCCGGGCCCAGGTTGTACAGGGTGCGCAGGGCCCGGAAGGCGGTCCGGGTGACCAGCGGGCGCCCGTCCTCGCCGATGCCGGCCAGCGACCAGGTGACCCAGGTGGGGTCTCCGGAGTAGAGCTCGTTGTACTCCGGGGTGCGCAGGAAGCGCACGATGCGCAGCTTGATGACGAAGTCGTCGATCAGTTCCTGGGCGCGGCTCTCGGTGAGCACTCCGCGCTCGATGTCGCGCTGGAGGTAGATGTCCAGGAAGGCGTCGATGCGCCCCAGCGACATGGCCGCGCCGTTCTGCTCCTTGACCGCGGCGAGGTAGCCGAAGTACAGCCACTGGACGGCCTCCCGGCCGTCGGCGGCGGGCCCGGAGATGTCGTAGCCGTAGGTTCCGGCCATCTCCTTGAGCTCCCGCAGCGCCTTGATCTGCTCGGCGTTCTCCTCGCGGTCGCGGATGGTCTCCTCGTCCGGCCACAGGGCGTCCAGGCGCTCGCGGTCCTCGCGCTTGTCGGCGATGAGCCGGTCCACCCCGTACAGCGCCACCCGCCGGTAGTCGCCGATGATGCGGCCGCGGCCGTAGGCGTCGGGCAGGCCGGTGATGATGCCGGCCGAGCGGCAGGCGCGGATCTCGGGGGTGTAGGCGTCGAAGACACCCTCGTTGTGGGTCTTGCGGTAGGTGGTGAAGATCTTCTTCACCTGCTCGTCGGGCTGGTAGCCGTAGGCCTCCAGGGAGTTCTCCACCACCCTCCAGCCACCGTTGGGCATGATGGCGCGCTTGAGCGGGGCGTCGGTCTGCAGGCCGACGATCAGGTCCCGGTCCTTGTCGATGTACCCGGGCCCGAAGGCGGTGATGGTGGAGGGGGTGCGGGTGTCCACGTCGTGGACGCCGAGGGCGTTCTCGACCGGGAACATCGCCCGCAGCTTGTCCCACACGGCGGTGGTGCGGTGGGTGGGCCCGGCCAGGAAGGTCTCGTCGCCCTCGTAGGGGGTGTAGTTCTGCTGGATGAAGTCGCGGACGTCGATGGTGTCCCGCCACAGTCCGCCCCGGAATCCCTCCCAGGCTTCGTGGCCGGGTCCGGCGTGAATCGGCTGAGTGGTCATGACCGCTGGCCTCCGTTGTCGTGGGCGGTGCCGTAGTAGGCGGCCCGCATCAGCTTCTGCATGTCACCGAGCATCGGCATCCGCGGGTTCGCGGGTGCGCACTGGTCGGCGTAGGCGTTCCTGGCCTGCTGCGGCAGGGCGTCGATGAACGCCTTCTCCTCGATGCCGGCCTCCTTGAAGGACGCCGGGATTCCGCACCGGGCCCGCAGGTCCTCCACCGCGCGGGCGTAGGACTCCACGCCCTCCTCGGGGGTGGCGGCCGGCAGGCCGAGGAGCTTGGCGATCTCCTGGAACCGCTCGTGGGCCCGGTAGGTCTCGTACTTGGGCCAGCCCGTCAGCTTGGTGGGGATCCGGCCGTTGTAGCGGATGACGTGCGGCAGGAGCAGCGCGTTGGTGCGTCCGTGGGCGACGTGGAAGGTGTTGCCCAGGGTGTGTGCCATGGCGTGCACCAGGCCGAGGAAGGCGTTGGCGAAGGCCATGCCGGCGACCGTGGAGGCGTTGTGCATCCGCTCGCGCGCCTCGGGGTCGTCCGCCCCCTTCACCACGCTGCGCTCCAGGTTCTCGAAGATCAGCTTGATGGCCTGGAGGCACAGTCCGTCGGTGTAGTCGTTGGCGTAGACCGAGACGTACGCCTCGGTGGCGTGGGTCAGGGCGTCGAAGCCGGAGTCGGCGGTGACCTCCGGCGGCATGGTCATCGCCAGCACCGGGTCGACGATCGCCACGTCGGGGGTGAGGGCGTAGTCGGCCAGCGGGTACTTCTTGGCCGCTGCCGGGTCGGAGATGACGGCGAACGGGGTGACCTCGGCGCCGGTCCCCGAGGTGGTGGGAACGGCCACCAGCTTCGCCTTCTCGCCCAGCGGGGGGAACGTGAAGGCGCGCTTGCGGATGTCGAAGAACTTCTCCTTGGTGTCCGCGAAGGCCACCTCGGGGTGCTCGTACATCAGCCACATGACCTTGGCGGCGTCCATCGGGGAGCCGCCGCCCAGGGCGACGATGGTGTCGGGCTGGAACTCGCGCATCCGCGCGGCGCCGCGCTCGACGGTCGCGAGCTCCGGGTTGGGCTCGATGTCGTCGATGATCTGGAGGTTGACCGGCTCTGGGCGGGTGCGCAGCATCTCCTTGACGCGGGTCAGGAAGCCGAGCCTGTCCATGGTCCGGTCGGTGACGATGGTGACGCGCCGCATCCCCTCCATCTCGCCCAGGTAGCGCAGCGAGTTGCGCTCGAAGTAGATCTTCGGGGGGACCTTGAACCACTGCATGTTGGTGTTGCGCCGCCCGATCCGCTTGATGTTGAGCAGGTTGACCGCGGTGACGTTGTCCGAGACGGAGTTGCGCCCGTAGGAGCCGCAGCCCAGGGTCATCGAGGGCAGGAAGGCGTTGTAGACGTCGCCGACGCCGCCGAGCGAGCTGGGGGCGTTGACGATGATCCGCACGGCCTTGACGCGCTTGCCGAACTCCTCGGTGAGCGCCTCGTCCTCGGTGTGGATGACGGCGCTGTGGCCCAGGCCGTCGAACTCCACCATCTGCTCCGCCAGTCGCACGCCGTGCCCGGTGTCGCGGGCGCGCAGCACCGCCAGGACCGGGGAGAGCTTCTCGCGGGTCAGCGGCTCGGCGGGGCCGACCTCGGAGCACTCGGCGATCAGCACCGAGGTGTCCTCGGGGACGGTGAAGCCGGCGCGCTCGGCGATCCAGTGGGCGGACATGCCCACGGCGTCCGCGTTCAGCCGGGCCCCGGCGCAGTTGGCGCGATCGGCGGTGACCCCGAACAGGAAGGACTCCAGCTTGGCCTTCTCCTTGTCGCTGACCACGTGGGCGTGCAGGGCGCGGAACTCGCGCAGCCCTTCCTCGTAGATCTCCGCGTCCAGGATCGCGGCCTGTTCGGAGGCGCAGATCATGCCGTTGTCGAAGGTCTTGGACAGCACGATGTCGTGGACGGCGCGGCGCAGCTTGGCCGCCTTGTGGACATAGGAGGGGACGTTGCCCGCGCCGACGCCCAGGGCCGGCTTGCCGCACGAGTAGGCCGCCTTGACCATGGCGTTGCCGCCGGTGGCGAGGATCGTGGACACCCCGTCGTGGTGCATCAGCAGCCGGGTGGCCTCCATGGAGGGCTCCTCGATCCACTGCACGGCGTGGGCGGGGGCACCGGCCTCGACGGCGGCGTCCCGCACGATCCGGGCCGCCTCGGCGCTGCACCGCTGTGCGGAGGGGTGGAAGGCGAAGATGACCGGGTTTCGGGTCTTCAGGGCGATGAGGGCCTTGAAGAGGGTGGTGGAGGTGGGGTTGGTCACCGGGGTCATGGCGCAGATGACGCCGACCGGCTCGGCGATCTCGACGATGCCGTTGAGCTCGTCGCGTCCCACGACGCCGACCGTCTTCAGGTTCGCCATGGAGTGTGTGACGTGCTCGCAGGAGAACATGTTCTTGACGGCCTTGTCCTCGAACAGGCCGCGGCCGGTCTCGTCCACCGCGAGCTGGGCCAGCACATCGTGCTGGGCCAGGGCGGCCAGGGATGCCTTGCTGACGATGTGGTCCACCTGCTCCTGGGTGAAGGACGCGAAGTCCTCCAGGGCCTTGAGAGCGTCGGTCACCAGGGAGTCGACGGTCAGGGCGACCGGTGAAGGGGTCGTACCGGCCGGGGGCGGCCCGGGTCGTGCGGTGGCTTCTGCCATAGCAATCACCTCTGCGGTTGCGGTACTTCCATTGCACGACGCCGGGCGCCGGCGGGGGGCCGGAGAACGGTCCCGACAGGGGGGCCGACCGGCCCTCTTCGGCTTCCCCACCTGTGATGTGATGCTCGTATGAGCGCGCCTCTGACCACATGGTTTCTGGAACAGACCGATCCCGGGCAGCTCTCCCCGGCCCGTGAACCGGGGCCGCCGGGAGGGGTCCGCATCGCGCGGGCGGAGATCCCCAGCCCCGAGTTCAGCCGCTTCCTCTACACGGCGGTGGGCGGGGACGTGTCCTGGACGGACCGGCTGGGCTGGAGCCGTGAGGAGTGGCGGGCCTTTCTGGAGCGGCCCGGGACGGAGACCTGGGTGGCCTACGAGCGCGGCACGCCGGCCGGGTACATCGAACTGGACGCGCAGCCGGGGGGCGTGGTGGAGATCAGCTACTTCGGGCTGCTGCCGGCCTTCCGCGGGCGGCGGATCGGCGGGCGGCTGCTGTCCGAGGGGACGGCGCGGGCCTGGGACCTCGCCACCAGGTGGCCGGGCCGCGAGGCGACCCGCCGGGTGTGGGTGCACACCTGCAGCGACGACGGCCCGCACGCGCTGGCCAACTACCGCCGCCGCGGCTTCCTGTTGTACGACGTCACGGTCACCGGTGCGGAGCCTGATCCGTCCGAGTGACGTGTTCTCCGGCCTCCGAAGCCACCCTTGTCCCGCATTCCGGGACAACTTCGTCCGCATAGTGGCCAACAGTGGACTCGCCCGTGCGGCTCGTGCGAATCTTCCGTCATGTCTCGAGCTGGAATTGCCTTGGTGAGTCGGCGGCACGTCGACCTGGGCCGCCTGTCCAGCGCCATGTGTCCGGCGGGCTGACAGTCCCAGCACCGCCGCACCCCCTGCCGCCCGACAGCCGCGGGCGCACCCCTTCTCCTCCCTTGCGGTGATGCGCAGCGCTGCGCATCACCGCAGGTCGAAGACGCCCGCCGCCTCCCCGAAGGACATGAAGACGCATGCCCGACTCCACCGAGAAGCCTTCCGCCCCGACCCGCCGCAAGGCCGGCCGCCACCGCGGCGAAGGCCAGTGGGCGGCCGGGCATCTGACCCCGCTCAACCCCAACGAGCAGACGAAGAAGGACGACGACGGTCTCAATGTGCGGACACGCATTGAGACGATCTACGCCCACCGCGGTTTCGACTCCATCGACGGCGCGGACCTGCGCGGCCGGATGCGCTGGTGGGGCCTCTACACCCAGCGCAAGCCCGGCATCGACGGTGGCAAGACCGCGATCCTGGAGCCCGAGGAGCTGGACGACTCCTACTTCATGCTGCGGGTCCGCATCGACGGCGGCCGGCTCACCACCGAGCAGCTCCGCGTGATCGGGGAGATCTCCCAGGAGTTCGCCCGCGGAACGGCCGACATCACCGACCGGCAGAACGTCCAGTACCACTGGATCCGCATCGAGGACATGCCGGAGATCTGGCGCCGCCTGGAAGGCGTGGGCCTGTCCACCACCGAGGCCTGCGGCGACACCCCGCGTGTCGTCCTCGGCTCGCCGGTGGCCGGCATCGCCGAGGACGAGATCATCGACGGCACCCCGGCCATCGAGGAGATCCAGCGCCGGATCGTCGGCAACAAGGCGTTCTCGAACCTCCCGAGGAAGTTCAAGTCGGCGGTCTCCGGCTCCCCGCTGCTCGACGTGGCGCACGAGATCAACGACGTGTCCTTCGTCGGCGTCGAGCACCCCGAGCACGGCCCCGGCTTCGACGTGTGGGTCGGCGGCGGGCTGTCCACCAACCCCAAGCTCGGCGTGCGGCTGGGCGCCTGGGTGCCCGTCGAGGACGTCGCCGACGTCTTCGAGGGCGTGGTGTCCATCTTCCGCGACTACGGCTACCGGCGGCTGCGCACCCGGGCCCGGCTGAAGTTCCTCGTCGCCGACTGGGGGGCGGAGAAGTTCCGCCGGGTGCTGGAGGAGGAGTACCTGCTGCGCGGCCTCGCCGACGGCCCCGCGCCCAGGACCCCGGTCGCCCAGTGGCGCGACCACGTGGGCGTGCACCGGCAGCGCGACGGCCGCTACTACATCGGCTTCGCCCCCAAGGTCGGCCGGGTGGACGGCACCACCCTCACCAAGCTCGCCGACCTGGCGGAGGCGCACGGCTCGGGCCGGGTGCGCACCACCGTCGAACAGAAAATGATCATCCTCGATGTGACGGAGGACCAGGTCGGCCCGCTCGTGGAAGAGCTGGAGTCGCTCGGCCTCACCACCCGGCCCTCCCCCTTCCGGCGCGGCACCATGGCCTGCACCGGCATCGAGTTCTGCAAGCTCGCGATCGTCGAGACCAAGGGCCGCGCCTCCTCCCTGATCGAGGAAATGGAGCGCCGGCTGCCCGGATTCGCCGAGCCGGTCACCATCAACATCAACGGCTGCCCCAACTCCTGCGCCCGCATCCAGGTCGCGGACATCGGCCTGAAGGGGCAGCTGGTCACCGACGCCGACGGCAACCAGGTGGAGGGCTACCAGGTGCACCTGGGCGGCTCCCTCGGCCTCGAACCCGGTTTCGGCCGCAAGGTGCGCGGGCTGAAGGTCACCGCCGCCGAACTGCCCGACTACGTGGAGCGGGTGCTGCGCAACTTCCAGGAGCAGCGCGAGGACGGCGAGCGCTTCGCCCAGTGGGCCGCCCGGGCCCAGGAGGGCGACCTGAAGTGAGCGAACGAGCCGCCCCCTACCACTGCCCGTACTGCGGGGACGAGGACCTGCGCCCCTCCGAGGAGGGCCACGGCGCCTGGGAGTGCGCGGCGTGCAACCGCGCCTTCCGCCTGAAGTTCCTGGGTCTGCTGGCCCGGGGACTGACCCGTCCCGCGGCCGGCGGCGACGGCCCTCGGCACTCCCACGGCACCGAAGGAGAGACCGCATGAGCGGCGGCACGGCCATCGGACAGCCGGCGGCGGAACTGTCCGTGCTCGCCGAACGGGCCGGCCGGGAGCTGGAGGAGGCGCCGGCCGCGGAGATTCTGCGCTGGGCCTGTGACACCTTCGGCCCGCGCCTGTGCGTGACCTCCTCCATGGAGGACGCGGTGGTGGCACACCTGGCGTCCCGCGTGCGGCCCGGCATCGACGTGGTGTTCCTGGACACCGGCTACCACTTCCCGGAGACCATCGGCACCCGGGACGCGGTGGCCGCCGTGATGGACGTCAACGTCATCACCCTGACCCCGCGGCTGACCGTCGCCGAGCAGGACGCCGCCCACGGCCCGCGCCTGTACGAGCGCGACCCGGACCGCTGCTGCGCGATGCGCAAGGTCCAGCCCCTGGAAGAGGGCCTGCGCGACTACGACGCCTGGGCCACCGGGCTGCGCCGGGACGAGTCGCCCACCCGGGCCGCCACCCCGGTCATCGGCTGGGACGAGCGGCGCCGAAAGGTCAAGGTCTCCCCCATCGCCCGCTGGACGCAGGACGACGTGGACGCCTACGTGGCCGAGCACGGCGTACTCACCAACCCGCTGCTCCAGGACGGCTACGCCTCCGTCGGCTGCGCGCCCTGCACCCGGCGGGTGGCGGCCGGCGAGGACGCGCGGGCCGGCCGCTGGGCGGGGCTGGGCAAGACCGAGTGCGGGCTGCACGGCTGATGGCGGCAGGAGTGGCCGGCACCGCCGGCGAGGAACGAACGGCCGATCAGGAGCGAGTGGAGGAGCGGGAGATGAGCGGAACCGGTCGGGGAGCCACCGTCTGGCTCACCGGGCTGCCCAGCGCCGGCAAGACGACCATCGCCCGGGCGCTGGAGAAGCGGCTGCGCGAACAGGGCAGGCGGACCGAGGTGCTGGACGGTGACGAGATCCGCGAGTTCCTCTCCGCGGGTCTCGGCTTCTCCCGCCAGGACCGCGACACCAACGTGCGGCGGATCGGCTTCGTCGCGGAACTGCTCGCCTCGCACGGTGTGATCGTGCTGGTGCCGGTCATCGCCCCCTACGCGGCGAGCCGCGAGGCGGTGCGCGAGCGGCACGCGAAGAACGGCACCGGCTACCTGGAGGTGCACGTCGCCACGCCCGTGGAGGTCTGCTCCCGGCGGGACGTGAAGGGCCTGTACGCCAAGCAGGCCGCCGGCGAACTGACCGGCCTCACCGGCGTGGACGACCCCTACGAGGCTCCCGCCGAGCCCGATCTGCGGATCGCCGCCCACGAGCAGGGCGTCGAGGAATCCGCGGCGGCGCTGCACGCCCTGCTCACCGGGCGGGGGCTGCTGTGAGTGATCCGCGGGCCGCCACGAGCACGCGGCCGACCGGCCCGAACCGAGCGCACGAAGCGAGTGAAGGGGACACAGCATGACGACGGTCGTCGAGACCCCGGACGGCACCGGCCATCCGTTCGCCCTGTCCCACCTGGACGCCCTGGAGTCCGAGGCGGTCCACATCTTCCGCGAGGTGGCGGGGGAGTTCGAGCGCCCGGTGATCCTGTTCTCCGGCGGCAAGGACTCCATCGTCATGCTGCACCTGGCGCTGAAGGCGTTCGCGCCCGCGCCGGTGCCGTTCGCACTGCTGCACGTGGACACCGGGCACAACTTCCCCGAGGTCATCGACTACCGCGACCGCACGGTGGCCCGGCACGGGCTGCGCCTGCACGTCGCCTCGGTGCAGGAGTTCATCGACGACGGCCGGCTGCGCGAGCGCCCCGACGGCACCCGCAACCCCCTGCAGACCGTGCCGCTGCTGGACGCCATCGAGACCAACCGCTTCGACGCGGTGTTCGGCGGTGGCCGCCGCGACGAGGAGAAGGCCCGCGCCAAGGAGCGGGTGTTCTCCCTGCGCGACGAGTTCGGCGGCTGGGACCCGCGCCGGCAGCGCCCCGAGCTGTGGCAGCTCTACAACGGCCGGCACTCCCCCGGCGAGCACGTGCGGGTCTTCCCGCTGTCCAACTGGACCGAACTGGACGTGTGGCAGTACATCGCCCGGGAGAACATCGAACTGCCCGCCATCTACTACGCGCACGAGCGCGAGGTCTTCGCCCGCTCCGGCATGTGGCTGGCGCCCGGCGACTGGGGCGGCCCCAAGGACGGCGAGCGGGTCGAGCGCCGCCAGGTGCGCTACCGCACCGTCGGCGACATGTCCTGCACCGGTGCCGTCGACTCCGGTGCCACCACCATCGAGGCCGTCATCGCCGAGATCGCCGCCTCCCGCCTCACCGAGCGGGGCGCGACCCGCGCCGACGACAAGCTGTCGGAGGCCGCCATGGAGGACCGCAAGCGGGAGGGCTACTTCTGATGAGCACCACGACCGTCCAGGACGGCTCCGGACACGCGCCGGCGCCCGCCGCCTCGCTGCTGCGCTTCGCCACCGCCGGCTCCGTCGACGACGGCAAGTCCACGCTGGTCGGACGGCTGCTGCACGACTCCAAGTCGGTCCTCGCCGACCAGCTGGAGGCCGTCGAGCACGCCTCGCGCTCGCGCGGGCAGGCCGCGCCGGACCTGGCGCTGCTCACCGACGGGCTGCGCGCCGAACGCGAGCAGGGCATCACCATCGACGTCGCCTACCGCTACTTCGCCACCCCCCGGCGGCGGTTCATCCTGGCCGACACCCCCGGGCACGTGCAGTACACCCGCAACATGGTCACCGGGGCCTCCACCGCCGAACTGGCCGTCGTCCTCGTCGACGCCCGCAACGGCGTGGTCGAGCAGACCCGCCGGCACGCCGCGGTGGCCGCCCTGCTGCGCGTCCCGCACCTGGTGCTGGCCGTCAACAAGATGGACCTCGTCGACTACGCCGAGCCCGTCTTCGCCGCCATCGCAAAGGAGTTCACCGCCTACGCGGCCTCCCTCGGCGTGCCGGAGATCACCGCCGTCCCGATCTCCGCGCTGGCCGGCGACAACGTCGTCACCGCCTCGGCGAACATGGACTGGTACGGCGGCCCCACCGTGCTGGAACACCTGGAGACCGTGCCGGTCGCGCACGACCCGGCCGGCGACCCGGCCCGCTTCCCCGTCCAGTACGTCATCCGCCCCCAGACCCCCGAGCACCCCGACTACCGCGGCTACGCCGGGCAGCTCGCCTCCGGAGTGCTGCGGGTGGGCCAGGAAGTGACCGTCCTGCCCTCGGGCCGCACCAGCACCATCACCGGCATCGACGCCCTGGGCACGGCCGTGCCGGAGGCGTGGGCGCCGCAGTCGGTGACCGTCACCCTCGCCGACGACCTCGACATCTCCCGCGGCGACCTGATCGCCCCGGCCGGCGCCGCCGCCACCCCCACCCGGGACATCACCGCCACCGTCTGCCACCTCCACGACCGGCCGCTGACGCCCGGCGCCCGGGTGCTGCTCAAGCACACCACCCGCACCGTGAAGGCCATCGTCAAGGAGATCGGTTCCCGGCTGACCCTGGACGACCTCTCCCAGCACCCGGCCCCCGGCGAACTCGTCGCCAACGACATCGGCCGGGTGACCGTCCGCACCTCCGAACCGCTCGCCCTGGACGACTACGCCGCCTCCCGCCGCACCGGCTCGTTCCTGCTGATCGACCCCGCCGACGGCACCACGCTCACCGCCGGCATGGCCGGCGACGCCTTCACCGGCCGCACCGGCGAAGGCGCCGCGCCCGCCGCGCCGGACGACGATGGATGGGACTTCTGACATGAGCACCGGACTGGCAACACCCCACCGCACCAGGACCGCCGCGGACGCCGCCCGGAACACCCCCGAGGACGCCGGCTACGCCGTCCGTCTCGACGGCGTCTCGAAGGTCTTCACCTCATCCGGCACCCCCCAGCTGGTACTCGACGACATCCGCCTGGAGGCGGCCCCCGGGGAGTTCGTCTGCCTGCTGGGCGCCTCCGGCTGCGGGAAGTCCACCCTGCTCAACCTGGTCGCCGGCCTGGACCGGCCCACCTCCGGCACCGTCCGGGTCCCCTTCAGCCGACCCGCCCTGATGTTCCAGGACCACGCCCTGTTCCCGTGGCTGAGCGCCGGGCGCAACGTCGAGCTGGCCCTGCGGCTGGCCGGTGTCGCCAAGTCCGAGCGCCGCGCCCGGGCCGAGGAACTGCTGCACCTGGTGCGGCTCCCCGACGCCTACGGCAAGCGGGTCCACCAGCTGTCCGGCGGCATGCGGCAGCGCGTCGCCCTGGCCCGCTCGCTCGCCCAGGGCAGCGACGTGCTGCTGATGGACGAGCCGTTCGCCGCGCTCGACGCCATCACCCGTGACCTCCTGCACGAGGAGCTGAGCCGGGTGTGGCAGGAGCGCAAGCTGACCGTGCTGTTCGTGACCCACAACGTCCGCGAGGCCGTCCGGCTGGGCCAGCGCGTCGTCCTGCTGTCCTCCCGCCCCGGCCGCGTCGCCCGCCAGTGGCAGGTGGACCTCCCCTTCCCGCGCCGCATCGAGGACAGCGGCGTCGCCGCCCTGGCCACCGAGATCACCGGCCACCTGCACGAGGAGATCGTCCGACATGCCCGGGCCTGAGACGGGCACCGACGCACACACCGGCACCGGGACACAGCCGGCCGGCCGCCCCGCCGACGACTCCCTGGAGATGGCCTCCGGCCTGGACGCCCTGGAGACCCAGGCGGACCGCAAGACCTCCGGGCCCCGCAGGGTCCTCGCCAAGGCCGGCCCTCCGCTGCTCGCCGCCGCCCTGGTGCTGGCCCTGTGGCAGCTCGCCCACACGCTGAACTGGTCGGGAAAGCTCCCCTCCCCGGGAGAGGTCTGGTCGGAACTGACCGTCGCCTGGTCGGCCGGCACCCTGGCCCCGTCCGTCGGCCACAGCCTGCTGCGCTGCCTGATCGGCTTCGGCGCCGCCGCGGCCATCGGTATCCCGCTCGGTCTCCTGCTGACCCGGGTGCCGCCGCTGCGCACCGTCCTCAAGCCCATCCTGTCCGCCGTCCAGTCGCTGCCGGCCGCCGCCCTGGTCCCGGTCGCGGTCATCGCCCTGGGCAACACCGAGGGCGCCGTCTACGCCGTCGTGCTCCTGGGAGCGGTGCCGTCCATCGCGGTCACCGTGGCCGCGTCCGTCGACCAGCTGCCCCCGCTGCTGCTGCGGGCCGGCCGCTCGATGGGCGCCACCGGACTGCGCGGCGCCACCCTCATCACCGTCCCGGCCGCGCTGCCCGGCTTCATCACCGCGCTGCGCCAGGGCTGGACGTTCGGCTGGCGGGCCCTGATGACGGCCGAACTCATCACCGCCACCCCGCTGCCCGGCATCGGGCAGATGCTCGCCGAGGGCAACGCCGCCCAGTCGATGAGCCTGGTCCTGGCCTCGGTGACGCTGATCCTGACGGTCGGTGTCCTCGTCGAGTCCGCCCTGTTCACCCCGCTGGAACGCCGCGTGCTGCGCCACCGCGGCCTGGCCGCCGGAAGCTGATCCGCCATGAGCCGCCTGTTCCCGGACCACCCGGCCCTGCTGGTCGTCGCACACGGCAGCCGGGACCCCCGGCACGCCGCGACCGTCACCGCCCTGTGCGCGCGGCTGCGCCGGCTGCGCCCCGGGCTCCGGGTGGAGACCGGCTACCTGGACTTCAACGTTCCCTCGGTGCCGCAGGTGCTCTCCCGCCTGCACACGGACGGGCAGCGCCGCGTCATCGCCCTGCCGCTGCTGCTCAGCCGCGCCTTCCACGCCAAGTCCGACATCCCCCAGGCGCTGGCGGAGCAGACCGCCCGGCTGCCGGGTCTCTCCGTCCACCAGGCCGACGTCCTCGGCCCGGACCCGCTGCTGGTGGCCGCCCTGGAACGGCGGCTGCACGAGGCGGGTCTCCCCTTCGCCGACCGGGCCTCGACGGGTATCGTCCTGGCCTCGGCCGGCTCCTCCGACCCGGAGGCGATCGCAGCGATCGCAGAAACCGCGCGGGAGTGGCGGCGCACTGCTGGTTGGTGTGCCGTGCGTCCTGCGTTCGCCTCCGCATCCCCGCCCCGCACGGCGGACGCCGTCCGCGCCCTGTGCGCCGACGGCGTCCGCCGGGTGGCCGTCGCCCCCTACGTGATCGCGCCCGGTTTCCTGCCGGACCGCATCGCCGCCGGGGCCCGCGAGGCCGGCGCCGACCTGCTCGCCCCCGTCCTGGGCGACGCCCCGGAACTGGCCGCCGTCCTGGCGGCCCGCTACGACCGGGCCCGCCTGACCCGCCCGACCCTGCTCACGGCGTGATCCGCGAACGGTCCGGACCGTCAGCACCTGCTCCCGGGCCGCCGGCTGAACATCAGGGTCCCTGTCGCGACGAAGCGGTGAAGGACTCCGCACGGCCGGCCCGGGGCGCACGGAGACGTGAATGCGGGGCGTTGTCAGTGGCCCCTCCTACTCTGTGGCCATGTCCAACTTCGTACTGGTGGCGGGTGCCTGGCTCGGGTCGTGGGCCTGGGACGAGGTCGTGCCCACGCTCCGGGAGGCCGGTCACGGTGTCCATCCGCTGACCCTGTCCGGCCTGGCCGAGAAGCAGGCCGTGCCCGTCGGGCGGCAGACTCACGTCCAGGACATCGTCGATGAGGTCGAGCGCCTCGATCTGCGCGATGTCGTGCTGGTGGGGCACAGCTACTCGGGGATTCCGGTGGGTCAGGCGGCGGACCGGATCGGCGACCGGCTGGCCCGGGTGGTCTTCGTCGACTCCGATGTGCCCAGCCCCGGCGAGTCCTTCCTCTCGACCTGGTGGGAGGGTCCGGCGAAGCTGGAAGCCGCCCTCGCGGGGAACGGCGGCTTCTGGGCCCCACTGGCCGAGCCCGACTACGCCGGTCACGGCCTCACCCATGATCAGGTCGCCCGGATCGTCGCGGGATCGACGCCGCATCCGGGTGCCTCTCTGGCCGATCCGGCTGTGCTGTCACGGCCGCTCGGCGAGCTCCCGGCCACCTACATCCTCTGTCTGCTCGACGGTGCCGAGCCCAGCGACATCGTGGCCGGTCTGCTGGCCGGCGAGAGGTGGCGGCTGGTCGAGATGGGCACCGGCCACTGGCCGATGTTCTCCCAACCGGACGAGCTGGCGCGGATCCTCCTCGACGAAGCCGCACAGTGACCGCGGCCCCTCCCCGCACTCCGCCCGAAGCCTGCCCCGGAGCGGTGCGGCACCGGGTCAGTCACCGGGGAGGGATCTGCCGACGCCTGTGAGGCCGAGGCCGGCCTCCGGGCCTTCCGGGCCACCGAGGTCCAGGTGCGTGGCATCCGGCTCCGTAGCCATGGAGTCGCCGTCACCGGGGCACCCGGCCATGCCGAGGCCGACCACGGTCACCACTGCCGCCGCGGCGGCCCGTGTCCCCCGAGTAAGTCTCATGAGTCGTTGATAGCTCATGCCGCGACGCGACGACCGCCTACCGGACAGTACTGTCCGCTCCCTGCCACTGCTTCCTGCGTACGACCGCCGGCTGGGCACCGGACGGGGGCAGCACCTCACTCCGTATCCGGCGGCAGGACCCTCCGCACCAGTTCGCCGATGAGGTCATCGAGGGGATAGCGCGCGAGAACCTCGGGCACGGTGAGGTCGTCCACGATGAGTCCGCGCATGGCCAGGTAGAGCAGCAGGACCGACATCGTGCCGCCGGGCAGACCGGCGTCGAGGTGGAAGCGGATGTTGCGGCCGAGTCCGGCGCCGGAGGCACGGGTCAGGTCGGCGCGCAGGTCGGCCCTGACGGGTGGTGACGGCAACGCACCCATGGCCGCAGCCGGGGTGGACGTGGTGCGGACGGCGAGCATTGCTTCTCCTGTGAACGTGGAGGATGATGACCAAGTCCAGTGCTACCGGGCGCTGTTCGACACCATGCGAGCGTCAGCGTTCGGACCGGCTTCCTCGCTCGACCGCATCGGACGGGCAGCCTCCGGCGCCTGATCACGGAGGGCTTGTCGTGTACCGACCGCACTGGCAGAAGTCGAGCTTCTCGGGAAGCGACGGGAGCGACAACTGCCTGGAGGCGGCCCGGGGACCGGCGGGCAGCGGGGGGCTCCTGCTGCGGGAGAGCGACAGGCCGGAGACCGTTCTGACCACCACACCGGCCCGGCTGCACGCCCTGCTGGACGCGGCACGCGCACACGGACCCGGCGGAACCTGACCCGGCTCCCGCACGAACCGCTTCCTTCGGCCGGACGCCCCCGCCCATGACATCCCGCTCCTGTCCCGCAGTCCGGACGTCTCGCCGAAGGACAACGCACGCGCCGGCCCCGGTCCGGTGGGCTGCCGGACTGCCGGGTGTCCGTGGACCGTCATGGAGAGCCACGGCACCGACGTCCGTGGCGAGATGAGGAGAAGATCGTGACCGAGCAGCACGCCCCCGCACAGCGGACCGGGAACCATGAGGCCGTCCTGCGCATCGCCGCCGACGTGCTGAAGGTGCCGCGCGTCACGGCGTCGGACAGCTTCTACGACTTCGGCGGCACGTCCCTGCAGGCCATGCGGATCTGCGCCCGGATCGAGAAGGAACTGGGCCTGAGCGTCACCCCGGAGACCCTGTTCGAGTGCGATAGCTTCGCCGACGTCGTCTCCGCGGTCGAGGACTGAGGAGCGATCCCGCTCTCACGCCCCCGACTGTCGCCCGATGCCCCCGATTCCCCCGCAGTCCAGGAGCCAGTCCGTGCGCCGTCCCGCAGATCCGCCGCTCATACACGAAGCAGTGTCCCGTCAGGCGCGGATCCGTCCCACCGCCGTCGCGGTCGTCCACCGGGGCGAGTCCGTCGACTACGCCACCCTCGACGCCGCCGCGGACGCCTATGCCGAAGCCCTGGACGCCGCCGGCGTGGGGCCCGGAACCACCGTTCCGGTCCTGCTGCCCCGCTCGGCCCGGCTGGTGGCCGTCCTGCTGGCCGTACTGAAACGGGGCGCGGCGTACGCGGCCGTGGACCGGCGCTGGCCGCGGGAGCGGATCAGCCGGATCGCCGCCTTATCGCGGGCCCCTCTCATGGTGACCGACACCGGCGCGCAGGGGGAGACACCCCTGTGGATCGTTCCGGACGAGCCGCTGCGACAGGCCGCGTCGCGCCGCGGCGCCCTGCCGCCCGTGGCCCAGGACAGCTCCCGTGCCGCCACGGTCTTCTTCACCTCGGGCAGTACCGGCGCCCCCAAGGGCGTACTCTCCCCGCACCGCGCGACCACCCGTCTCTTCTCCCGTTCCGGGTTCGCGGACTTCGGCCCCGGCCGGGTGGTGCTGCAGGCGGCCCCGGTCTCCTGGGACGCGTTCAGCATGGAACTGTGGGGCCCCCTGACCACCGGCGGCACCTGTGTCATCGCGGACACGGACTATCTCCTGCCGGGCACCCTCGGGGAACTCGTCACGAACGCCGGAGTGGACACCGCCTGGCTGACCGCCTCCCTGTTCAACCTCCTCGTCGACGAGGACGACCCCGATCACTCCTGCTTCACCGGGCTGCGCCAGGTCCTCACCGGTGGCGAGCGCCTCTCGACCGCCCATGTGGAGCGGTTCCTGGAGCGGCACCCGGACATCACGCTGATCAACGGCTACGGCCCGGTGGAGAATTGCGTCTTCGCCACCACGCACCGGGTCACCGCGGCGGACTGCGGCCGCCCGGACGGCATCCCCATCGGCGTCCCGGTACCCGGCACCACCGTGCACATCCTGGACGGGGAACAGGTGCTCCCTCCGGGGGCGGTGGGTGAGATCTGCCTCGCCGGGCAGGGCCTGGCCCTCGGCTACCTCGGCGACGCCGAGGCCACGGCCGCCTCCTTCGTCTCCCTGCCGCTCCGGGCGGCACCGGCGCGCCTGTACCGGACGGGAGACCTCGGCCTCCTGGACTCCGACGGGACACTGCACTTCCGCGGCCGGGCCGACCGCCAGATCAAGATCTCCGGACACCGCGTCGAACCGGGAGAGATCGAGAGCACCGCCCGCCGGATACCGGGGGTCCGGGAAGCGGCCCTGGTTCCCGTGCCGGCCGTCGGCGGCGGATACGAGCGACTGGCCCTGTTCTACACGGCGAAGGACCCCGCCGCGCCGGCTCCCGCCCTCGTGCGCCGCGCACTGGCGGACCTGCTGCCGGGCCACATGGTGCCCCACAGCGTGCGCCGGAGCGCCGCCCTGCCGACCACGACCAACGGCAAGCTCGACCGCGCAGCCCTGCTCGCCTCCCTGTGATCCCTCCCGTTTCCCGAAGCAGAAAGCGCTCCCCCGTGACGCTCGCCGGACTCCCCGCGGACACCGCGGCCCGCAGTTACCCGATGTCGTTCGAACAGGAGTCGATCTGGCTGAACGATCAGCTCCAGGAGGGGCCGTCCCGGTACGTGGAGTCGTGGGCGTACCGGCTGCGCGGTGCCCGGATCGACGCGGCGGCGGCCCGGCGGGCACTCACCGGAATCGTGGCCAGGCACGAGGCGCTGCGCAGCCGCCTGAGCCTGGCCGAGGCCGGAGCCGGCAGCCCGGGCGGCAACGAAGGCGGAGGCGAGGCGCGGCAGACGGTGATGCCACCGGCCGAGGTCGAGCTGGACGTCCGCCGGGTGAGTTCGCGGGATCTGCGCACCGCGATGGTGGCGGCGGCCACCCGGCCGGTGCCCCTGGACCGGCCGCCCCTGCTGCGGGCGACGCTGCTGGAACTCGCCGAGGACGACAGCGTCCTGGTGGTGGCGATTCACCACGCGGTGATCGACGGCTGGTGCTTCGGTCTGCTGGACACCGAGTTCAGCGCGCTCTACCGGGCGGCGCTGGACCGCACCGCTTCCCCGCTGCCCGCACTGCCCCTGCAGTTCGGCCCGTACGCGCAGGAACGCCGCCGGGCGGCGGACGCGGGCGGCCACAAGGACTCCCTGGAGTACTGGCGGGAGACGATGCGCGGGGCCCCGCCGGAGTCCTCCTTCCCCACGGACAGGCCCCGGCCCGCGGCCCTCGGCGCGTCGGGGGACCGCGTCGAATTCACGCTGGGCCCCGGACTCGGCGCCGGTGTCCGCGACCTCGCCCGGAGGACGAGGAGCACTCCGTTCGCGGTCCTGGCCACAGCGCTGAGCGTGCTGATCTCCCGGCTGTCCGGACAGGACGACGTGGTGATCGGCACGCCCGTCTCCCGCCGGGACGAGGAGGCTCTCGAACCGGTGATCGCCTGCCTGACCGACGTCATGCCGCTGCGTCAGCACATACCGGACGGCATGTCGTTCGCCGAGCTCACGGCCCGTACCAAGGAGCGGGTCTGGGGGGCGGTCAGGCACCGCGACGTCCCCTACTCCCGTCTGGTCCGCGAGCTGGGGGCGGAGCGCTCACCGGACCGCTTTCCCCTCTTCCAGGTGGTCTTCGGGCTGGACGACGCCCCGGCCCCGGCACTGGACCTGCCGGGTGTGACCGCCGAACGGCTGTACATCCACTCGGGTACGGCCAAGTACGACGTCTTCCTTCACCTGGTGCCCGCGCGCGGCGGCTTCGACGGCTTCCTGGAGTTCTCCACCGACCTCTTCGACCGCGCCACCGCCCTGCGTCTGTCGGAGCGGCTGCGCATCCTGCTGGCCGATGCCCTCGCCCGCCCCGGCCTGCCGGTCCGCGAGCTGGACATCCTTCCGGCCGCCGAACGCCGGCTGATCCTCGGGAGCTGGTCCCGGGGGGCCGCCGCCCCGGCCGAGCGGCCCCTCGCCCACGAACTGTTCGCCGCACAGGCCCTGCGCACGCCCCGCGCCCCGGCCGTCGTGCACGGGGACCGGGTGCTGACGTACGCCGAGCTGGACCGGGCGGCGGACGAGGTGGCCGCGCACCTGGTGGCGCGGGGCACGGCCGGGCGCCCCGTGGGCGTCTGCCTGCGCCGCGGCCCGGAGCTGGCCGTCGCGGTGCTGGGCGTCCTCAAGGCCGGCAGCGGCTGTCTGCCCATCGATCCCGCCCACCCCGTCGGCCGGATCGCCGGTATGGCGGCCGACAGCGGAATCGGGGTCGCACTGGTCCAGCGGGACCTGGCCGCCCTGCTCCCCGCCACGGTCGAGACGATCTCCCTGGACGACCTCCCGGCCGCCCCCGAGGTCCGCCTGCCCGCTGCGGCACCCGCCGGCCTCTGCTACCTGATCTACACGTCCGGCTCCACCGGCCGCCCCAAGGGCGTCGCCATGCCGCACCGAGCACTGGCCAACCTGCTGGCCTGGCAGCGGAGCCGCTCCCCGGCCGGCCCCGGCACCCGGACGCTGCAATTCGCCGCGCCGGGCTTCGACGTGGCCTTCCAGGAGCTCTTCGGCACCTGGGCCGACGGGGGCACCCTGGTCATGACCGACGACGGAACGAGACGCGACCCGGCCCTCCTCCTCGACCTGCTGGCCGCCCAGCGCGTCGAGCGGCTGTTCCTCCCGTTCGTCGCTCTGCAGCAGCTCGCCGAGTACGCGTGCTCCGCCGGACGCTCGGCGGCGACTCTCCGCGAGGTCGTCACCGCGGGCGAGCAGCTTCATGCCACCCCCGCACTGCGGGAGTTCTTCCGGGAACACGCACCCGGCGCGGTGCTGGAGAACCAGTACGGCCCGTCCGAGACCCATGTGGTCACGGCAGAACGGATGGACGGCGATCCGGAGACCTGGCCCGGCCTGCCGTCCATCGGACGGCCCGTCGACGGCACGCGTGTCCTGCTGCTGGACCGGTACCAGCGCCTCGCCCCCGTCGGCTCGGTGGGGGAGATATGTGTCGGCGGCGCCGCCCTCGCCGACGGCTACCTGGGCCGCCCGTCGCTGACCGCGCAGAAGTTCGTCGCGGACCCCTTCTCCCCGGGGGCCCGCCTCTACCGCACCGGCGACACGGCCCGGTATCTGCCGGACGGGCGGATCCAGTTCCTGGGCCGCGTGGACGGCCAGGTCAAGATCCGCGGGCACCGGGTGGAGACCGGGGAGGTCGCCTCCGCGGTGCAGGCCGTGCCCGGAGTGGCCGATGCCGCGGTGGTGGCGCGGGAAGCGGCCGGCCCGGGGCACAAGCGCCTGATCGCGTACTACCTTCCGGCCGACGGGGCCGCCCCTCGGCCGGACGAGCTGCGCCGCGCGGTGGCGGAACGACTGCCGGAGTACATGGTGCCTTCCGTCTGTGTGGCGCTGGAGGAGTTCCCGCGCACGGCGAGCGGCAAGCTGGACCGGCTCGCGCTGCCGCTGCCGGACGAGGCGGACAGCAAGCCGGCGGACTCGTTCGTGGCGCCCGGGACACCCACCGAAAGGATCGTCGCCGCCGCCTGGCAGGACGTACTGGGAAGGGGCCGGGTCGGGGTTTACGACGACTTCTTCGCCCTCGGCGGCGACTCCCTGTCGGCGGTGCGTCTGATGCTGAGGCTCCGCCAGGAGACGCGGCAGCAGCTCCCGCTCGGCGCCCTCTCCGCGGCACCGACCGTCGCCGCTCTCGCGGCGCTGGCCGACCGCGACCGGACGGCCGGGCGGGACGCCGGCGACCAGGCCTTCGACCCGGCCGCGGAGATCCGGCTGCCGGCCGACATCGTGGCGGCCCGCGAAACGATCCGGGTCGCGGAGGACCCCGCTCACGTACTGCTGACGGGTGCCACCGGCTTCCTCGGTGCCTACACCCTGCGCTCCCTGCTGGACCGGACGCGCGCCGTGGTGCACTGTCTGGTCCGCGGCGCGGGACGGGAGCAGGCCTCGGCGCGGCTGCGCCGGGTCATGGAGGGCTACGGAATCCGGGACGAGTCTGCCGAGCGGCGGGTGAGGATCGTCCTCGGTGATCTGGCGCAGCCGCACCTGGGCCTCTCCGAGCAGGACTTCGACGCGCTGGCCCACACCGTGGACGCGGTGTACCACGTGGGCGCGGCGGTGAATCTCGCCTCTCCCTACGGGCAGCTCAAGGCCGCCACGGTGGACGGCACGGCCGGGGTACTGCGGCTGGCGGCCCGCCACCGCAGCGTGCCGGTGCACCACGTGTCCACGGTCGGCGTGTACGCGGGGCACGCGAGGCCGGGGGGCGGACGGATCGGTCCGGAGCACCCCACAGGCCCGGCCGAGGCGCTGGAACACGGCTACACGCAGAGCAAGTGGGCGGCCGAAAAGCTGATCGAGGCCGCCCGCGCCCGGTCCCTGCCCGCCACCGTGTACCGGCCGACGCGGATCGCGGGGCACAGCCGCACCGGTGCCTGCCAGAGCGGTGACTACATGTGGCTGATGCTCAAGGGCTGCGTCCAGGCCAAGGCCGCGCCAGCCGGAGTGGACACCGCGTTCGACCTGGTGCCCGTGGACTGGGTCGGCGACGCCCTCGTCGCCCTGTCCCTGCGGCCTGCGGCGGCCGGCCGCACATTCCATCTGGCCACCGGTCGGCTGCTGCGGCTGGACACCATGCTGGGCCGGCTGCGGGCCAGGGGCTACGCACTGCCCGAGGTCGATCCGCAGCAGTGGCTGGCCCGGATCGGCGCGGACGCGGGCAACGCGGCGTTCCCGCTGCTGGGCACGCTGGCCGCGGAGGTGGCCGGGGGCGGCTCGGAAGGCGGCCTGCTCTTCGACCCCACCGCCACCGATGCCGCGCTGGCCGGTTCCGGTGTGGTCCGCCCGGAGGTGGACGAGGAGTGGTTCGCCACCTGCCTGGGGTACTTCACCCGGACCCGGTGGCTTCCGGAACCGACGGAGCGCTGAGGACGACTCGCGCATCGGGTGCGTCGGGCGCGGGTCACCGGATGCCTCGCCCGGCGCACCGGCCGCCCGGTGAGACGCCGCAGCCGGCGGCGCCCCGGCACCGTTGCCCGCCGATACGGCCGACGGCGCTGCGGGGGCAGGGCGCGCGGACCCCGCCCTGCCCCCGCGGCGCCTCAGAGCACGAACCACACGGCCTTGCCCGGCCCGGGCAGGTGGTGGCAGACACCCCAGTCCAGGGCGTGGAGTGTGATGAGCAGAAGCCCGCGGCCGTGCTCCTCCTCCGGTGGCGGCACGCCCGGCGGGACCTGGGGATATCCGGGAGCGGAGTCCTGCACCACCACCCGCAGGCCGCCCTGGGACGTCCAGGCCGCGTAGAGGCCGACGGGCACGGGACGCAGACTGTCGAGCGAGGCCACCACCGCGTTCGTCACCAGCTCCGAGGTCAGCGGGGCCGCCGTCTCGATCAGGTCGCGCTTCGCCGGCACGACCTCGGTCAGCGCGGTCCGCACAGCCTCCCGGGCGGGCCGCACCCACGCCGGACTGGGCGGAAACGCGAGCCTGACGTCACCGCCGGACTCCTGCACGAAACCGGGAACAGAGCACACGAAGATCTCCTCTCGTTCTCCCCGGCCCACCGCGTGACCCCACGTCACGCACCACGAAGGCCGGAGCGGCCTCCTCCAGACCCCCGGGTACGCCCGCGCCGTGTGCAGGACCGCCGGCGACGCCGAAGAACGGATCAACGCGTACGTGGAGTTCCGCATGGCCGGACAGCGGAGGCTCAGCGACGACCCGCCACCGTCATTCCATGCCGTGGTCCATGAGAGCGCGCTGCGCACCAGACCGTTGAGCAGCCAGGACATGCGCGCGCAACTGCAGTGGATCGTTGAGGTCAGCCGCCTCCCCAACGTCTCGATCCAGATCTTCCCCTTCGAGGCGGGCACCTACTCCGCGTTCTGCAGGGCGTTCACGATCTACGGGGGCCCTACGCCCGAACTGGACACCGTTCGGCTGGAACAGCCGATCACCTCGCCGTTGCTGCGCGACACCGAGCGGATCAGCCAGTACGCGCGCTGTTCGCCAAACTATCGGAAATGGCGTTGCCTCCTGTTGACCCGCTCTCTCACCCGGAGTCTCATGAAGGCCCGGACTCCCTGAGTCTCATCCAGCATCTGATGCGCACCCTCCAGGCGAAGGAGCTTTCCGCATGACCGAGCCGACGTGGCAGAAGTCCTCGTTCAGTGGCAGCGGGCAGAACGACTGCCTGGAGGCGGCCCGGGGCCCGGCGGGCGGCGGGGGGCTCCTGGTGCGGGAGAGCGACATGCCGGATGTTGTCCTGACCACCACTCCGGCCCGGCTGCGCGCCCTGCTGAGCGTGGTGCGCACACACGGGCCCTTCGGGGCCTGACCTGCGCTCCCGCACGGGCGTTATCGTGTCGGGGTGAGCCGAGCCCGCGATGCCGCGCTGTTCGCGGTGATGACGGCGGCATCCGCCTTCGCCGCTCTGACCGGTGAACCGGTCCTCGGCCTGGCCGGTGTCGAGCGCTTTCTCCACGACCCCGGCGCCCGTCCCCGGCTCGGCTCCTTCTGGCGCACTCATTGAGCCGCCACCGCGCCGGGAAGCGGGTTCGTCCGGCAGCGCACGAGCGGCGTGCGGCCCGCGGGGGTCTCCCCGGGCCGCACGCCGTATGCCGGTCCCTGGTCAGCAGCTGAGGTTGCTGCCCGGAGTGGTACCGAGAATCTGGACGAACTGCTGGTAGGTGTTGATCCGGCTCTGGACCTGGGCGGGGTTGCGCCCGTCGCACTCCAGAGCGCCGTTGATCGCGCGGATGGTCCCGCCGAAGCCGTGGCTGCCGGTGATGGCCTGGTGAGCGGGCACGGAGCCCGGCCCGCTCTGCGTCATCCAGTACCAGATGGCCGTCTGCCAGGCGATGCTCGCGTTCTGCTCGACCAGCCAGGGGTTGTTCAGCAGGTCGATGCCGAGCGCGTTGCCGGCCGCGTGGTAGTTGAAGTTCCAGCTGAGCTGGATCGGCCCGCGACCGTAGTAGGCGGACTGGCCCGCCGGGCAACCGTAGGGCTGACTCACGTCGCAGTAGTGCGAGTAGTTGGCCTCGTTCTGCTCCCTGATGTGGACCAGGCCGCCGGTCTCGTGACTGACGTTGGCCAGGAAGGCGGCGGCCTCGCGCCGCTTGACCGTGTCGTCACCGGTGTTGGCGAACGCCGGGTAGGCGCTGAGGGCCTGGGTCAGCCCGCTGTAGGTGTAGAAGGGGTTCCGGTTCGGGAACATCTGGTTGAACTGGGCCTCGGAGACGACGAATCCGCCGGGGTTGGGTTCACCCGGCTCCTCGGTGCCTCCGCACGGACCCTGGTCCGCCCAGACGCCCGAGCCTCCGCCCGGCGTCTCGTTCTGGGTCCACCACCGCGCGCGCCAGTTGCGGCCGTTGTGCGAGGCGGTGTCGCCGCCCCAGTAGACGGTCGCCGGGTTCCACGCGGTGGCGCAGGCCGCCGAGGCGGACGCCCCGGTGGCGTTGGCGGAGGTCATGGGCAGCAGGACAGCCAGCACACCGGCCACGGCGAAGGCCGCGAGCATCGCCTTGAGGCGCTGTCGGATCATGGGACCACATCCTTGTCGTGGGGGTTGCCGACCACCCAACAACCTTGGTCTATACCTGTCAAGGTATAGACCAAGGTTCCGCCCGGAAGTCCTCCGCCCGCCCTTCCCCTCCTACGCTTGGCCGCATGACGCTGTTGCTGCCGACCGCGCCCGGCGCGCGGGCGACACGATGAACGGCCGACGGCTGCCGTTCTTCGTCTACGGCACACTGCGTCCCGGCGGCCGCCACCACGGCTGGGCACTGGCCGGGCGGACGGCGGCACAGCAGCCGGCCCGGCTCCCGGGCGTGGTGCTCTACGAAGGCCCCGGCTTCCCCTACGCCGTTCCGGCTCCGGAGGACCCCCGCGCACAGGCGCACGGCGAGCTGATCCACCCGGCGCCCGGCCACTACGAGACCGTCCTCAAGGACCTGGACCATCTGGAGGGATATCTGCCGGGCGCCCCCGGCAATCACTACGAACGGATGGCGATGCCCGCGCTGACGCCGGACGGCGGCCGGATCGACGCATGGGTGTACGTCGCCGCAGGTCCTCTGGCCGCCCGCCTGCGGAGAGACGGGCGGCGGGTCCCGGGCGACGACTGGACAGCGGCCTGACAGCAACCGGGCTCCGCGCCTCAGGCGTTCAGGACGCGTTCCTCTGTCTCCGGGTCCAGGCCCAGGCGGGGGCGGTCACTGCGCTGGGGAGCGTCGCCCGGCAGGGAGCGCAGCCAGGCCCAGGTGTCCGCGACGGTCTCCTCCACGGGCCGGCACCGCAGCCCGGCGGCCAGCGCCTTGGAGACGTCCGAGCCGTGCACCGCGCCGTGCATCTCCCCCGGCGGCGCCCACACCGGCAGTTCCGTCCACGGACGCACACCGGCGGCGAGGATCTTCTCCGGTTCGGTCCAGCGCAGTTCGGCGCCGGAGCCGGTGGCCCGCGCGCAGGCTCGCAGGAAGCTCTCCATGGTGGCGTGGCCGGGCGGGCCGACCAGGTCGTAAGGGCCGGCCAGACCGCGCTCGGCCGCGTCCAGGGTCCAGGCAGCCAGGTCACGGACGTCGATGAACTGCAGCTTGAGCGTGCGCGGCCCCGGCGCCAGGACCGGGCCGCCGCGCTCCATGCGCCGCAGCCACCACGGCAGCCGGCCCACGTTCTCGTACGGGCCCAGGATGAGCCCGGCCCGCACCAGCAGTGCCCGGTCACCGAAGGCGGCCTCGACGGCCAGCTCGCCCCCTCGCTTGTCCCGCGGGTACTCCACCTGTCCGGCGTCCATGGAACCCTCCACCACCGGGCCGTTCTCGGTGCTGCCGGCCGGTGCCGGGAAGGGGTAGACCGAGCGGCTGGAGATGTAGGTGCAGTGGGGCACCCGCCCGGACAGCAGCCGGGCGGTGTCCCGTACCGCGCGGGGGGCGTCCGACCAGGTGTCCACCACCAGGTCCCACTCCCCCCGCTCCAGGGCCGCGAGCCCGCCCTCGGCGGTGCGGTCGCCGTGCAGCGCGGTCACGCCGTCGGGCGGCGCGTGGCGCCCGCGGTGGAAGACCGTCACCTGCCAGCCGCGCCGCACCGCGTCCTCGGCGATCGCCCGTCCCGCGAACTCGGTCCCGCCCAGCACAAGAAGTCTCATGCGCTTCACCCTCCCCCGGCTCCGGGCGGCGGGGCACCGGTTCTCGCGGGGAGCGGAATCGCCGGGGGCGAACGGTGAGGCCGTTGTCCGCGCGGCCCGGCACGGCTAGTGTCCGCGCGGTGAGCGGTGAGATGGGCACGGACACCGGACTGACCCTGCGCCCGTGGGCGGAGAGCGACCTCGAAGCCGTCCGGGACGCCTTCAACGAACCGTTGATGCTGCGTCAGCTGCCGCCGTCCATGCGGCGGACGGCGGTGGACGACGAGATGGCCGGGCGGTGGATCGCCGACCGGCGCCGGGAGCGGGAGGAGGACGCCGGCTACTCCTGGGCGGTAACGCACGGGCCGGTGGTGGTCGGCTGCGTCGCGGTGGGGGCGGTCGATCGGGTGCACGACACCGGGTGGGTCTCGTACTGGACGGTGCGGGCGGCCCAGGGACGCGGCGTGGCCTCCTCGGCGCTGCGGGCTGCCGCCGGCTGGGCCTTCGGTGAACTGGGGCTGTTCCGGCTGGAGCTGGGGCACCGCACCGACAACCGGGCGTCGTGCGAGGTGGCCGGCCGGGCCGGCTTCGCGGTGGAGGGCCTGCAGCGCGCCAAGCTCCGCTACGGCGGGACGCGGCACGACGTGGAGCTGCACTCCCGCCTGGCCACCGACTCCTGATCCGCACCGGCTACCAGACGTCGCCGTCGCGCCAGTCGCAGACGAGATCCGCGGTGCGGTCCAGCGGGACCCCTGCGGGCAGGACGAAGAGCGCGCCGTCGGCGTCCTTCGTCCGGACGATGCCTGCGGGGGTGAGGGCGTGGGCCGGGCCCCGCCAGGGCAGCCAGCCGCGCGCCCGGTAGAAGGGGACGGCCTCGTCCGTGGCGGCCAGCGCGCCGAGGTCGTAGGCGTCGCGCGCCACCCGCTCCAACGCCGCCATCATGGCCCCTCCGATGCCGCGCCCGCGCCGGTCGGCGCGCACCCCGACCCCTTCGATGTAACCG
The DNA here is from genome assembly GCF_039529215.1 of Streptomyces sodiiphilus. NCBI lineage: Bacteria > Bacillati > Actinomycetota > Actinomycetes > Kitasatosporales > Streptomycetaceae > Streptomyces > Streptomyces sodiiphilus. The sequence goes on along the minus strand of NZ_BAAAMJ010000018.1, from coordinate 151,137 downwards.
GCGCGCAGCGCGCGCCCGCCGTGCAGCAGGCGCCGCTGGACGACGGCGGCGTGTCCGACCGGCTCCCCGCCCTCCCACACCATCGCGTGCAGGCCTCCCAGCGAGTGCTCCCAGTCGTGGCCGGTGAAGTCACCGTCGAACGCCTCGTCGAGCAGGGCCCTGGCCGCCTCGCGGTCCGGCCGCTCCAGGTCCGCGGTGTGCACGATCCGCACCTCGGTCATGGGGCCCATGCTGGCAGGACCGCGGCGGCGCCGCATCCGGGTATCGCGGGCGGTCAGGGCCGGGGCAGCAGGTCCTCGATCAGGTCGGCGGCCCGGCGGCTGCCGCCCTCGGCGAGCGTCGCCTCACGCACCTCGGCCAGTCTCCGGGCGACGCCGGGGTCCGCGGTCAGCTCCAGCACCGCCGTGCGCAGGGCCTCGGCGGTCGCCTCCTCCTTGGGGATGTGCCGGGCCACGCCGAGTTCCTGGAGCAGGGCGGCGTTGGTGAACTGGTCGACGGCCTGCGGCACGGCGACCATGGGGACACCGGCCGCAAGCCCTTCCTGGCAGCCGCCCATGCCGGCGTGGGTGAGGAAGGCGTCCGCCTGCCGGAGGACGGCGGGCTGCGGCACCCAGCGGTGGAGCTCCACGTTGGGCGGCAGCGGGCCCAGGCCGGCGGGGTCGGTGTGCTTGCCGATCTGGAGGACGACGTGCCAGCCGGGGAGTCCCCCGAAGGCGGCCAGACAGGCGCGGTAGAAGGCGGGTTCGTGGGTGAAGGAGGAGCCGAGGGAGACCAGCAGCACCCGGTCCCCGGGCCCGAGCCCGGCGGGGCGCTGCCAGTCGCCCTCGCGCGAGCGGTCGCCCTGGCAGGTGCCGACGAAGGTGTACACGGACTCGTCGACCTTCTCCGCGTGCGGCTGGAGGGCTCGCGGTATGAGCGCCAGGCAGCGGTCGGGCCGGCCGGCGAAGTCCAACGGGTCCGTGCCGGCGAACCCGTTGTGCTCCAGCCAGGAGCGGAACCTGGCCAGGTGGGCGATGCCCCTGGGGTCCTCCCGCAGCGGGCGGGTCAGCTCGGCGTGCTCCTCGTCGTAGCCCTCCCAGGCCACCATGCACGGGGAGAGCTGCACCGCCGGCACGTTCCACCGCCGGGCGAGGACGCGGACGCAGAAGGCCGCGATGTCGTAGAGCAGGAGGTCCGGCTCGTCGCCCCGGAAGGCGTCGGCCAGCTGCGGCAGCATCGCGATGTTGTCGGCCAGGAAGGGCTCGACATGGTCGAGGTACTCGTCCCCCCACTCCTCGTCCAGGGGGAGGGTCGATGTGTAGGGGACGGGCTCGGCCCCGGCCGCCGCGACGGCGTCGGTCAAGGGGCCGGGCACCGCGTAGCTGACGCGGTGCCCCCGGGCGGCGAGTTCGGCGATGACGCCGAGGTTGGGGTGGACGTGCCCGGGGGCCGGAATGCTGACCATGGCGACGTGGGCGCGGCGAGGGCGGGGTGGGGTCATGCCACCACCATAACGAGACGATACGTCTCGTGCAATGTGGTATCCGGCGCCCCGCGCCACGGACAGCGGGCGTCACACGACCCGCGAGCCCTCCTGCACCCCCTCCGACGCTCCGCGAACCTCGCCCTCCTTCGCCGCGGCCTCCTCCGCCGGCGTGAAGGAGGCCATGGTGCGGGCGAAGTCGCGCGTGGAGAGCAGCAGTTTGTAGATGATGGCGAGTTCGAAGACGAGCAGCAGACTTCCCGCCACGATGGTGACGGGCACGACGGCATTCAGGGCGGGGGCAATGATGAAGACCGCCATCTGGAACTCGATGCCGCTCACCAGATGAGTACGGATGCGGTGCCGCAGCAGAAAGGAACGAAAGCGCAGGTACCAGGGGAAGCGGGCCCGGAATTCCTGGTGGAGATCGACGACCGCGGGCCCGCCCGTGGTCTCCTCGGCCGCCGGACCCCGCTGGGCCGGCACCACCGGGCGCGCGGCCCGCTCGGCACGCCGGTCCTGGTCCTGCTCGGCGTCCGCCTCCGGGTTGTCCCGCAGCAGATCCTCCATGAAGGCCAGCTCGGCGCCGTTGTCGGTCTCCCGGGCACGCTGGGCGCGGGCCTTGATCTCCTTGCGCATGCCGTGCCGGATCTTGAAGATCTGGAGCGCGTCGATATACCGAAGCATGTCCAGGAACACCACTGCGAGGGCGAGCCACAGGAAGATCACCTCGCCGGTCCGCGCGTACTGGCCCCCCATCAGCGCGACCGCGCAGACCAACACCCTGATCCGGTCGAAGACGTAGTCCAGCCAGGCGCCGAACACCGAGCCCGTTCCGGCGAGCCGGGCCAGCTTCCCGTCCATGCAGTCCAGGACGAAGCTCAGGTGGTACAGCAGCGCACCCACCAGCAGCCAGCCCCAGGAGCCGGCCGCGAAGCAGCCGGCCGCCCCCAGACCGAGGAAGAGCGCGAACCAGGTCAGCTGGTTGGGAGTGATTCTGGTCCACATCGCCGTCCAGCGCACCAGCGGGACGGCGACGGGGTCCACCAGCAGCACTGTCCACCACGCGTCCCGCTTCTTCTGCGTGGATTCGCGCACTTCGGCCAGCGGAGGAATGTCTCGACGCATTTCACATGCTTCCTGACAGGAATCGGGGTGCGGCAACGCTAGGAGCACCGTTCACCGGAAAGCAAGCCCGGGTACACCGTTTACCGCCCCCGGAAGAAATGTCATACGAGACAACCGCCCACACCCCGGCCGGGAGCCGAAACCCCACCCCGGGGGAATGATCCCGGCGAATCGCCAGAAAGTGGAGATACCGGACGCGCCCTCACCGGACAGCGGCCGGGCGCCACCTTGCCGGCGCTTGACGACAGCGGGAATCAATGACAATGATTTTCATGTACAGGGTCGTCGCGCGGACTACAGCCGCCAAGAGCCCGCCGCTCCGGCCCGGCCCGGCCGGCCGCGTAGATCACGAGAATCGGAACACCACCCATGTCCGAGCAACTGACCGTCCAGCGCGCAGCCCACTGGACAGAGCGCTGGGACCGCCAGCAGGAGCGTTACGCCACCGGCCGCGAGGAGCGCTTCTCCGTCATCGCCGACGTGGTGGAGGAAGCCGCCGCGGACCACGGTGACCCGCTGATCCTGGACATCGGCTGCGGTCCGGGATCCCTGGCCGCACGGCTGGCGGCCCGGCTGCCGGGAGCCGAGATCGTCGGGGTCGACGAGGATCCCCTGCTGCTGGGCCTGGCCGAGGCCGGCGCGCCAGACGGGGTGCGCTACACGCGGATCCGCGCGGGCGCACCGGGCTGGACCGGGCTGCTGGGGCTTGCCGGCCGCCCGGTGGACGCGGTGGTCTCCTCAACCGCACTGCACTATCCGCCGGAGCACCGGCTGCTGGATCTCTACCGAGACCTGGGCCTGCTGCTGCGGCCGGGCGGGGTCCTGGTCAACGCCGACCAGCTGCCGCCCACCGACCCCATGGTGGCGCGCTACGCCTCCGCCGTGGACACCCGCGCGGCACACCGGCGGGGCGTGCCGCGGCAGGAGGACTGGCAGACCTGGTGGGCAGCCGTCGCACGGGCACCGGAACTGGCGCCGCTACTGGCCGCACGGGAACGCTGCGGCCTGGGCCCGGGCGCCGACAACGGACTGTCCCTCGACGGCCACCTCGCCCTGCTGGAGAAGGCCGGATTCCGCACCGCCGGTGTGGTCTGGCGCTGCGGAACCAGCTGCGTCCTGGTCGCGGTGCGCTGAACCACGGACGGCCCCCGGCTGCGGGAGCTGCCGAGCCCTGCTGTGCACCCGCGCAGGAACGGGCTGCCGGCGTCCGCGGCTCTTCATGGTCCACCTCCGGGCGGGACGGTCAGGACACCGGGCGGGAGACCGCCCACACCGACTCGAACTCCTCCAGGTAGGTGTCGAACAGCCCGGGCTCGCCGTCCGTCTGACGGCCCCCGCGCTGGAGCAGGTCCCGGCGGGAGCCGCGGCGCAGCACCAGCGCGGGGGTCTCCATCCCGCGGGTGCGCCGCAGATACGGCTGGACGACCGCCACGCCGCCGGGCCTGTCGCTGTCCACGAAGTAGGCACTGAACCGGGGGACTTCGTCCGAGACATGGATCTCGAAGCCCTCCGGGTCCCGCACCCGGCTGCGCACCCGCCGCACGTGCAGGATGTTCGTCTCCACCGAGCGGCTCAGCTCGCCGCGCTTGAGACCCAGCTCGCGCTCGCGCCGGCGCATGGCGCCGCTGGCCGGGTTCAGCAGCATCAGCCGCACCCGGCAGCCGGAGTCCGCCAGCCGCACCAGCCGGCGGCCGGGGAAGTTCTGCACCAGCAGTCCCAGGCCCGTCCCCGCCGCGTCCAGCCGCCGGGCGCCGCCGAACAATTCCTCGGGGGGAAGCTGGCGCTGGAGCCGCACGCGGTCCGGGTGCACGCCCGCCACGTCGGTGAAGCGGTCCCCCACCAGGTGGTCCACGGCGTCCGCGGGCATCCGCCGCTCCGGGCCCGGCCCGCTGTCCTGCCCCTCCAGCATCCGCAGCAGCCGGGCGCAGCCGCGCTCGGCCTGGTCCAGCACCGTCCGGCTCATCCCCCGGTTGCGGCTGACCGCGCTGCGGGCACCCTCCAACTCGTCCAGCGTCAGTTCCAACTCGCGCCGGTTCGGCAGATACGGCGCGAAACACGGCCAGTGCTGCACCATGAGCTCACGGAGCTGAGGTAGCGTCAGAAAGGCGAGCACCGTGTCGTCTGCCGGATCGTGCACATACCCCTTGCGGCGGCTCACCTCGCGCAGTGCCGCCGCCCGCTGCACCCACTCCTGCCCGGTCGGCCCGGCGGCGGCGATCTCCCACTCCTCCCCGTGCACCGGCTCGTACACCGGCCGCAGCACGGCGGCCACGACCGCCCGCAGCCGCTGCTCGACCAGGTTCAGCCAGACATACGCCCGCCCGGCGCGCTCCACGCGGGTGCGTACCTCGGTCCAGTCCTCGGCCTTCCAGGCCAGGTCGGCGCCGATCTCGACCGGACGCGGCACGGGGATCGCTCCGGTGGTCGCCTCGGCGGCCTCACCCCCGTTCCCCGAGGGGAGCTCCAGCCCCGAAGAGCTCACCGCCTGCACCGCCTTCCGCCCCGCTGATGGATCAAGGAAGCCTACTGCGCCGATCCGGTGCCACGCAGCCCGGTCGGCAAGGAACAACGACTGCCGGCCACCGGCGCGGGAAGGGCAACTGACGTGATGGGAAACCCCACTTCGACATACCGCATTCAGCTCCGGCCGGACTTCCCGTTCGCCGCCGCGCAGGAGACCGTGCCCTACGCGGCCTCCCTGGGCGTCTCCCACCTCCACCTCTCCCCCGTGCTGGAGGCGGTGCCCGGTTCGGGGCACGGATACGACGTGACCGACCACAGCGGGGTGCGGGCCGAATTCGGCGGGGAGGAAGGCCTGCGCGCCCTGTCCGGCACCGCCCGCGCCCACGGACTCGGCCTGATCCTGGACATCGTGCCGAACCACATGGCGGTGCCCTCCCCCGTCGAACTCAACGGGCCGCTGTGGGAGGTCCTGCGGGACGGTCCCGCCTCCCGCCGCGCGCGGTGGTTCGACATCGACTGGGAGGCCGGGGACGGCCGCCTGCTGCTGCCGGTCCTCGCCGGGCCGCTCGCCGGTGAACTGCCCGCCCTGTCCGTGTCGGACGGTGTCCTGCACTACGGGCCGCAGCGCTTCCCGCTGCGGCCGGGAACCGGACGGCTGCCGATGGCCGAACTGCTGCGGTCCCAGCACTACCGGCTCGCCTGGTGGCGGCTGGCCCGCACCGAGCTGAACTACCGGCGTTTCTTCTCCATCTCCGAACTCATCGGCGTGCGTGTGGAGGACCCGGAGGTCTTCGAGGCCACTCACCGCACGGTGCTGGGGCTGCTCGACGAAGGCGTGATCGACGGGCTGCGCGTGGACCACCCCGACGGGCTGGCGGATCCGGCCGGTTATCTTCGCCGGCTGCACGAACGCGGCGGTGGGGCCTGGACGGTGGTGGAGAAGATCCTCGGCCCGGACGAACGGCTTCCCGTCTCCTGGCCGGTCGCGGGCACGACCGGTTACGACACCCTCCGGCACATCGGCGCCGTCCTCACCGACCCCGAGGGCGCCGAGCGGATGACCGGCCACTACCGGGAGTTCACCCAGGCCCCGGACGACACCGGCGGGCAGTGGGAGGCCACCGTGCGCCGCGCCGCCCGGGAGGTGATCGACCACGAACTGGCCGCCGAACGCGACCGGCTGGTCCGCGTCGCCGAACGGGTGTGCCAGGAGTCCCCCGCACTGCGGATGCGCGACCACGCCCGGTGGGCGCTGCGGACGGCCGTCACCGGGATGCTGGTGCGGCTGCCGGTGTACCGGCCGTATGTTCCCGCGGGGGGCAGGGCCTCGGCGGTGGACGAGCGCCTGCTGGGCGCGGCGGCCGAGGGTGCGCGTTCCGACTTCGCCGTGGAGCAGGAGGCGGCGGCCGTCGAGACCGTGCACGCCCTGGCCCTGGGCCGGCTGGGCGGAGCACCGGGAATGAGCGACTTCCGGGTCCGCTTCGCCCAGGTCGCGGCGGCCCTGCACGCCAAGGCGGTGGAGGACACCGCCTTCTACCGCTACCCGGCGCTGCTGTCGGCGACCGAAGTGGGCTGTGACCCGGGCCGCCCCTCGGTGTCGCCGGACGCCTTCCACGCGCACTGCGCCCGCCTCCAGCGGGACTGGCCGCACACCGGAACCGTGCTGTCCACCCATGACACCAAGCGCAGCGCCGACGTCCGGGCCGCGCTGACCGCCCTGACCGAGGATCCGGACGGCTGGGCGGAACTGGTGGTCCGGCTGACCCGCGACACCGCCTGGCGGGGCGCGGCCCCGCCCGACCCCCAACTGGCATGGGCCGCCTGGCAGACCGCCTTCGGACTGGGCACCCCGGACGCCGGACGGCTGCGGCCCGCGCTGCTCAAGGCCGCCCGGGAGGCCGGGCTGCACACGTCCTGGACCGAGCCGGACGCCGCCTACGAGGACGCCCTCGCGCGGTTCACGGAGAGCGGCCCGTGCGGCCCGCCGCACCGCGAACTCGACCGGTTCGCCGGACAACTGGCCCCGCAGGTGCGGGCCGTGATGCTGGGCGGAGCACTGCTGCACCTCACCGTCCCCGGCGTCCCCGATGTCTACCGGGGCAGCGAGAGCGACTACCGCGCGCTGGTCGACCCGGACAACCGCCGTCTGCCGCCGCTGCCCGCGGACCGCCTGGCCGCTCTGGACTCCGGGCGGCCCCCCGCGACTCCCGCCGAGGAGAAACTGCGGCTGACCGCCGTCGCGCTGCGGCTGCGGCGCAAGCACCCGGAGTGGTTCGGCGAGGGCGCCGGGTATCTGCCGCTGCGGGCCGAGGGCCCCGCCTCCGCCCACTGCCTGGCCTTCGCCCGGGGCGGGAATGTCGTGGCGGCCGTCACCCGGCTCTCGCGGCGGCTCGCGGCGGACGGCGGGTGGCGCGGCACCCGGCTGGACCTCCCCGGTGGCCGCTGGCGTGACGCGCTGACCGGCAGGAACGTCCAACGAAGCTTGGCCGCATCGGAGTTGTTCGCCGACGCACCGGTGGCACTGCTGGTCCGCGACAGGAACTGAGAGTTCTTCACACAAACGGTCCGGAGTCTTTACAGCGCGCCCCACCGCCGCTACGTTCCCCGGTGGGAGCGCTCCCAGTTGCCGGTTCTTCCGCCACGGAAGATCCCCACCTCATCACGGCGAAGGGACGCAACGCGTGAGAGACCGTCCGAGATCAAGAGCGGGTATGAAGAAGTCCGCTCTGCTGACCCTGATCGCCGCGCTGCCGGCTCTGTGCCTGGTGATGCTCACCGGCGGCAGCGCGTCGGCGCACGGCGCCCCGATGGACCCGGGCAGCCGCACCTTCCTGTGCTGGCAGCACGCACGGGACGCCACCGGGGCGATGAACCCGACCAACCCGGCCTGCCGCGCCGCCCTCAACACCAGCGGCAGCAACGGCTTCTACAACTGGTTCGCGGTGCTCCAGTCCAACGGCCAGGGCCGCACCGCCGGCTTCATCCCCGACGGCCAGCTGTGCAGCGGCGCCTCCGGAGCCTACGACTTCTCCGGCTTCGACCTGGCCCGTGACGACTGGCCCTACACCCACCTGACCGCGGGCGCCCGGTGGAACTTCAGCTACAACGTCTGGGCTCACCACCCGGGCACCTTCCACCTCTACGTGACCAAGGACGGCTACAACCCGAACCGGCCGCTGACCTGGGCCGACATGGAGTCGACCCCGTTCCACAGCGTCACCGACCCGCCGTGGCGCGGCAGCGTGGGCACCGTGGAGGCCGAGTACTACTGGACCGCCAACCTCCCGGCCAACAAGAGCGGGCGCCACGTCATCTACATGGTGTGGGACCGCTCCGACTCCCCCGAGACCTTCTACAGCTGCTCCGACGTGGTCTTCGACGGCGGCAACGGCGAGGTCACCATCCCGGGCGTCGACTCGGACCCGGGTGACCCCGGCGACCCCGGCGACCCCGGTGACCCCGGTGACCCGGTCAACCCGGTCTGCACCGCGACGCACGGTTCGGTCAACACCTGGAGCGGCGGCTACCAGGCCGAGGTGACGGTCACCAACACCGGCGACCGCGCCATCTCCAGCTGGGCGGCGGACTGGTCGCTGCCGGCCGGAGGCTCCCTGGTCCAGGCGTGGGGTGCGACCGTGGAGGCGCACGGATCCCACATCATGGCCAGGAACGCGGCCTGGAACGGCTCGCTGGCTCCCGGCGCCTCGGCGACCTTCGGCTACATCGCCGAAGGCACCCCGCCGAGCTCCGGCGTGACGCTCAGCTGCGCCGGCACCTGACGGGCCCCCGCCAGCCCGTCAGTGACGACGTCCCCGGCCGCCGCCCGGCCGGGGACGTCCCCCTGTGCGGAAGCGGTTCCGGGCCCGGAAGCCGAAAAACTTTCGGACGGAACATCCTGTCATGAACCTTTACAGCCGCATCGCGCAAAGGTTACGGTCCGAGAACTGGGAGCGCTCCCACGAACTCCTGGTTCTGCTCGCGCAGACGCCGAACGAAGGTCACCCCCCACCTCATCACGCGAAGGGACACACCGCGATGAGCGACCGCACGAAGCGCCGCGCCCGCCTGAAGAAGGCCGGTCTGTTCACCACCCTCGCCACGCTTCCCGCCCTGGCCCTCTCCGGCCTTGCCGCGGGCACCGCGTCGGCCCACGGCGCCCCGATGGACCCCGGCAGCCGCACCTATCTCTGTTACGTGCACGGCGTCGACCACACGGGCCAGGTCAACCCCAGCAACCCGGCCTGCCGCTCCGCGCTCGACCAGAGCGGCGCCACCGGCTTCTACAACTGGTTCGCGGTGCTCCAGTCCAACGGCCAGGGCCGCACCACCGGCTTCATCCCCGACGGCCAGCTGTGCAGCGGCGCCTCCGGAGCCTACGACTTCTCCGGCTTCGACCTGGCCCGTGACGACTGGCCCTACACCCACCTGACCGCGGGCGCCCGGTGGAACTTCAGCTACAACGTCTGGGCTCACCACCCGGGCACCTTCCACCTCTACGTGACCAAGGACGGCTACAACCCGAACCGGCCGCTGACCTGGGCCGACATGGAGTCGACCCCGTTCCACAGCGTCACCGACCCGCCGTGGCGCGGCAGCGTGGGCACCGTGGAGGCCGAGTACTACTGGACCGCCAACCTCCCGGCCAACAAGAGCGGGCGCCACGTCATCTACATGGTGTGGGACCGCTCCGACTCCCCCGAGACCTTCTACAGCTGCTCCGACGTGGTCTTCGACGGCGGCAACGGCGAGGTCACCATCCCGGGCGTCGACTCGGACCCGGGTGACCCCGGCGACCCCGGCGACCCCGGTGACCCCGGTGACCCGGTCAACCCGGTCTGCACCGCGACGCACGGTTCGGTCAACACCTGGAGCGGCGGCTACCAGGCCGAGGTGACGGTCACCAACACCGGCGACCGCGCCATCTCCAGCTGGGCGGCGGACTGGTCGCTGCCGGCCGGAGGCTCCCTGGTCCAGGCGTGGGGTGCGACCGTGGAGGCGCACGGATCCCACATCATGGCCAGGAACGCGGCCTGGAACGGCTCGCTGGCTCCCGGCGCCTCGGCGACCTTCGGCTACATCGCCGAAGGCACCCCGCCGAGCTCCGGCGTGACGCTCAGCTGCGCCGGCACCTGACGGGCCCCCGCCAGCCCGTCAGTGACGACGTCCCCGGCCGCCGCCCGGCCGGGGACGTCCCCCTGTGCGGAAGCGGTTCCGGGCCCGGAAGCCGAAAAACTTTCGGACGGAACATCCTGTCATGAACCTTTACAGCCGCATCGCGCAAAGGTTACGGTCCGAGAACTGGGAGCGCTCCCACGAACTCCTGGTTCTGCTCGCGCAGACGCCGAACGAAGGTCACCCCCCACCTCATCACGCGAAGGGACACACCGCGATGAGCGACCGCACGAAGCGCCGCGCCCGCCTGAAGAAGGCCGGTCTGTTCACCACCCTCGCCACGCTTCCCGCCCTGGCCCTCTCCGGCCTTGCCGCGGGCACCGCGTCGGCCCACGGCGCCCCGATGGACCCCGGCAGCCGCACCTATCTCTGTTACGTGCACGGCGTCGACCACACGGGCCAGGTCAACCCCAGCAACCCGGCCTGCCGCTCCGCGCTCGACCAGAGCGGCGCCACCGGCTTCTACAACTGGTTCGCGGTGCTCCAGTCCAACGGCCAGGGCCGCACCACCGGCTTCATCCCCGACGGCCAGCTGTGCAGCGGCGCCTCCGGAGCCTACGACTTCCGCGGCTTCGACCAGGCCCGCACCGACTGGCCCACCACCCACCTGACGTCGGGTGCCTCCTACGAGTTCACCTACAACGTGTGGGCCCACCACCCGGGTTCGTTCCACATGTACATCACCAAGAACGGTTACGACCCGAACCAGCCGCTGCGCTGGGCGGACCTGGAGCACTTCCACACCGTGACCAACCCGCCCTACCGCGGGCAGGTCGGCACGATCGACGCCGAGTACTACTGGCGGACCAACCTCCCGTCGGGCAAGTCCGGCCGCCACGTCATCTTCATGCTGTGGGAGCGCTCCGACTCGCCGGAGAACTTCTACAGCTGCTCCGACGTCGTGTTCGACGGCGGTAACGGCCAGGTCACCGTGCCCGGTGGCTCGTCCGGCGCCGGCCTCGACGTCGCCGAGGCCCACACCCCGGCGGTGGACCACGACCACGAGTCGCACACGGACCACGCGACGCACGCTCACCACGCGACGCACGCCGCCCACACCACCGACCAGCCGGCCGAAGGCCCCAGGGCGACGGAGAAGGTGGCCGAAACCGTGCGGACCCTGGTGACCGGCTGGTCCGGCCGCTGACCGACCCACCGCATCAGCAGCGGTCAGCACCGCCACACTCCGGCCTGCCGTCCCACCTCCCAGCCCCCGCTCGGACGGCAGGCCGGCTCGGCGTGTCCGGGCGGGCCCGGAGCCCGCGGCGATCGCGGCCGCGAACGGGCCGGTCAGCGCGCGGCGAGCCGGAAGGCCACCCCGCCGAACTGCACATGATCCCCGGGCCTGACCCGCACGGCACCGGTCACCCTGCCGCCGTTGACCCATGTGCCGTTGGCCGAGCCGAGATCCCGCAGCATCCAGCCGCCGCCCGTGCTGGAGAGCTGGGCGTGGAAGCGCGAGACGCTGTGGTGGCTCAGCCGCAGCACCGAGCCGGGGGCCCGGCCGATCGACAGCGGGTGCGGGCCCGGCTCCGGAAGCAGCAGGGGCGGCAGCTGCTCCACGGTCCAGGCGCTGCGCATCCGCTGCCGCAGAGCGGCCACTTTGCCGACGGCGCGCACCAGGGCCCCGGGACGGCGTTCGGGCTGCGGCAGGTCGTGCAGCACGGCGTGCAGCTCGCCGGGGAAGCGGGCCGACATGACCAGTTCCATCCGCCGCAGGAAGGTGTCCTGCGACACCCGTCCGTGCGTGACCCCTTCCCGCAGCACCTCCAGTGCCCGCTCCCGCTCCGCGTCCGACACCCGGGGCGGAACGGCGCCGTTCTCCAGAGAGGTCATGGCGGGAATTCTTCCGTGAGCTGCGAGTATCTGTCCACATCGGCCCTGTCACAGCCCTGGCACACACCAGCCCGGTCGGCGGCCCGCCCGACCCGCAGCCCGGTAACCACCTCCAGCCGCGCGGGAGGCGTCAGGCCGCCGCCACCGCCACGGCGGAGACCTCTTCCCGTCGGGTCTCCTCGGGGACCGCCGACAGCACGTATCGCGCCGATCCTTCCGGCACGATGAGGGCGAAGGCAGCGGGCCTGCTCAGCCGCGCCAGGGCGCGGGCACCTTCCCTGCGGTCGCCGAGCCATCCCCTCAGCGAGCGGGCCGCCGGCAGCTCCAGCTGATCGGCGAGGTGTGCCGCTCGCCAGGACAGCCACAGCACAGCGGCCCATGCCGAGTCGGCACTGTGTGCGCCGAGGACGAACAGTGTCCGCTCATCGGGCACATAGGCCACGCACTCGCAGCGGAACCCATGCCCCAGCACCGGGACGGGCGCAGGAAAACGAGGCGCGAGCATCAGCATGCGGGCGCCCCGCCCCCGCTGGTGCGCAGCTGAGCCCAGACAACCTTTCCCGTCCCGCATGTACGCACTCCCCAGTCGTCGGACAGCCGCTGCACGAGAAGCAGCCCGCGTCCGCCGCTGTCGTCCGGGCCGGGCGAGCGTTGCTGCGGGAGAGTTCCGGTACAGCCGTCCGCCACTTCGACGAAGAACCGGTCGTGATCACCCTGCCCAGCCGTCAGCTCGAGATGGCCGTCCTCGGTCCGCCCAGTGTGCCGGATGGCGTTCGTCATCAGTTCGCTGACGACCAGGCAGGCGTCGTCGGCCAGATGCTGCAGATTCCACTCCACCAGCAGCGCCCTCACCTTCCCCCGCGCCTCGGGTACAGAGGCGGCTTCGGCCGGAAGGCGGTAGGAACAGATGCGGTCGGACATGGGCAACTCCCAGACAGAGATGACGACGGGAGTCACGCAACGCGTACACTCGAACGCCATGCGTGACGATCGCCACGCTAGACGTCGCGCTCGACCACTTGCAAGCCTTGCAAAGCGTCCAGGTTTCTGTTCGAGGCCACTTTCGAATGCTGCGAGGGCTACAGTCAGTCGAACGTGATGGGACGCCACCAACGCTTGTCGCAAGAAGGGAAGCCAGTGCCCTCAGGGGGAAAGCCCACAGCTCGCAGCAGGCGACTCGGCTCAACTCTTCGCCAGCTGCGCTTGTCCGCCGGCCTCGACCAGGAGCAGGCAGCGCAAGCCGTGGACTGCTCGACGGCCAAGATCAGCCGCATCGAGTCAGGAACGGTGAAGGCTCGGCTCGGAGACCTTCGTATCCTGCTGGATCTCTACGAAGTGGCAGACCAGGACCGCCGTGACCGTCTCGAACGGCTTGCGCGGGACAGCAGCAAGAAGGGCTGGTGGCTCGACTACGACACCAGCTCTCTCACCCATCTGGGAGATGTTGTCTCCATGGAGGCAGACGCCACCTCCATTCAGACGTGGCAGCATGCCTTCCTGCCCGGTCTTCTCCAGACACCGGCCTATACACGGGCACTGCTGGCAGCCAACCCCACGCCGTTGTCCCCGGAGGCGGCCGATGAGGTGGTACAGGTCAGACAAGCGCGTCAGGCAGTACTGCGCGAGAACGGCACCGAGTTCGCTGCCGTCATCTGGGAACCGGCAATCACCACTCCCATGTCATCGCCCCATGACCGGCAGGACCAACTGACTCACCTGCTGCGTACCGCGGACCAGCAGACCATCACCGTTCAGGTCCTGCCCTTCAGTCAGTGGGGAGCTGCCATGGCCGCTCCCCCGTTCATCGCCTACTCCTTCGGCCGGGACCACTCTCCGGAGGTTGTGGCGACGGACACCGTTTCCAACACCATCATGGTCGAGGACTCCGACGAGATCGCCAACTACGATCAGGCTTTCAGCACGTTGAGGTCCGCAGCGCTCTCTCCCCAGGAAACGAAGCGCTTCATCACGCAACAGATGGATCAACTGCTTCAAGGAGATACGTCAAGGTGAACCAGCCCCGCATAGTCTCTGCGTTCGTCAAGTCCTCCTACTCGGGAGGAGCCGTCAACGAGTGTGTCGAGGTGGCGTTCACCTCGGACGGAGGGCGGGCTGTCCGGGACAGCAAGAACCCCGCCGCGCCCGCGCAGCTCCACTCCCCCGCCCCCTGGGCCGCCTTCCTGCACGCCGTCAAGGACGGGACGCTGCACGGCAACTGAACAGCGGGCGGGCTGGACGGCAGCGCCAGGGCTCAGGCCAGCACGTCACCCCAGAACACCGCGTCCTCGGCCAGCAGCAGCACCGTGCCGTCCGCCGAGCGCCACAGCGAAATGTTGCCGTTCCGGCGCTTGTTGCACCGGATGCGCGGAGGGCCGGAAGCCACAAGGCGGGCTGTCTCCGCCTCGCCGAGCCACCGGAATCCGCAGCCCCCGCCGCAGCCGCACGGGTCCCACACCACGACGGCTCCCGCTGCCGCTGCCGCGAGTGCCGCGGTCGCGGAGACCGTCTCGCGGACGCAGGTGTAGACGCGTCCGGCCGGGTCGGCCATCGTGCCGTCGTCCCGGCGTCCGGCCCGGGCGGGTTCGTCGGTCACCGGGTCGGGCGCGGGCTCCCGCGGCACTGCCGCCAGCATCTCCGCGAAGGTCCGGAGCTGCGCCTTCCGCTTGCTCACCCGGCCAGAGTGCCCCACTCCCCCTCCTCACGCACCGGGGTTTCCCCGCTCCCGGCGGGCAAAGGCTGCACCGGGCCCTTGAAGCGCGGCCAGGCTGCGGGAAGAGGGCCCGGTGCCCGCCGGCAAATACGTGGACGCGGCGGCGGGGAGGGGTTAGCGTGCGGGGACGCCCTCGGGTCGAGGAAGGGAGGCGCCTCGTGGCAGTCATGACCGTGTTCGCCGTGACCACCGCGCGCTTCCGCACCCACCGCCGGGCGTTCCGGGGCTGAGAGAGCCCCTTACGGCACCCCGGAGGCGCGCCACCGCCCTTCGGAAGGATTCCGACCCATGACCGATCTGGTCATCCGTGCGCTCGTCGAGGACGAGGCGCACGACCTCTTCACCTCCCTGCCCGTCTCCGTTCCGGTCGGCCCGCCCGTTCTCGGGCCGCCCCACAGCACCTACGCCACCGTGGCCGCCGGCGGCTCCTACCGTCCCGAGTGGACCTGGGTGGCGCTGCGCGACGGGCAGGTCGTCGCCCGCGCCGCCTACTGGGGCGGCCCCGACGACGAGGCACCGGTCGTGCTCAACTGGTTCGACTTCAGCGACCGCGCCGCCGGGGTCGAGCTGCTGCGCCACACCCCTTTCCACGTCGAGTACGAGCTGGAGCTGCCGCCCGGGTGGCGTGAGGATCCGGCCGTGTGCGAGGCGGCCACGGCCCGCATCGAGGCGGCGGCCGAGGCCGGGTACACGCCGCTGACCGAGCGGTACATCTACCGGTGGACACCGGACCTCGGACTGCCCGCGCGGCCCGGACGGCTGGAGTTCCGCCCCGAGCCCGACGACGAGGTGATCCTGTCGGTGCTGCGCCGCGTCCACAGCGAGACGCTGGACACCCATGCCCTGCAGGCCATCGAGAAGGGCGGCGTGGACCTGGCAGCACGGGAGGAGCTGGACTTCCTCACGTGGTGCCCGTCGCCGCGCGACTGGTGGCGGCTGGCGTACACGCCGGAAGGGGACCTGGCCGGCATCCAGGTCCCGGCCCACAACCCGTCCCGGCCCTGTGTCGGCTTCATCGGCGTCGTTCCCGGGCAGCGCGGTCACGGCTACGCCTATGACCTGCTGGCCGAGTGCACCCACCAGCTGGTCGCCGAGGGTGCGCGGCAGATCGCGGCCGCCACGGACGTCGGCAACGCCGCGATGGCGGCGGCGTTCGCCCGGGCCGGGTACCCGGTGACCGGCCACCGGTACTGCATGACCTGACGGGCGAGGTTCCGCGGGGCCGAGGGGCGCGCCCTCAGAAGGGTTGAGCCCTTCGGTTCCCGCGTACGCGCGGCGGGCCCTCTGGCCGGGGAGGGCCGCGGGGGCTGAGCATGGAGGGCATGCTCTTCGAGGTGTGGGCCCCCGGGGCCGGTCAGGTGGATCTGCTGCTGGCGGACGAGCGTGTCGCGATGCGGCCCGCCGCCCGCGGCCCGGGCGGCGGGCCGGGCACCGGCTGGTGGCAGGCAGAGGCCGAGGCCGGGCACGGCGTGCGCTACGGCTTCTCGCTGGACGGGGGGCCGGTGCTGCCCGACCCGCGGTCCCGCCGGCAGCCCGACGGGCCGGACGGTACGAGCGCCGTCGTGGAGCACGAGAGGTTCGTGTGGCGCGAGCCGTGGACGGGCCGGGGGCTGCCGGGCGCGGTGCTGTACGAGCTGCACGTCGGCACGTTCACCGACGCCGGGACGTTCGACGCCGCCGCCGGGCACCTGGGGTATCTGGCCGAGCTGGGCATCACCCATGTGCAGCTGATGCCGGTGTGCCCGTTCCCCGGACGGCACGGCTGGGGGTACGACGGGGTGGCGCCGTGGGCGGTGCACGAGCCGTACGGCGGGCCGGATGGACTCAAGCGGTTCGTGGACGCGGCGCACGGCCACCGGCTGGGGGTCGTGCTGGACGTGGTGCACAACCACCTGGGCCCGTCCGGCAACCATCTGCCGCGCTTCGGCCCGTACTTCACCGAGCGCTACCGCACGCCCTGGGGCTCGGCGGTCAATCTGGACGGGCCCGGCTCGGACGAGGTGCGGGCGTACTTCACCGGCAGCGCGCTGGCGTTCCTGCGGGACTACCGGCTGGACGGGCTGCGGCTGGACGCCGTGCACGAGCTGGCGGACAACCGGGCCCGCCACTTCCTGGCCGAGCTGTCGGAGTCGGTGGACGAGCTCGCCGCCGAACTGGACCGTCCGCTGTTCCTGATCGCCGAGTCCGACCGCAACGACCCGCGCACCACCCTCCCGCGCGGGGCCAACGGCCTGGGGCTGCACGCCCAGTGGAACGACGACTTCCACCACGCCCTGCACGCGGCGCTCACCGGCGAGTCGCAGGGCTACTACGCCGACTTCGCCGCCGCCCCCACCACCGCCCTGGCCCGGACACTGACCGGGGCGTTCTTCCACGACGGCACCTGGTCGTCTTTCCGCGGGCGGCACCACGGCGCACCGGTGGACCGTTCCACGACCCCCGCGCAACGGTTTCTCGGCTACTCCCAGACCCACGACCAGATCGGCAACCGGGCCCGTGGCGAGCGGCTGGGCACACTGCTGGACGAGCGGCAACTGGCCTGCGCGGCGGCCCTGGTGCTGTGCGGGCCGTTCACCCCGATGCTGTTCATGGGCGAGGAGTGGGGGGCCACCACGCCCTGGCAGTACTTCACCGACCACCAGGATCCGCGGCTCGCGCAGGCGGTCCGGGACGGGCGGCGCGCGGAGTTCGCCGCGCACGGCTGGACGGGCGACGAGGTGCCCGACCCGCAGGACCCGGCCACCCGCGAGCGGTCCTGCCTGCGATGGCCGGAACGGGAGCACAACGGCTGGCTGCTGGAGTGGTACCGGCGGCTGATCGCCATCCGGCACACCCATCTGCCCCACGGGCTGCGGCTTGCCGACACCGCCGTCGCCCACGACGAGGAGCACCGCTGGCTGGCGATGCGCCACGGGCCACTGACCGTGGCGGTCAATCTGCACCCGGAGAAGTCCGCCCGCGTGCCGCTGGGTCCCGCCCGGCACGAGGTGCTGGCCGCCACGCACCGGTGCCCGCCGCCGGACGCGGACGGAACACTGCGTCTGCCTGCCCGGTCAGCCGCCGTACTGCTCCGCAGCCGCACCACCCCCGGTTCCGGGCACGGCGGCCCGGGTCGGCACGTATGACACCGGCACCGGACCAGCGCGGGGAACGGCCTGTCAGTCCGCCTGCGGGCGCCACTGTGCGGCCGCGCGGGAGGCCGCTGTCCCGCCCCACCACCAGAAGGCGACCGCCAGCGTCTCGACGACGATCAGAGTGGCCGTGAGGATCGGCCAGGACAGCGAAGCTCCCCCGCCCGGTTGGGTCAGTGGCGTCCCCAGCCAGACGGCAACGAGCGTTCCGAGGAGTCCGGCCAGGGCCAAGGGCATGAGGATCACCCAGAGCGCGGTCGTGAAGAACACGGTACGGCGTCCGGTGAGCACGCTGACGGGAGCCAGGTTCCGGCTGAAGCGGAGGAACTCGCCCAGGTTGTTCAATGCCGCGGTGACGGTCAGCAGGACCACTCCCGCCAGTCCCAGGAGCAGCACCCATGCGGCCGGTTTCTCCAGCTGTCGTGCCCCGGTCAGCCAGGATCCGCCGAGGGATTCGGCCTGGGGACCGAGCAGTTGCCGGAAGGCCGTGTGCTTCACCTCGGATACCGGCAGGTCGCCGCCCTGGGCGCTGACCAGCAACAGGGCCTCGGGAACCGCGTGGTCGGCCGAGACCGCGCCCTCCCGCACGGTGATCCCGGAACCCCCGGCGCCGTACCAGGCGGCGACCTCCTGGAGACGGGGATCGTTCCGAGGAGCCGGTCCCGCGTCACACGGGGCGTCGAGCGCCCGGAGCGCCTCACAGCTGCCTCGGAGCTCCATGCCGCCGTCGGCCGGGGACCGGTGCATCCCCAGCCCGTGCACTCCCTCGGGAAGTTCTTTCAGGAACGTCTCGGTTCTCTCGGGCGTGTCCGCAAGGGACCACATGGTCACGGCGCTGTCGCCGATCCGGGCGTAGGTGGCCTGCGCCTCCAGCATGGGCTCGTTGAGGCGGCTCGACCACAGCTGGACCTGTGCGACCAGTCCGATCGCGATCACCACGCTCGCCACCATGCGGGTGGTGACGCCGGGGCGTGCGATGTTCCACCGCCCGGCGATCAGCGGACCGGGCCTGCCGTGCCGGTTTCCGTGGCGTACCAGCAGGCGTCCCACCCCGGCGACCGCGAGGGCGATGACCGCGGGCAGAGTCGCCAGAGTGCCGATGACCCCGGTCGAGTAGACCGCCAGGAACACGAGAGGGTTGGCTTCCGCTCCGCCGGCGAGTCCGGGACCGCGGACCGCGACGAGAAGCAGCACGGGGCAGAGCCACGCCGCCCACCGAGGGTTCCGTCCCGCGTGATGTCCGGGACGGGTCGAGCGGGTTCCCTTCTCCACCCGGTGCAGGAACACCACCGCGCACAGCACCACGCATCCCGCCAGGAGTACCGAGCCGAAGAGTTCCGGGGCCCAGCGGGAGGCGTCGGCCGCCGATACGGTGTATCCGACGACGGGAACCCGCACATTCCACACCAGCAGGCTGCCCGCCAGTGCCGCAGCCGCCACCACCCCGGTGGCCACAGCGAGGGCGGCTTCCCCCAGGTTGACGAGAGCCCGGGCCCGGTACCCCGCTCCGAGCGCGCGCAGCAGGGCCGCACGGCGGTCGCGGGCGGCGGCTCCGGAGCGGGCCGCGATCACCACCAGCGCACACGCCGGCAGCAGCAGGAAGCCCATGACCGTGGGGACGAAGGCGGAGAGGTTCTGGACACGCAGTTCGTCACCCACGGCGGCCCGGGACTCCCCGCCGTATCCCGAGATCCTGAACATGCTGTCCGGAGCCAGCGCGGTCGTGGTGGGCCGGACGTAGGCCAGGCGCTCTCCTGGTACTTCCAGCCCGTCCTCCCCGAGCACGCCGACGGCGTTCCCGTAGCGATCGACGGCGTTCTCCCGCACGAGCGCAGCGCGCAGCTCCGGTGACAGCACCGCCTCGCCCGGGGCGGGCCATGCCTCGACTCCTGGTGGCAGTTCGGCGTCCTCCCGCAGCGGCTCGATGAAGACGACGGAATGCTGGAGTCCGCCGACCGTGTCGAAGGACTGCCGCCACAAGGAGGTCGCCCGGTCCTCCTGGTCCTCACCGAGGTAGTGCGGTGCGCGGGCGCTTCCCCGCAGTTCGCGACCGTCGTAGGTGGCGAAGCCCGCGACGAGGAAGACGAAACCCACCGCCAGTGCCAGCGTGGCGCACAGCAGCGCCGCGAAACGCAGCCGGTTGCCCTCGGACCCCTTGGCCGCGGCCCTGCCGACCGAGAGAAGCTGCCGCTGCAGGGAAGGTGCGTTCACCGGCCCGCCTCTGTTCCGCTGACGGCAACCTCCGTCAGGCGCCCGTCGCCGAGTGCGAGATGCCGGTCCGCGCGCGCGGCCACCGAGGCGTCATGGGTGACCAGCAACAAGGCGCAGCCCCAGCGGCGTGGCACCGAGAAGAGCACCTCGGCCATCGCATCCCGGGTCGCACCGTCCAGCGCCCCGGTGGGTTCGTCGGCGAGCAGCAGGCTCGGTTCGTTGATCAGAGCACGCGCGACGGCGGTGCGTTGCCGCTCACCTCCCGAGAGGTCGGCCGTGGGTGTCCTCCCGTACGGCACCCCGAACTCGGACAGCAGAGATTCCGCGCGTGCGTACGCCTCGTCCCGGGGGACACCGGAAAGCAGGGCAGCCAGTGCGGTGTTCTCCAGGGGAGTGAGTTCCGGCAGAAGCTCACCGAACTGGAAGACGATACCGACGTGCTCACGGCGGTACCGGGCCAGAGCGCGCTCCCTCAGCCCGGTGATATCCGTTCCCTTGACGAGGATGTCACCGGCGTGCGGCCGTAACAGACCGAGCAAGCACATCAGCAGAGTGCTCTTCCCGCTGCCGCTCGGTCCCGTCACCGCCACCGATTCCCCGGCACGCACCACCAGATCCAGCCGGTCCAGCAGCCTGCGGCCCGCCACCTCGTACCCCAGTCCGCTCGCGGCGAGTACGGCCGCCCCTGCCCCCACAGCCACTCTTCTCTTCTCCCGTCGGCGGCCATCGCCGCCTGCTGGTACCTGCCGGTGTCACGAAGCGGCGGGCCGGACTCCCGGCCTCGACCCGGCTGCCGGGATCAGCGCGTCCACCTCCGCGAACTGTCGCTCTGTCGCGTCGGTCTCCGTCATCCGCCGCGTGGCGGCGTGCAGCAGATACGCCGGAACATCCATCCCGGCTCGCTCGGCGTGCTGCCTGATGCGCTCGGCCTGAGCCTGCTCAACGCTGATCCTGATCCTGGTCCTGGCCATGCGGCAGGAACCTCACTCCTCCTCGGGCACCAGCCGGACGGCGATGGAGTTGATGCAATAGCGCTGGTCGGTGGGGGTGCCGTAGCCCTCGCCCTCGAAGACGTGGCCCAGGTGGGAGCCGCAGGTGGCGCAGCGCACCTCGGTGCGGGGCCTGCCGGGGATGGAGTGGTCGGGCAGCAGCTCGACGGCGTCGCTGTCGGCCGGGTCGTAGAACGAGGGCCAGCCGCAGTGACTGTCGAACTTGGTGGAGGAGCGGAAGAGTTCGGTTCCGCAGCCGCGGCAGGTGTAGACGCCGACCGTCTTGGTGTCGGTGTACTCACCGGTGAAGGCGCGCTCGGTGCCGGCCTGGCGCAGGACCCGGTACTCCTCCTCGCTGAGCTCCGCGCGCCACTGCTCGTCGGTCTTCTCTACTTCGTAGCCCATGAGGTGCTGCTCCTCGGTTCGCTTCAGTTCGCCAGGTGGGCGAGGATCTCGGGGCCGAGCTCGGTGACGTCGCCGGCCCCCATGGTGAGAACGAGATCGCCGGGCTTGGCCATTCCGGCGACGACGCCGGGGACGGCCGCCTTGGAGTGCTCGGCCCGGACGTCGGCTCCGGCGGCGCGGGCGGCGTCGGTGATCAGCTCGCTGGTGACGCCCGGGATCGGGTCCTCACGGGCGGGGTAGATGTCCAGCACCACCGAGGCGTCGGCCAGGGCCAGGGCCCGGCCCATCTCGATGCCCAGCTCGCGGGTGCGGCTGAACAGGTGCGGCTGGAAGACGACCAGGACCCGGCCGCCGTCTCCGGCGGCGTCGCGGACGGCCTCCAGGTCGGCGGTCATCTCGGTGGGGTGGTGGGCGTAGGAGTCCAGGACGCGCACCCCGTCCGCCTCGCCCTTGGGCTCCAGGCGCCGGGCGACGCCGGTGTACCGGGCCAGGGCGGGCGCCAGTCCGTCGGCCGGGACGCCGGCGGCCACTCCGGCGGCCAGGGCGGCGACGGCGTTGTGGGCGTAGTGCCGGCCGGGCACGGAGACCGGGAAGGTGAGCTCGGCGCCGTCCAGCCGCACGGTGACCTCGCTGGTCAGGCCGTGGGAGACGACGCGCAGGATACGGACGTCCGCGTCCGGGCCGGTGCCGTAGGTGACCAGGGCGGGGCCGCGGCCGGTGGCGGCCGCGCGCCGCCTCAGCCGGCCGGTGAGCTCCCGGGCGCCGGACTGGTCGGCGTTGACGATCAGCGTGCCGCCGGGGCGCAGGGTGGCGGCGAAGGTCTCGAAGGACTCGTAGATCTCTTCCATCGAGGCGTAGTTGGCGTGGTGGTCCAGTTCCGCGTTGAGGACCACGGCGACCTCGGGGGTGTAGCGGTGGAAGCTGCGGTCGCTCTCGTCGGCCTCCGCCACGAACAGGTCGCCGGTGCCGTGTTCGGCGTTGGAGCCGGGGACGTCCAGGTCGCCGCCGATGGCGTAGGAGGGTTCCAGGCCCAGGGAGCGCAGCGCGACGGCGAGCATGGAGGTGGTGGTGGTCTTGCCGTGGGTGCCGGCGATCGCGATCGTCCGGGCGCCCTCCATGAGGGCGGCGAGCGCCGCGGAGCGGTGGATCACCTCGATGCCCCGCTCCCGGGCGGCGGCGAGCTCCGGGTTGTCCTCGCGGATGGCGCTGGAGACCACCACGCAGGTGGTGTCGGCCGCCAGATTCGCCGCCGCGTGGCCGACATGAACCGAGGCGCCCAGAGCGCGCAGGGCGGCCGCGGTGGCCGAGTCGCGGGCGTCGCTGCCGGCGACCCGGGCGCCCCGGCGGGCGAGGATCTTGGCGATGCCCGACATCCCGGCGCCGCCGATACCCACGAAGTGGGGTCGTTCCATGGCCGGCGGGATCGTCAGGGCCGTCGCTGCCATCGCTGCTGTGTCTCCCTCGTCGAAGCGCGTGCTCCGGCGATTGTCGCACTCCCGGCGGACATGTCGGTCCCGGCCCGGTCCGGCCGGGCGGGTGACGGCGGACCCCCGCCGCCGCCCTACTCCGAATGGGCGAACAGCTTGAGGACGGGGACGCCCACCCGGTGCCGGGCCCGGGAGGCCCAGTCCCGGTGGAAGAGCTCCTCGACGTAGTGCGGTGCGGTGAGCACGATGACCTCGTCGGCGTGCGTCTGCTCGACCACGGACGTCAGCAGGTCCAGCGGGTTGTCGTCGGCGATCTGGCCGACGGCCTCCGCCCCGGCGTCGCGCAGCGCCTTCAGCGAGTGCTCCAGGGCCCGCCGGGCGGGGGCGCGCGGGTCCTCGTCGTCCGGTTCGGCGGCCTCCAGCATCGCCTCGCCGATTTCTCCGAGGGCGATGTCGTCCAGGGCCCGCAGCAGCCGGTCCTGGTCCCCGCGCGGCTGCATCAGCACGACGAAGGACATCGGCTCGTCACCGTGCAGCGTGGTGACGAGCTCCACGTCGGTGGGCGCCATGGGCCTTTCGATCATGAGAACCGTGGTGATCACGCTCAGCGCCCTTCTCGCGAGGCCGGGACCCGCGCAACCCCGGCAGAAACCATCCGGCTGCGCCGCGGCACGGGTCTGCGCCCTACCAGTCTGCCCTCCCCAGCCGACAGAATCGCGCATTCCGCCGATTGTCACACCTTGTGGTAGCGGGTGAACAGAAATCCGGAATCCTCCAGGAGTGAGGCCGGGGCCATCTCACGGGGAACGGACATCTCGGGGCCGCTGACCACCCGGGGGGCTGTCCCGGCGGTCAGGCGCGGGGAGACGGTCAGGCACAGCTCGTCCAGCACACCGGCCGTCACGAACTGTCCCAGCAGCCGGGGGCCGCCCTCGGTGAGCTGCCGGGTGTAGCCGCGCCGGGCCAGTTCGGCCTTGATGCGGTGCGGGTCCGCACCGGCCCCTTCCCCGGCCGGCACGACCTCGGCCCCGGAGTCCCGGGCTGCCGCCAGGTGCGCGGGGTCGGCCGCCGCACCGGTGACGACGAGGGTGGGCTGGGGGGAGGCGGCGAACAGCGGCAGCGACCAGTCCAGCCGCAGGCCGGCGCTGACCACGGCGATGGCCGGGGCCGGTGTCTGGCCCGCGGCGGCGCGTTCGGCGGCGAGCTCCGCCCGGCGGCGGGCGGGACGATAGCCCTCCTGCCGGACCGTTTCCGCACCGACCACCACCACGTCCGCCAGCGCCCGCAGCACCCCGAAGATCCGCATGTCGGCCGGGCCGGACAGCGGCTGCGAGCGGTGGTCGTGATACGCGGCGCCGTCCAGCGAGGACACCATGTTGGCCCGCAGCCACCCCTCGGTGAGCGGCACGTCCTCGGGGTAGGCGTAGGCGTCGGCCAGTTCCTCCAGGGACCACTCCCGGTCCTCCGTGCCGGCGCGGTCCTGGGGAGCGGGATACAGGCGTCGCATGGGCCGCAGTGTGGCACAGGCGGCGCCGCGTACAGTGGAGGACTGTGTCGAGTACCGCAGGCCCCCAGCCCCAGGCCCGGACCACAGCCTCCCGCCCCGGCGGTGAGGACGGCCCGGCGCGGCTGTGCGCGCGCGAGCCGCATGTGCCGGCCGAGCGGCTGGTCGCCGAGCTGGTCCCGCCGCCGCGGTTCGGCGGGGCGCGGTTCTCCACCTACCATCCGGACCCGGCGCAGCCCAGCCAGCGGGAGGCGGTGGAGCGGCTGAGCTCCTTCGCCGGAGGGCTCGGGGACGGCGGGGACGGACCGAGCGGCCTGCGCGGGCTCTTCCGCCGCCGGGCGAAGGCCGCCGCGCCCGCCGGGCCGCGCGGGATGTATCTGGACGGCGGCTACGGCGTGGGCAAGACCCACCTGCTGGCCTCCCTGTGGCACGCCGCCCCGGCGGCCCCCGGGCGCAAGGCGTTCGGCACCTTCGTGGAGCTGACCCACCTGGTGGGCGCACTGGGCTTCCAGCAGACCGTGCGGACCCTCTCGGACCATCAGCTGCTGTGCATCGACGAGTTCGAGCTGGACGACCCGGGCGACACGGTGCTGGTCTCCAGCCTGCTGGGCAAGCTGGTCGAGGCGGGGGT
The DNA here is from genome assembly GCF_039529215.1 of Streptomyces sodiiphilus. Classification (NCBI taxonomy): domain Bacteria; kingdom Bacillati; phylum Actinomycetota; class Actinomycetes; order Kitasatosporales; family Streptomycetaceae; genus Streptomyces; species Streptomyces sodiiphilus. The sequence goes on along the minus strand of NZ_BAAAMJ010000018.1, from coordinate 126,068 downwards.
GGCGCTGGCGGCCACGTCCAACACCCTGCCGGGCAAGCTCGGCGAGGGCCGGTTCGCGGCCGCCGACTTCCTGCGCGAGATACAGGGGCTGGCCGCCCACTTCCAGCCGCTGCGCATCGACGGGGAGGACTACCGGCACCGCGGCCTTCCGCAGGCGCCCGAGCCGGGTGACGACGCGGAGGTCACCCGCGCCGCGCATGCCACCCCGGGCGCGTCCCTGGACGACTTCCCCGCGCTGCTGGACCACCTGTCGCGGGTGCACCCCAGCCGGTACGGGGCGCTGTGCGAGGGCGTGGACGCGGTCTGCCTGCGGGGCGTGACCCCGGTGCCGGACCAGTCGACCGCGCTGCGCCTGGTGGTGCTCGCCGACCGGCTGTACGACCGGGAGATACCCGTGCTCGCCTCGGGCGTCCCGTTCGACCGGCTGTTCAGCGAGGAGATGCTGCGCGGCGGGTACCGCAAGAAGTACTTCCGGGCGATATCCCGGCTGACGGCACTGGCCCGGGAGGCGAAGCACCTGCCGGAGGGCTGAGCCGTCCGCCGCCAGGCCCCGGGGAAGACGCCTCAGCGGCGGGCACCCGTCCGGCACAGCCCGGCGGGCGGTCCGGGCCCACCCCGCCTAGCCTGCAAAAATGATCATCGCAGTGCGGGCGGCCGTCGCCACCGCCCTGACCGGCTGCCTGACCGCCGGCGCCCTGCTGACCGGCTGCGCCGCTCCCGCCCCGGGCCCGGAGCCCGCCGGGACGGGCAGGGCGCAGGAGCCGGCCGGGCCGGACGGAACCGTGGGACCTCAGGCGCCGCCGCGCTCCGCCGCTCCCCCGGCCGATGCCGCACCGCCCGCCGCCGCCACCCTGCCCCTGGACGGCGGCAGGATGCCCGTCTTCCGGCACGGCCCCCGCGAAGGGCTGGAGAACGGTGGCGGGGAGGGCGGCGCGGACAAGGCGGTGGCGCTCACCTTCGACGCCGACATGACGGCCGATCAGACGGGCCGCGCCGCGGCCGGCGAGCCCTTCGACAATCCCGCACTGGTGGACCTCCTGCGCCGCGAGAACATCCCGGCCACCGTCTTCATGACCGGCATGTGGGCCCGCACCTACCCCGGCCAGGCCGCCTCGATCGGCCGCGACCCGCTGTTCGAGGTGGCCAACCACTCCTACGCCCACCACGCCTTCGCCGACGGCCCCTGCTGGGGGCTGCCGGCCCTGGATCCCGGGGAGTTCGCCGCGGATGTGCGGCGCGCCGAGCGGGAGATCCGGGCCGCCGGCGTGGAGCGGACCGTGCCGTACTTCAGGTTCCCGGGCGGCTGCCACGACGACGAGGCACTCCGGGCGCTCGCACCGCTGGGGCTGACGGCGGTGCAGTGGGACGTCGCCGGCGGTGACGCCTTCGCCACCGACCCGGACGCGGTCGCCGGGACCGTCCTGTCCCAGGTGGCCCCCGGCTCGGTGGTGGTCCTGCACATCACCCGCAGCGCGGCTCCCGTCACCACGGAGGCGGTCCGCCGGATGGTTCCCGTACTGCGGGAACGCGGCTACCGCTTCGTCAAGGTCTCGGAGCTGATCGGACAGGCGGCCGGGCCCGCCGGTGGCACGTCGCGGGACCGGCCTCAGGAGGCACCCGGCGAGCCGGAATCGTCCGGCCGCGCCGCGCCACCGGACCGGGCGGCCAACGGCCGGCGGTCACTCCCCCTGCTGGGCCTTCCGCTGTTCGGCCTGCCGTCGCAGCCCCCGCCGATTCGCCTTCTTGGGCATGGTCCTGATGCTGGGGGGCAGCTGGGGCCGGTGGAGGTCGGGGTAGTCGGTGCGCAGCGCCCGGTACAGCGAGGCCATCATCAGGAACGCCAGCACGAAGAACGGCAGCCCCAGAACGGTGATCACCTCCGAGACGGCGTCGAGGCCGCCCTTTCCGGTGGCCGCGATGAGGGTGCCGGCCACCACGCCCTCGGTGACCGCCCAGAACACCCGCTGCCGGGTCGGCGTGGGGTGCACCCGGTCCCCCGAGCACAGGTTGTCGATCACCAGTGAGGCGGAGTCGGAGGACGTGGTGAAGAAGATGACCACGATCAGCACCGCGATGGACGAGATCAGCGTCGCCAGCGGGTAGTTGGACAGGAACTGGAAGAGCGCCCCGGGGATGTCGCCCTCGTCGACGACGTTCTCCACCAGCCCGCCCGTGCCGTTCATCTCGATGTCGAAGGCCGAGAGCCCGAACACGCTGAACCAGACGATCGTGAAGCCGGTGGGCAGCGCGAGCACCCCGAGGACGAACTCCCGGATGGTGCGGCCCCGCGAGACCCGGGCGATGAACATGCCGACGAACGGTGACCAGGTGATCGTCCAGGCCCAGTAGAAGACCGTCCAGGTGTCCTGCCAGCCGGAGTCGGCGAAGGTGTCGTTCCAGAAGGCCAGGGGGACCAGGGAGCTGAGGTAGTTGCCCGTCATCTCGATGATGCCCTTGGCCAGGTAGACCGTGGAGCCGGCGAGGAAGACGAAGGTCATGAGCCCGACGGCCATGCTGATGTTCAGTGTGGACAGCCGCTTGATGCCCTTGTCCAGGCCGAGCACCACGGAGGTGGTGGCGATGGCCGTGACCACCGTGATCAGCACGATCTGGACGAGCTTGCTCTCCTCGACCCCGAACAGCTCGGCCAGGCCGCTGTTGATCTGCAGAGTGCCCAGGCCGATGGAGACCGCCACCCCGAACAGCGTGCCGATGACGGCGGCCACGTCGATCGTCCGGCCGAGCCGCCCGTGGATGCGGTCCCCCAGGAAGGGGTGGAAGGCGGAGCTGAGGCGGAACGGCAGGCCCCGCTGGTAGACGAAGTAGGCGAACGCCAGCGCCGGCAGGGTGAAGATCGCCCAGGTGTGCAGGCCGAAGTGGTAGAGCGAGTACGCCATGGCGGTGTTGGCCGCCTCGGTGGACTCCGGCTCGATGTGGGCCCGGGGCGGCTCGGCGAAATGGCTGATCGGCTCCGCCACCCCCCAGAACATCAGGATGGTGCCGATGCCCGCCGCGAAGAGCATCGCGAACCAGACGCTGTTGCGGTAGTCGGGCCGGGCGTCGTAGCCGCCGAGCCGGACGTGTCCGTAGCGGCTGAGCGCGATCCAGATGAGGAAGACCAGGAACGACGTCACGCCCAGGATGTAGACCCAGCCGAGATTGCCCATGATCCAGCCCGAGGCCGCCCGGAAGATCCGGTCCACGGAGTCGGTGAAGGCGATGGCCGCGGCGACGAACACCACCGTGAGCCCGGCCGACACGAAGAAGATCACCGCATCGGTACGGAGACCCAGCGCGCGCCGGAGGCGCTCCAGGCTCTCGACCATCAATACGCTCCCGACATACCGACACATGACCCGATTTCAGGGCTGCTGCGCAGCGTACCCGCCCAGCACCTGCCCGCCCGCCCTTCGCCGACACGGGCCGCCGACGTGTTCCCCGCCCGCGGCCTGCCACGCCTCCGGAGCCGGACCTGGCGCGACCGGCCCCTCGGGGGTCACCCGTTCGTGGGCTGTTCGCCCGACACGGGCGGCCGGGTCTGCGCCGGATGCCGTCATTTGATGATGATCACTTTCTCTGGATCCGGCAGCGAAGGGAGCGGCAGTGCACAAGGCCGCGGTGATGGGCACCCTGGGTGCGTTGGCTCTCTGGACGCTGGCGCTCCCGCCGGCCGTGGCCGAGGCGCCCCCGCCGGGGAGTGCCGACGAGGCCCGCGGAGCCGCCCTCGCCGCGCAGCGCGCCGAGGCGGCGGGCATCTCCTGGGGCCCGTGCGACCCGGCGGAGAACCTGCGGGAGCCCGTCGAGTGCGGCACGGTCACCGTGCCGGTCGACTACGCGGCGCCCGACGGCGACACCATCGAGCTGCACGTCAGCCGGCTCAAGGCGACCGGCCCCGAGAAGGAGCGGCAGGGCGCACTCCTCTACAACCCCGGCGGCCCCGGCGCCAACGGCATGGTCTTCCCGCTCTACCCGCTGCACCTGGACAGCGGGCCCTGGCAGAACCTGCACCGCGCCTACGACTTCGTCGGCTTCGCCCCGCGCGGCGTCGGCCGCTCCGCGCCGGTCTCCTGCCAGGACCCCGGGACCTTCCAGCGCGGCCCCTCCCCCGCACCCCGGACACCGTCGGAGGAGTTCAAGCGGCAGATGAACCTGCGGGCCGCCGCCTACGCCGCCGGCTGCCTCGCCGGCCAGGGCGACCGGCTCGCCCACTTCACCACCCCGAACAACGCCCGCGACCTGCACACCATCAGGGCGGCACTCGGCGAGCAGCGCCTCACCTACCTGGGCGCCTCCTACGGCACCTACATCGGCTCGGTCTACGCCACCCTCTTCCCCGGCTCGGTCGGCCGGATGGTGCTGGACAGCGCCGTGGATCCCGACCCCGCACAGGTCTGGTACGGCAACAACCTCCGCCAGTCGTACGCCTTCGAGGGCCGGTGGCAGGACTGGAAGCAGTGGGTCGCCGGGCACCACGACGTCTACGGCCTGGGCCGCACCGCGCAGGAGGTCCAGCGCGGCTTCGACCGGGCGAGGGACCAGCTGGAGGACGAGCCCGTCGGGGAGACCGTCGGACCCAAGCAGCTGCACGACGCCTTCCTGTCGGTGACCTACTCCGACCGGTCGTGGCCGGTCATGGCCACCGCCCTGGCCGAATACCTGCGCGGTGAGCCCGGCCCGCTCGTCCAGCAGGCCCGGCCGGACCCGCAGGACGCGGCGCGGGCGGAGAACGGCAACGCCGTCTACGCCGCCGTGGAGTGCACCGACGCGCCCTGGCCGCGCGACTGGCGGCGCTGGGACCGCGACCACACCCGGCTCGCCCGGGTGGCGCCGTTCGAGACCTGGGAGAACGCCTGGATGAACCTGCCCTGCGCCCACTGGCCGGTGGAACAGGCCGCCCCGCTGGACGTCGGTGCCGCGCCGGACGCGCTGCCGCCGGTCCTCGTCGTGGCCGCCACCCGGGACGCCGCCACCCCCTACCGCGGGGCGCTGGAACTGCACCGGCGGCTGCCCGGCTCCACGCTGGTCACCGAGGACGGCGCCGGCAACCACGGCGTCACCGGCGGAAACGCCTGCGCCGACGCCCACATCGAGGAGTACCTGCTGCACGGCCGGACCGCCGGGTCACAGCTGACCTGCCCGGCCCGGCCCGCGCCGGAGCCCGCCTACCTGGCGCCGGAGCCCACCGTCGCCTCACAGCTGCTGGCCCACCACGGCCGCTGACGCCGCGGTGCACCGCTTCCGTCCGGCCCGGGGCGGCGGGACGGAAGCGGACGGGCGGCTCAGGCCAGGCCCGCCACCAGCTCGGAGACCGGCTTGCGGCGGCCGGTGTAGAACGGGATCTCCTCGCGCACGTGCATCCGCGCCTCGGAGCCGCGCAGGTGACGCATGAGGTCCACGATGCGGTACAGCTCGTCGGCCTCGAAGGCGAGAATCCACTCGTAGTCGCCCAGCGAGAACGACGCCACCGTGTTCGCCCGGACATCGGGGTAGCCGCGGGCCATCTTCCCGTGGTCCGCCAGCATCCGGCGGCGGTCCTCGTCCGGCAGCACGTACCAGTCGTAGGACCGCACGAACGGGTAGACGCTCACGTAGTCGCGCGGGGTCTCGTCGGCGAGGAACGCCGGCACGTGCGACTTGTTGAACTCGGCGGGCCGGTGCAGCGCCATGTTCGACCAGACCGGCTCCATCGAACGGCCCAGCCGCGTCCGGCGGAAGAGGTTGTAGGCCTCCTGCAGCGCCTCCGAGGTCTCGGAGTGCCACCAGATCATCATGTCGGCGTCGGCCCGCAGGCCGGACACGTCGTAGGTGCCGCGGATCGTCACGTCCTTCGCGGCGAGCTGCTCGAACAGCTCGTCGACCTCCTCGGCGTATCCGGAACGGTCCTCCGGCAGGACATCCCGCAGCCGGAACACCGACCACAGGGTGTAACGGATGACCTGGTTGAGGTCCTTGGCCTTCTTGCCGGCGTTCTCCGGCTTCGGGGACTCTTCGGGTGCAGCGCTCATACCGCTATTCTCCCGCTTCTTCCGGAGAGGAGTGCGGCAGGGTCGCCAGCAGACCGCCGGCAGCCCGCCCGGCGTCGGCGACGCACGCCGGGATGCCCACACCCTCGTACGCGGCACCGCACACCCGCAGGCCGGGGACGCCCTCCACGGCCCGGCGGACGCGCTCCACCCGCGCGTGGTGCCCCACCGCGTACTGCGGCAGCCCGTCGATCCAGCGGGTGACCGCCGAGTCCACCGGCTCGCCGACCGGCCCGATCGCGTCCCGCAGGTCGGCGAGCGCGGCCCGCACGAGTTCCTCGTCGGTCCACTCCAGCGCCGTCCGGTCCCCGTAGCGGCCGATCGAGGCGCGCAGCAGGAAGAGGCCGGGCGCCCGCTCGGCCACCCAGCCCCACTTGCCGCTGCTGAACGTGGCGGCCTTGACGGTGCGTCCCTCCACGGCGGGCACCAGGAAACCGCTGCCGCCCGGGAGGGAGCCCAGGTCGCGCTCCAGGAAGCCGCGGTCGAAGGCCAGCGTCACCAGCGCCATGGAGGCGTACTCGATGCCCGCCAGCTCCCGCGCCGCGGCCGGCACCTCGGCGGCCAGCAGCCGCGCCGCCGGCCCGGCGGGCACCGCCACCACGACGCCGTCGGCAGCCCGCTCGCGCCCGTCCTCCGAGGTGACCGTCCACCCCTGGGACGTGCGGCGCAGCGCGGTCACGGCGACGCCGCTCTCCAGCGTCGCCCCGGCGGCACGGCAGGACGCGGCGACCGCCTCGGCCAGGGCGCCCAGACCACCCTCGACCCCGGTGAAAACGGCCTGCCCCGGCGCCCGTCCGGGGGCCCGGCGCTGCACCTCGCGGACCGCCGCCAGCAGGCTCTTCTCGCTGCGCGCGGCGTCGAAGAGGGCGGGCACCGTGGACCGCATCGACAGCCGGTGGGCGTCGCCCGCGTAGACGCCGCCCAGCAGCGGTTCCACCAGCTTGTCGACGACCTCGCGGCCCATCCGCCCGGCGACCACCTCACCGATCGCCGCGTCCTCCCCGAGCTCCAGCGGGGGCAGGCCGGCCTCCTCGGCCACCCGGGCCGTCCCGGCCTCGGAGAGCAGGCCGGCCAGCGCCCCGGGGGTGCCGGGGACGCCCATCACGTGCCCGCCGGGCATCGGCCGCAGACCGCCGCCGGTCCACACCGAGGCGGCCGCCACGGCGGGCGGCCGCAGGGCCTCGCCCAGGCCCACCGCCTCCGCCAGGGCCGTGCCCTCCGGGCGGACGGCCAGCATCGACTCCGCGCCCAGATCGATCCGGGCCCCGGCCACCTCCCCGGACAGCAGCTTGCCGCCGAAGTGGTGCGAGGCCTCCAGCACGGTCACCCGTGCCCCTGACGTCCGGAGCCGGTGGGCCGCGGCCAGGCCCGCGATGCCGCCACCGATGACGATCACATGCATGGTCCCACTCTCCCAGACGCCGGACCGAGTCCCGAACGTGACCGCCCCGGTACGCCGTGCGCGCAACCGGCGGCGGACCCCGGACCGTCCAACCGGCGATCCGCACGGGCCCGTCCACGGGTCCGGCGTTCAAGGGGAGGAACGACGATGCATCACAGAGGTACGGCGGCATCCGCCGCCCTGCTGCTGGCCGCGCTGCTCGCGGTGGCCGGCTGCGGCTCGGGGCAGGACCGCACCGCCGACCTCTCCGGCGGTGCCGCGGAGGCACAGGCCGAGGACAGCGCCCCCGAGGCGCCCGCCGACCGGGACGGCGGTGCGGGGGACGGGGAGGAAGGGGCCGCGCGGGAGGACGCCGGGGCCGCGGAGCAGGCGCCGGACACGGGCACCGCCTCGCTCGCCCCGGCCCACCTGATCCGCACCGCCGAGATCACGGTGGTCACCGAGGACGTCGAGGGCGGGTACGACCGGGCCGTCGAGCTGACGGAGGAGGCCGGCGGCTGGGTCAGCGCCGAGCAGACCGACCGCGAGGACGACGGGAGCCGCCTCTCCCGGATCACTCTGCAGGTCCCCCCGGAGCGGTACGAGCGGCTGCTGGCGGACCTCTCCCGCCTCGGCGAACTGCGTCACCGCGAGGTGAGCACCGAGGACGTCACCGGCACCGTGGTGGACGTGGAGAGCCGGATCGCCACCCAGGAGGAGAGCGTCGCCCGGGTGCGGGCGCTGATGAAGGAGGCCGGAAAGCTCTCCGACATCGTCGCGCTGGAGGCGGAGCTGAGCACCCGGCAGGCGGACCTGGAGGCCCTGAAAGCCCGGCTGGCGTCGCTGCGGGAGCAGACCGGCACGGCCACCGTCTCGCTGGTGCTGCTGGAGCCGGACCGGGTGGACGAGGAAGAGGAGGAGGACTCGGGCGGCCCCTCGGTGGGCGGCGCGCTGGCCGCCGGATGGGGCGCTCTGAAGACGACGCTGCTGTGGACGGCGGTCGTGATCGGTGCCGTGCTGCCGTTCGCCGCGGCCCTGCTCCTGCTGGAGATCGTCCGGCGGCTGCTGGTCAGGTGGCTGCCCGAGCGGCTGCGTCCCACCTGGCCGCGGCGGCGCGGAGCCGTCCCGCCGCCGCCGGTCGCGGCTCCCGCACCGATGACGCAGGGAGGGCGCCCGCAGGAGCCGGCGCGGCCCGCGCCGCAGCCGCCCGCGGATTCCTGAGACCCGCCTGTGTCCCCGTGTCCGGCCCGTCAGGGGCCGGACACGGGACGGGCGGCGTCAGGGCTGCCGGCCGCCGGTCTCCTGGTGGACGTACTCCACGAGCCGGGTCAGGGCGTCGGGGTCGGTGTCGGGCAGCACGCCGTGGCCGAGGTTGAAGATGTGGCCCGGCAGGCCCTCCGCGGCGTCCAGGACCTTGCGGGCCTGCTCGCGGACCGCGTCGCGCGGGGCGAAGAGGACGGCGGGGTCGAGGTTGCCCTGCACGGCCTTGTCCGGGCCGATCCGCCGGGCGGCCTCGTCCAGCGGCACCCGCCAGTCGGCTCCGACGACATCGGCCCCGGCCTCGGCCATCAGCCCCAGCAGCTCACCGGTGCCGACACCGAAGTGGATGCGCGGCACCCCGTAGGAGGCGACCGCGTCGAAGACCTTGACCGAGGCGGGCAGCACGGACCGCCGGTAGTCGGCCGGGGCCAGCGCGCCGGCCCAGGAGTCGAAGAGCTGCACGGCCGAGGCCCCTGCCTCGATCTGCACCCGCAGGAAGGCGGAGGTGATGTCCGCGAGCCGGTCCAGCAGGGCCGCCCACAGCTTGGGCTCGCCGTACATCATGGCCTTGGTGTGCTCGTGGTTGCGCGACGGGCCGCCCTCGACCAGGTAGCTGGCGAGGGTGAAGGGCGCGCCGGCGAAGCCGATCAGCGGGGTGGCGCCGAGCTCGCGGGTGAGCATGCCGATGGCCTCGGTGACGTAGTGGACGTCACCGGGCTCCAGCGGGCGCAGCCGCGCCAGGTCCTCGTAGCTGCGCACGGGCTTCTCGACGACCGGGCCGACGCCGGGCTTGATGTCGAGGTCGACGCCGATGGCCTTGAGCGGGACGACGATGTCGCTGAAGTAGATGGCGGCGTCCACCCCGTGCCGGCGGACCGGCTGCAGGGTGATCTCGGTGACCAGGTCCGGCCGCATGCAGGAGTCCAGCATGGCGATGCCCTCGCGCACCTTGCGGTACTCGGGCAGCGAACGTCCGGCCTGGCGCATGAACCACACCGGAGTGTGCGGCACCGGCTCCCGGCGGCAGGCGCGCAGGAACGCGGAATCGGTCACGGCGGCACGGTTCTCGCTCGTCTCACTCACGCGGCAAAGTCTCGCACGGCGGGTGGCACGACCCGCCCGCACGGGTGTGGCTACCGCCGGGTCGGCCCCCGGGCGCCTAGGGTTACCGGCCATGGCAGCGGCTCGGACTCGGACGGTGGAGGGGCCCCAGGACATGAACGACCCGGCTGACGGGGGACCGTTCGCCTTCCGGCAGGCGGTGGCCGCGCTGATGGAGGCCAGGCCGCGTCCCGAGGTGAGCGTGTCCCAGGTCCCGGCCCCCCGGCGGCTGGCCCCCTTCGCGTTCGCCGCGGAGGCGGCGGTCGCCGTGGACGAGGAGGAGCTGGCGGACGGGCGCTTCGTGCTGCTGCACGACCCGGCGGGGCACGAGGGGTGGGACGGCGACTTCCGCGTCGTCACACTGGCCCGGGCGGATCTGGAGCCCGAACTGGGGGCGGACCCGCTGCTGCCGGACGTCGCCTGGTCGTGGCTGACGGAGGCGCTGGACTCCCGCGGGCTCACCCACCGGGCGCCCAGCGGCACCGTGACGCGGTCCGGTTCGCACTTCTTCGGGGCGCTGGCCGACCGCCCGCCCAAGGCCGAGATCGAGCTGCGCGCCTCGTGGACCCCGGCGGGGGCGGGCGAGGTGGCCGGTCATCTGCTGGCCTGGTGCGGGCTGCTGGCGCAGTGCGCGGGGCTGCCGCCGGAGAGCAGCAGCCCGGCCATCACCGTGTTCCCCCGCCGTCGCGGCCCTCGCCCGGCCTGATCCCGCCCCGCGCGTCCGCCCCCGTTCCGCCCCGGCTCCCGGCCGTCTCCCGGCGTGCCCTGTCCGGGGTGTCTCCCGGGGACCGGACTGCGGGCGCGCGGTCCGGCGCAGGGGTCACCGCGGCGATGCGCGCGGGGGGCCGTGCGCCGCGCCGCGCGTACACCTCAGCACGCGAAGGCGCTTTCCGCCCGGTGGCCCGCCGGTCGCGCGCAGGAATCACCGGTTCGTGATCATTCCCTAAAGGCCCCGGAGCGTCCTGCCGAAGAACTCAGTGACCCTTCCACGCGGATCGCCCCGTCTCCCTTCCCGGAGCCGGCCCCGTCCCCACCCCTCTTTTCAGGAGGCCCGGTGTCTGTTCTCCTCGAGCACCCCACAAGCCTGGTCACCTACCGCCCGAACAAGCCGACGGCCATGGTCGTCGTGGCCGACCCCCGCGTCCGCTCCACCGTGACCCGCCATCTGTGGGCTCTCGGTGTGCGGGACGTGATCGAGGCGTCGTCCATCGCGGAGGCGCGCCCCCGAGTCGGCAACCCACGCGACATCTGCGTGGCCGACGTCCACCTGCCCGACGGCTCCGGCCTCACCCTGCTGTCCGAGACCCGCGCCGCAGGGTGGCCCAACGGCCTCGCGCTCTCGGCCGCGGACGACATCGGCGCGGTGCGCAACGCCCTGGCCGGGGGCGTCAAGGGCTATGTCGTCACCGGCACCCGCACCAACCTCGGTCCCCCCACTCGCCCGGGGGCCGCCCAGATCGGCGCGGGCGCCGCGCGCATGCACCGCAGGCAGCACGGCGCCCCGGGGCAGCACGGCGGCTACCGCGAACTGTCCGGCCGCGAGGTCGAGGTGCTGCGGCTGGTGGCCGAGGGCCAGTCCAACAAGGCCATCGGCGTCTCGATGGGGCTGTCCGCGCTGACGGTGAAGAGCCACCTGGCCCGGATCGCCCGCAAGCTCGGCACCGGCGACAGGGCGGGCATGGTGGCCGTCGCCCTGCGCACCGGCATCATCCACTGACCCGGTGGGCGCCGGGGAGCCCCGGTGTCCGCCGGCACGCTCGGCGGCGCGGCCGGTGCCGGGCCCGTGCGCGGCGCGTAGCGGCGTCGCGTACCGTGCGCACACAGTTAGAGTTGACTGGTGACCGACGCCCAGCAGACCGCCGATGCCACCGTGCCGCCCTCCGAGCAGCCCTCCGGTCCGGCGCCGACCCCCCTGCTGGCACCGCGGGAAGGCGTGCCTCCCGTGACGGCGGATCAGGCGGGCCTGGCGGAGGTCGTCCGGAGCTTCGCGGCCGGCAGCGGTCCGGTCGCGGTGGACGCCGAGCGGGCCTCCGGCTACCGCTACGGGCAGCGGGCGTATCTGGTCCAGCTGCGCCGCCGGGGAGCCGGGACGGCACTGATCGACCCGGTCGGGTGCCCCGATCTGTCGGCGCTGGGCGAGGCGCTGGCCGCGGACGAGTGGGTCCTGCACGCGGCCTCCCAGGATCTGCCGTGCCTGCGGGACATAGGCATGGTTCCCACCCGGCTGTTCGACACCGAGCTCGCCGGCCGTCTGGCGGGCTTCGCGCGGGTCGGCCTGGGGGTGATGGTGGAGAACGTGCTGGGTTTCGCCCTGGAGAAGGGGCATTCCGCGGTCGACTGGTCCAGCCGCCCGCTCCCCGAGCCCTGGCTGCGCTACGCGGCGCTGGACGTGGAGCTGCTGGTGGATCTGCGTGAGGCGCTGGAGGAGGAGCTGCGTTCGCAGGGCAAGCTGGAGTGGGCGCTGGAGGAGTTCGCGGCCATCGCCGCCGCTCCCCCGCCGCCGCCCCGCAAGGACCCCTGGCGGCGCACGTCGGGCATGCACAAGGTGCGCCGGCGGCGGCAGCTGGCGGTCGTGCGGGAGCTGTGGACGGCCCGCGACGAAGTGGCGCGGCGCCGCGACCTCTCCCCGGGGAAGGTGCTCTCCGACGCCGCCATCGTGAACGCGGCACAGGCGATGCCCTCCGACATCCGGGAACTCGCCGCGCTGCAGGGCTTCGGTCACCGGATGGGGCGCCGTCAGCTCCAGCAGTGGCAGGCGGCCGTGGACCGGGCGCGGGAGCTGGAGGACGACCGGCTGCCCCAGCCGGGCCAGGCTTCCTCCGGGCCTCCGCCGCCGCGGACCTGGGCCGACAAGGACCCGGTGGCGGCCGCGCGGCTGTCGGCGGCCCGGGCGGCGATCACCGCGCGCGCCGAGGAGCTGGTGCTGCCCCAGGAGAACCTGCTGACCCCGGACACCGTGCGGCGGGTGTGCTGGCAGCCGCCGGCCGAGCGCACCGAGCACGCGGTGGGGCAGGCGCTGCGCAACCTGGGCGCCCGGGAGTGGCAGATCGAGCAGACCGCCGGGCTGCTGGTGAAGGCGCTGGCCGCGCAGCCGTGACCGTCCGGTGCCAGGGCCGGTGCGGCGCCGCGGCGGGCCGGTGCCGCCGGGCCGGGTGTGTGACCTGCGCCCTGCCGGGTGGTCCGGCCTTGCCAGCGGGTTACCCGCAAGTAGCATAGGCTGCGGACAGCAGGGACCCCATGTGGAGGAGAGCCATCGTGCCTCGTACCGTCAGGGATGTCGTCTTCGTCGACGGCGTCCGCACCCCGTTCGGAAAAGCGGGCCCGAAGGGCATCTATCACGAGACCCGGGCCGACGACCTGGTCATCAAGTGCATCCGCGAGCTGCTGCGCCGCAACCCCGGGCTGCCGCCCGAGCGCATCGACGAGGTGGCCGTCGCCGCCACCACCCAGATCGGTGACCAGGGTCTGACCCTGGGCCGCACCGCGGGGCTGCTGGCGGGCCTGCCGCAGAGCGTGCCCGGCTACTCCATCGACCGCATGTGCGCGGGCGCGATGACGGCCGTGACCACCACCGCGGGTGCCATCGCCTTCGGCTCGGCCGACGTGGCCGTGGCCGGCGGGGTGGAGCACATGGGCCGCCACCCGATGGGCGAGGGCGTGGACCCCAACCCCCGCTTCGTCTCGGAGAAGCTGGTCGACGAGTCCGCCATGTTCATGGGCATGACCGCGGAGAACCTGCACGACCGGTTCCCGCACCTGACCAAGGAGCGCGCCGACGCCTACGCGGTGCGCAGCCAGGAGAAGGCCGCCAAGGCCTACGCCAACGGCCTGATCCAGGCCGACCTGGTGCCCGTCTCGGTGCGCCGCACCAACGCCGAGGCCGGCGAGACCGGCTGGGGCCTGGCCACCGCCGACGAGCCGATGCGGCCGGGCACCACCATGGAGCAGCTGGCCGGCCTGAAGACCCCGTTCCGGGCGCACGGGCGGGTCACCGCCGGTAACGCCGCGGGCCTCAACGACGGCGCCACCGCCTCGGTCATCGCCGCGGAGGACGTCGCGCGCGAGCTGGGCCTGCCGGTCAAGATGCGCCTGGTCTCCTACGCCTTCGCCGGTGTGGAGCCCGAGGTGATGGGCATCGGCCCGGTGCCGTCCACGGAGAAGGCCCTGGCCAACGCGGGGCTGTCGATAGACGACATCGGCCTGTTCGAGATCAACGAGGCGTTCGCCGTCCAGGTCCTGGCGCTGCTGGACCACTACGGCATCGCCGACGACGACCCCCGCGTCAACCAGTACGGCGGCGCGATCGCCTACGGCCACCCGCTGGCCTCGTCGGGCGTGCGGCTGATGGCCCAGCTGGCCCGGCAGTTCGAAGAGCAGCCGCAGGTCCGCTACGGGCTGACGACCATGTGCGTCGGCTTCGGCATGGGCGGCACCGTGATCTGGGAGAACCCCCACTGGGAGGGCAAGTGAGCACCACCACCGAACTGCTGCGGGGCGCCGCCGAACTGTTCCCCGACGAGGTCGTGACGCAGGTGCACGTGCGCCATCTCGACCTCCCGGAGGAGGCCGGCCGGTTCGCGCTGATCACGCTGGACAACGGCTTCGACCACACCAAGCCCACGACCTTCGGGCCGCAGTCACTGGCCAATCTGAACGCCGCGATCGACCAGGTCGAGGCGGAGGCGGCGGCCGGTGAGATCGTCGGCGTCGGCCTGACCGGCAAGCCGTTCATCTTCGCCGTGGGTGCCGACCTCAAGGGCGTGGAGCTGCTGCGCCGCCACGAGGAGGCGCTGGCGATCGGCAAGGGCGGGCACGACGTCTTCACCCGCCTGGCCTCGCTGGCCGTGCCCACCTTCGCCTACTACAACGGCGCGGCGATGGGCGGCGGCGTCGAGGTCGGCCTGCACTGCACCTACCGCACGGTCTCCCGGTCGATCCCGGCGTTCGCGCTGCCCGAGGTCTTCCTGGGTCTGGTGCCCGGGTGGGGCGGCTGCGGTCTGCTGCCGAACCTGATCGGCGCCGACCGGGCGGTCACGGTCATCGTGGAGAACGCGCTCAACCAGAACCGCATGCTCAAGGGCTCCCAGGTCTACGAACTGGGCATCGCCGACGCCATCTTCGAGGCGGCGGACTTCCTGGAGCAGTCGCTGGTCTGGACGGCCTCGGTGCTCCGCGGCGAGCTGGAGATCGCTCGTCCCGAGATCGACCGCGGCGAGGCCTGGGACCAGGCGGTGGCCCGCGGCCGCGGCATCGCCGACTCCAAGGTGCACGGCGCGGCACCGGCCGCCTACCGGGCGCTGGACATCATCGCCCAGGCCAAGAACGGCGACCTGCGGGCGGCGTTCGCCGCCGAGGACAAGGCGCTGGCCGACCTGATCATGGGCGGCGAGCTGCGCAGCGGCATCTACGCCTTCAATCTGGTGCAGAAGCGTGCCAAGCGGCCGGCCGGCGCGCCGGACAAGTCGCTGGCCCGCCCGGTGGGCAAGGTCGGCATCGTCGGCGCGGGCCTGATGGCCTCGCAGCTGGCGCTGCTGTTCGCCCGCCGCCTGGAGGTGCCGGTGGTGCTCACCGACATCGACCAGGAGCGGGTCGACAAGGGCGTGGGCTGGGTCCACGAGCAGATCGACATGCTGCTGCTGAAGGGCCGGGTCAACCAGGACAAGGCCAACCGGCTCAAGGCCCTGGTCACCGGGTCGCTGGACAAGGCCGCGGCCTTCGCGGACGCCGACTTCGTCATCGAAGCGGTGTTCGAGGAGATGGGCATCAAGCAGCAGGTGTTCGCCGAGCTCGAGGCCGTGGTGCCCGAGCACGCGATCCTGGCCACCAACACCAGCTCCCTGTCGGTCACCGAGATGGCCTCGAAGCTGAAGCACCCGGAGCGGGTTGTCGGCTTCCACTTCTTCAACCCGGTCGCGGTGCTGCCGCTGCTGGAGGTCGTGCGGGCCGAGCGGACCGACGACGCCTCGCTGGCCACGGCGTTCGCGGTGGCCAAGAAGCTGAAGAAGACGGCCGTGCTGGTCAAGGACGCCCCGGCGTTCGTGGTCAACCGCATCCTGACCCGCTTCATGGGCGAGGTGCTGGGCACCATCGACGAGGGCACCCCGGTGGAGGTCGCCGACCGCGCGCTGGCCCCCCTCGGCCTGCCGATGTCGCCCATCCAGCTGCTGGAGCTGGTGGGTCCGGCCGTCGCGCACCACGTGGCGGGCACCCTGCACCAGGCGTTCCCCGAGCGGTTCGCCGTCTCGGAGAACCTGGGCCGGGTGGTGCAGGCCGGAAAGAAGGCCTTCTACCTGCACGACTCGGGCAAGCCGGAGCTGGACCCGGAGATCTCCGAGCTCTTCGAGACCGGGGACACCGTGCTCTCCGAGGAGCAGGTCCGCGACCGAGCGCTGAACGCCATCGCCGAGGAGATCGGCCTGATGCTGGAGGAGGGCGTGGTCGCCGAGGCTCAGGACATCGACCTGTGCCTGATCACCGGTGCGGGCTGGCCCTTCCACCTGGGCGGCATCACCCCGTACCTGGACCGGGCGGGCGTCTCCGAGCGGGTGCTCGGCCGCCGCTTCCTGGCCCCGGGGGTCGCAAGCGTCCCCGAGTGACGGGTGACCGGGTGACCGGGAATCCCCGCTGAGCCACACGGCCGGCCGGAGCATCACCACGATGCCCCGGCCGGCCGTCGGCGTGTCAGGCGCCGGGTCCCCCGGTCGGGCGGGGAACGCCGATCGGGTTGGGGAAGCGCAGCGCGGTGGCCGCCGCCGCGGCCAACGGGGCCAGCACCCGCGCCAGTTCTCCGGCCGCCGCCGGGGCCTGCTCCCGCCAGGGGCGGGCAGCCGCCAGGTCGGTGGCCTCCTCGACGCGCCGGTGCAGCAGGCGGCCCTGGGCGGTCGCCGAGCCGTCCGGTCCCAGCAGGCCCCGGGCGGCCAGCCGGTGCCCGCCGGCCTCCCACTGCGCGTCGGTCCAGCCGCGGAACGGCTGGAGCTCGCCGCGCGGCAGGTCGATGCCGGCGCGCAGCACCAGCGTCTCGCAGCCGTCCAGGCCCGCGGCGACGCAGGCGGCCACGTGGCCGTCGCCGCGGTGCTCGCGCAGCACGGTGGTGGCGTGCCAGAGCCGGTCCACCGCGTCGACCGGTGGCGGCAGGGCGGCGTTCGCGGCGGCCAGCACCCGCCCGGAGCAGTCCAGGGAGTCCAGCAGCGGCATGAGTGCTGCGGCCGCCCGCTCCGTCTCGTCCTCCAGTCCGGCCAGCAGCCGGCGCAGAGCGGCGCCCGCCCCGGCCCGGCGCACCTCCAGCGCCCGGTGCGGCGGCACCCGGTCCCATGTCTCCGGCAGGGCCCTGGCGACCATGGCCGGGGCGAAACTGAAGAAGGCCGCCTGGACCGGGCCCGGCCCGACGGCGCCCAGGGGCGCGGCCCGGCCGGCGAAGTATCCGCGCCAGAAGCCCCTGAGGCCGGCGTCCTTGAAGGCGTCCAGTGCCTCCGGGGCGAAGTACGTCACCGCGTGCACCGGCTCGATCAGCTCCCACAGGCCGCGGGCGCTCGGTGCGGTCCCGTCCGTCATCGCGGTGGCTCCTTCCCGGCCGTCGGCCGGCTCCGGGCACCTCACCCGGACGGTCGGCGGCGTTCGCACCCTGTATAGCGTCCGGCCGCTTCGCCCACAGCGGAGGGCCGAGGTAGTGCCGAAACGGCGCACCGGACATATCATCGATCCTCAGGTCATTCCGTACTCTGAGGAGTCTTCCGCATGGCGGAGAGTGAGCAGTCCGGTCACGGTGGCAGGCGGCGTATACGCACCACCGTGCTCTGGACCCTGGCCGGTGTGCTGGTCGCCGCGCTGGGCACCGGAGCGTGGCTCTACACGCACTTCAACGGCAGTCTGAAGAGCGTCGACCTCCACGCGGAGCTCGGCACCGACCGCCCGGTGGAGGCGACCGGCGGCGGCCACGACATCCTGGTGCTGGGCTCGGACTCCCAGGACCCCGGGCCGGACGGCACCGGGGGGTCGGGCAGCGCCATGGTGGTGCATCTTCCGGCCGAGGCGGGGCGGGCGACCGTGGTGAGCATCCCCCGGGACCTGCGGGTGGAACGCCCCGAGTGCGCCGGCGAGGACACGGCGGCGGAAGAAGCCGGTGAGGACGCGGCCGGTGACGACGTGGCCGGTGAGGACGGCGAGGGCCCGGGCGGCGACGTCCGGTTCCACGACCTGTACGCCCTGGGCGGGCCCAGCTGCGTGGTGCGGACCGTCGAGCGGATGTCGGACATCCGCATGGACCACTACCTGGAGGTGGACTTCGCCGGCTTCGGCGATCTGGTCGACGCGCTCGGCGGCGTCTCCATCACCCTGACCGACCCGGTGACCGACGAACACGCCGGACTGGAGCTGGAGCCCGGGCGGCACACGCTGGACGGCGACACCGCCCTGGCCGCGGTCCGCTCCGCCCCGGACGCCACCACCCCGGCCGGCCCCGCCGCGGACGACCCGGCCCCGCGGCGCGGGGACGGCCTGGAGCTTCAGCAGCAGTTCCTGCTGGCGCTGATCCACGAGGTCAACCGCCAGGGCGTGCTGTCCAGCCCGGCCAAGCTCTACCAGGTGGCGGAGGCCGCGACGAAGTCGCTGACCACCGACTCCGACCTCGGCTCGCTGACGGATCTGGTGGACTTCGCCAACGAACTGAGCGGGGTGGACACCGGCAACATGATCACCATGGCACTGCCGGTCGACCGCTCCGGCGAGAACTCCGGGGACGGCCCGGAGAGCTCGTGGCTGCGGCAACCCGAGGCCGATACGGTGTGGGAGGCGCTGCGCGCCGACCGCGCCGGCCTGCCGGAGGAGGAGCACCCCGGCACCGGTCCGGCGCCCCGCTGACCGGGGCAGGCGTCACGAGAGGCCGGAGAGGCCGGGACCCGGCGGCCCGGAGCCGCTGAAAGGGGGCGGGGAGGTGCGGCCGCTGGTGGTGGTGGACGGCGCCAACGTGGTCGGTTCCGTACCGGACGGCTGGTGGCGGGACCGGCGCGGCGCGACCGAGCGCCTGCGGGACTCCCTGGCGGGCCTGGCCGGTGACGGCCTGGCCGGTGTGCCGGGCCCGCTCGATCTGGTCCTGGTGGTGGAGGGCGCGGCCCGGGGCGTGGAGCCGGTGCCCGGAGTGCGGGTCGAGGCCGCCGACGGCAGTGGCGACGACAGGATCGTCGGACTGGTCCGCGAGGCGGGGCCCGGGCGGCGCGTGACGGTGGTGACCGCCGACCGCGAGCTGCGCCGCCGGGTGACGGAGCTGGGCGCCGCGACGGCGGGGCCCCGGAGCGTGCGCGGCGCGCCCGGGTAGCCCGGTTCCCCGGGCGGGCACCGGCTCGCGTGGGCCGGTACCCGCCCGGGGGCCCGGGCTCAGTCGCCGCCCATGCCCGCCGTGGCGGACTCCAGACGGCCGTCCAGCCTGGCCACCAGGCCGGTGACCTGCCGTGCGATGTCCGGGGCGGTCAGGCCCGCCTCGGCCAGCACCTCCTTGCGGGAACCGTGGTCGAGGAACCGGTCGGGAAGCCCGAAGTCGCGCAGCGGCACGTCCACGTCGGCATCCCTCAGCGCCTGGGCGACGGACGAGCCGACGCCTCCGGCCCGGCAGTTGTCCTCCACCGTGACGACCAGCCGGTGCCCGGCGGCCAGCCCGGGAAGCGCGGCGTCCACCGGCTTGACCCAGCGCGGGTCGACCACCGTGGTGCTGATCCCCTGACGCTCCAGGAGTCCGGCGGTCTCCAGGCAGAGGCCGGCCAGGGCGCCGACCGACACCAGCAGCACGTCGGGGCGGTCGGTGCCCGGCT
Organism: Streptomyces sodiiphilus; assembly: GCF_039529215.1. Taxonomy (NCBI): domain Bacteria; kingdom Bacillati; phylum Actinomycetota; class Actinomycetes; order Kitasatosporales; family Streptomycetaceae; genus Streptomyces; species Streptomyces sodiiphilus. Next base: position 106,503 of record NZ_BAAAMJ010000018.1, on the reverse strand, counting down.
CGCGCAGCACGTCCATGCCGCCGACGGTGCCGACCGCCGGCACCTCCGGGCCCACGGCGCCCTTGGAGTACCGGACCACGGTGGGGGCGTCGCGCACCTCGACGGCCTCGCGCAGCTGGCGGCGCAGCTGTTCGGCGTCCCGGGGCGCGGCCAGCCGCAGTCCCGGCACGCACTGCAGGATCGACATGTCCCACATGCCGTGGTGCGAGGCGCCGTCGGGGCCGGTGACCCCGGCCCGGTCCAGCATGAAGGTGACGCCGCAGCGGTGCAGCGCGACGTCCATCAGCAGCTGGTCGAACGCCCGGTTGAGGAAGGACGCGTAGAGCGCGAACACGGGGTGCAGGCCGCCGAAGGCCAGGCCCGCCGCGGAGACCGCGCCGTGCTGCTCGGCGATGCCGACGTCGTAGACGCGGTCGGGGAACTCCTCGGCGAACTCCTGCAGGCCCACCGGGCGGAGCATGGCCGCGGTGATGGCCACGATGTCCTCGCGCTCCCGGCCGAGCTTCACGATCTCCTCGCCGAACACCGAGGTCCAGTCCGCACCGGCGGCCGACACCGGCAGGCCGGTGTCGGGGTGGATGACGCCCACCGCGTGGAACTGGTCGGCCTCGTCGTCCCGGGCGGGCTGGTAGCCGCGGCCCTTCTCGGTGAGGCAGTGCACGATCACCGGCCCGCCGAACCGCTTGGCGCGGTGCAGCGCGGACTCCAGCGCCTCGATGTCGTGTCCGTCGATCGGGCCGAGGTACTTCAGGCCCAGATCCTCGAACATGCCCTGCGGGGCGATGACGTCCTTGAGGCCCTTCTTGGCGCCGTGCAGGGTGCCGTAGATCGACTTCCCGACCACCGGGGTCCGGTTGAGCATCTCCTTGCCGCGGGCCAGGAAGCGCTCGTAGCCGTCGGTCATGCGCAGGGTGGCCAGGTGGTTGGCGAGCCCGCCGATGGTGGGCGAGTAGGAGCGCTCGTTGTCGTTGACGACGATGACCAGCGGACGGTCCTTGGCGGCGGCGATGTTGTTCAGCGCCTCCCAGGCCATGCCGCCGGTCAGCGCGCCGTCCCCGGTGACGGCCACCACGTGGTCGCCGCGGCCGCGCAGCTGGTTGGCCTTGGCCAGCCCGTCGGCCCAGCCCAGCACCGTGGAGGCGTGGCTGTTCTCGATCACGTCGTGCTCGGACTCGGCCTGCGAGGGGTATCCGGACAGGCCACCCTTGGCCCGCAGCCGGGAGAAGTCGTGGCGCCCGGTGAGCAGCTTGTGGACGTAGCTCTGGTGGCCGGTGTCCCACAGGACCCGGTCGCGCGGTGAGTCGAAGACCCGGTGCAGGGCGATGGTCAGTTCCACCACGCCCAGGTTGGGGCCCAGGTGGCCGCCGGTCCGGGCGACAGAGCCGATGAGGAAGGTACGGATCTCCTCCGCCAGCTGGCCGAGCTGTTCCGGTGCCAGCCGGTCGAGATCGCGCGGTCCCGTGATGCGGGTCAGCAGCGCCACCCGTGCCTCCTTGCTTTCGAGCGAATAGCACCTCGTGCCGGTCTGATGAGTCTAATGTTCTCCGGCAGGGCGCACGCGTCCCACCATGCGAGATGCGTCACCGCCGTGTTCCCGCCCGCGCGGCGGCCACACGCGCGGGCGGGAACCGGACGGAGATCCGGGCGGGCCTGCCGCCCGACTACGTCCGCCCGGCGGTCCGTTGGGTGCGGCGGGAGACGGAGTCCACCACGACGGCGATGAGCAGGACCACGCCGGTGATCATGTACTGGATCTCGCTGGCCATGCCCATGAGGTTGAGCCCGGTGGTGATGGACTGGATGACCAGGGTGCCCAGCAGCGCGGACCAGATCCAGCCGCGCCCGCCGAACAGGCTGGTGCCCCCGATGACCGCCGCGGCGATGACGTTCATCAGCAGGTTGCCCGAGCCCAGGCTCTTGGAGGCGCCGCCGGCCTGGGCGGCCCAGAACAGCCCGCCCAGCGCGGCCAGCGAGCTGGCCAGGGTGAAGACGGTCAGCCGCACCCGGACCACGTTGATGCCCGCCCGCCGGGCCGCCTCGGCGTTGCCGCCGACGGCGAAGATCTGCCGCCCGTAGCTGGTGCGGCGCACCATGAAGTCCGCGGCGAGCAGGATCAGGAGGAACACCACGAGGGCCAGCGGCAGCCCGCGGTGCTGGTTGAGGGTGTGGGCGACGGTGAAGGCCGCCGCCGCGACAAGTCCGCCGCGCAGCACGATCTCGCTGCGCAGCCGGGTGGGGAGTCCGGCCGTGCGGCGGCGGCTCTCCTGCCGCACCAGCGCCAGCACGTAGCCGGCGGTGAGCAGGGCGGCCAGCCCGTAGGCGGCGGAGATGTCGCTGAAGTAGAAGCTGTTGAGGTCCCGCACGATGCTGTCGCGCGGGATGTTGATGGTGCCCTCGTCCCCCATCACCCAGATCTGCAGGCCGCTCCAGCCCAGGAATCCGGCCAGGGTCACCACGAAGGCGGGCACGCCCACGCGGGCGAAGAAGAAGCCATGGATGGTGCCCACCGCCGCCCCGGCGGCGATGGCGGCGGCGATGGCCACCAGGTCGTGGACACCCTGGGAGACCGAGAGCACCGCCCACAGGGCGGCGCTGAGCCCTGCCATCGAGCCGACCGACAGGTCGATCTCGCCGAGGAGCAGCACCAGCACGATGCCCACGGCCATGATGCCGGGGCCCGCGATGTAGACGGTGATGTTGCTGAGGTTGCCGGGGGTGAGGAACTTGCCGGTGAGGGACTCGAAGGTGACGGCGATCACGATCAGGCCGATCACCACGGGTATGGCGCCGAGTTCGCCTCCGCGGATCTTGCGGCGGAACTCCTCGGCGTAGCCGGCCAGGCCCTTGTCGCGGACGAGCAGCCGGGGGTCGGGGGCGGGCTGGGTCACTGCTCGTCCTCCGAGCTGTCCTGGCCGCCGGTCTCCGGGTCCTTGCCCAGCCGGCTGCGGCGACGGGTCACGGCGTTGTCGCCGGCTCCGGTGATGGCGGCGATAATGGTTTCGGAGCTGGTCGTGGCGACGGGGAAGACCCCGTTGTTGCGGCCCAGGCGCAGCACGGCCACCTCGTCGGCGACGGCCCGGACGTCGGCCATGTTGTGGCTGATCAGGATGACCGCCAGGCCGCGTGCGCGCAGCCGCTCCACGAGGTCCAGGACCTGCGCGGTCTGCTCCACGCCGAGCGCGGCGGTCGGCTCGTCGAGGATGACGACCTCGGGCTCGCCGATCAGGGCGCGGGCGATGGCCACCACTTGGCGCTGGCCGCCGGAGAGCGAGGCCACCGGGATCCGGACGCTGGGGATGCGGATGGAGAGGGTGTCCAGCAGGTCGCGGGAGCGTTTCTCCATCTCCACCTGGTCCAGCACGTGGCCCCGGTGGATCTCGCGCCCCAGGAAGAGGTTGGCGACGACGTCCAGGTTGTCGCACAGCGCGAGGTCCTGGTAGACGGTGGCGATCCCCAGGCGCTGGGCGTCGTTCGGGCGCTGGACGCGTACCGGCTCGCCCTTCCATTCGATGACGCCGGTGTCGCACGGGTGGACCCCGGCGATCGCCTTGATGAGGGTGGACTTCCCGGCTCCGTTGTCGCCCACCAGGGCGGTGACCGCGCCGGGGCGGATCTCCAGATCGACACCGGTCAGGGCCTGGACGGCCCCGAACCGCTTGGAGACGCCGCGCAGCGCGAGCACGGGTGCGGCGGTCATGTTCAGGTCAGCTCCTCGGCCGCGGCGGTGCGCGGCACGGTCGTGCGATCCCGTCCGGAGCCGCCGGCCGGGCGCGGACGGGAAGGCGGGGCGAGGGGGCGGGCGGGCTCCGGGCCTGCCGCGGCCCATGGGGCGGCAGGCCCGGAGCGCGGGGTGGAAGGCCCGTCAGCCGATGCCGAGTTCCTGGCAGTCCGCGGCGTAGTCCGCGGTGCAGATGTCCTCGGCGGAGTAGACCTCGTCGGCGATGACGGTCCCCTCGATGGTGTCCGCCGTCAGCGCGAGGGGTTCCAGCAGTGCGCTGGGCACGCCGTCGGTGGTGGGGCTGTCCACGCGGTCGGGGGTGAGCTCGTCGATGTCCTCGCCCTCCAGCAGCCGCACGGCGATCTCGGCGGTCAGCTCGGCCTGCGGGATCATCGCCTTGTAGACGGTGAAGGCCTGCTGCCCCGACACGATGCGCTGGACACCGGCCAGTTCGGCGTCCTGTCCGCCCACCGGGATGTCGCTGATGCCGGCGGCGTCGAGGGCGGTGATGATGCCGGCGGCCATGCCGTCGTTGGCGGAGTACACCGCGTCGAAGCCGTCGGCGCCCAGCGACTCGATGGCGGCGGTCATCTTCTCGTTGGCCAGGGCCGGGTCCCAGCCGTCGATGTCCTGCTCGTAGACGATCTCCACGGCGTCGTGCAGGACGTCGTGGGCGCCGCTCTTGAACATCGCGGCGTTCGGGTCCGTCGGCGAGCCGTTGATCATGACGACCCGGGCGTCCTCGGCGTCCTCGCCCAGCGCGTCGAGCACCGCCTCGCCCTGCAACTGGCCGACCCGGTAGTTGTCGTAGGAGACGTAGGCGGCGATGTCGCCCTCGGCCAGCCGGTCGTAGGCGACCACCGGGACGTTCTGCGCCGCGGCCTCCTCCACCCACGACTCGGTGGCGGCGGCGTCCACCGCGTCCAGGATGATCACGTCCACACCCTGGGTGAGCATGGCGTCGAACTGCTGCTTCTGCAGCGCGGTGTCCTCGTTGGCGTTGTTGTACTGGAACTCGCAGTCCGGGCACAGGTCGCGGACCTTGGCCTCGATGTACGGGCGGTCGAACGCCTCGTAGCGGGTCGTGGTGTTCTCCGGCAGCAACAGCCCGATGGTGGGGGTACCGCCGTCCCCGGACGCGCTGTCGTCCCCGCCCCCGCTGCCCGCCTCACCACAGGCGGCCAGGGCGGTGACCATGGCCAGGGATGTGACACCGATCGCGATCCGGCGCTGATTGGCACGCATTGTGGCTTCTGCCTCCCTCCCAGGCCGCCGTCGCAGACCTGGCGTCAGAAAGACAACTACGCGCGCCGGTTTGCCGTCAATAGATGAACCCACCTTCGAGCAATGTCTGTTCGACCGCGCCAAGCACTGCCGGTCCCAGAAACCCCATGCCGGTGTCATGTGGCCTGCTGCAGCACGCTTCTGACGTCCAATGAGGCGCTTCGCGCCGTCCCCAGCCCGGCCGCTGTCCTGCTGTCGCCCGTCGGAGGGAAACGACGGCTGTTCGTTCAATGAATCCACAGAGCCGGGAATGCGACGCAAGAAGCCAGGGACGGCGTACCGCGCCTTCACCTTCCGGCGATTCCCTCACTCCTCCTTCACGTCACGCCCCCATACGGCGTACCGGTCAGGAACTGCTCCGCGGCCGCTCGGCCGCCGAGCCGAGCAGTACCCCGTCCCCCATCTCGCGCAGCACCAGGGCCAGGGCGCCGAGGACCTCGGCGCGACCCCCCAGAGCACCCGCGACCAGGGTCAGCCGCCGGGCGGCGCTCGGGATGGCGTAGCGGCCCACGGAGTCCCGGATCGGGGCCAGCGCGATCTCGCCGGCCTCCGCCAGATCGCCGCCGAGCACGACACGGCTGGGGTTGAGCAGATTGCACAGCTGGGCGACCCCGGAGCCGATGTGCCGGCCGATGTCGGCGACCACGCGCCGGCAGCCCGGGTCGCCCTCGCGCGCCAGCTGCACCACGCGAGGCATCGTCAGGTCCGTGCCGTGCGTGGCGTACAGCAGCGGCAGGACGTGCCGGGCCGCGGTGAAGGTCTCCAGGCAGCCGCGGTTGCCGCAGCGGCAGACCGGGCCGGACTCGTCCAGCGTGATGTGCCCGATCTCGCCGGCGGTGCCGCCCGGTCCCCGGTAGATCTGGCCGTTGATGACCAGGCCGGCGCCGAGGCCGCTGGCCACCTTGATGTACGCGAGGTCGGCCACGCCGCGCCCGCTGCCCCACACCAGCTCGCCCAGGGCCCCGAGGTTGGCGTCGTTGTCCACGTGCACCGGCACCCCGGTGCGGGAACTGAGCTCCTCGCGGGGATTGGTTCCGCGCCAGCCCGGGAGGATGGCCGTGGAGCCCAGCCTGCCGGTCTCCACATCGATCGGCCCGGGCACTCCCAGGCCGATGCCGACGATCTTGTCCCGGTCCACCTCGGCCATGCCGAGCAGCCGGCCGACCATCTCCTCGGCGCGATCGAAGCCGTGCGCGGCGGAGGAGTCCACGTCGAACGGCTCGGCCTCCTCGGCCAGCACCTGGTGGGCCAGGTTGCCCACCGCGACCCGCAGGTGCGAGTGGCCGAAGTCGACGCCGACCACGATGCCTGCCTCGGTGGACAGCGAGACGCTGCGGGCCCGGCGGCCCGAGGCGGAGGTGGTGCGGACATCCACCGTCCCCATGTCCTTCAGCTCACGGACGATGTTGGAGACCGTCGCCGCGGACAGCCCGGTGGTCCGGGCGATCTCCGCCTGGGTGAGCGCGCCCGCCGAGCGTACCGCCCGCACCACGCGTTCCAGGTTCGCCCTGTGCAGGGAGGACTGCGACCCCGGAGTCTCCACCGCTCACTTCCCTGTCCTCGTCGCCACGACGCGCGTGCGGACCGCCCGTCGGCCGTCCCCGGGTGACGGGGCACGGCGCCGCGAACACTATATGAACCCGTGGCGGGGATCACGGGGGGCGAGCCGGGCGGCCGGGGGAAGACCGGCTACTTCAGCGCGCCGGCGGTCAGCCCGGCCTGCACCTGCCGCTGGAAGACGATGTAGACCACCAGGACCGGAAGCATCGCCAGGGTCACGCCGGCGTAGAGGGCGCCCCAGTCCCCCCGGTAGCCCTGCTGGACCATGAGGGCGGCCAGCCCCTGGGGCAGCACCGCGTCGTCCGGATCGGCGATGTTGAGGACCTTCGGCAGGATGAACTGGTTCCACTGGCCGAGGAAGTTGAAGATCCCGATGCTGATCAGGCCCGGCTTGGCCATCGGCATCATGATCTGGAAGAACGTCCGGGTGTGCGAGGCGCCGTCGATCGTGGCCGCCTCCTGCACGCCGGTCGGCAGCGTCCGGAAGAACGCCACCAGGAAGAACGTGGTGAACGGCAGCGAGTAGGCGATGTAGGCGATGATCAGGCCCTGCCGGGTGTTCAGCAGCCCGAGGTTGTCCATGATGAAGAACAGCGGGACCAGCGCCAGGAAGACCGGAAACATCATGCCGCCGACGAACAGGAAGTGGATGATCCTGTTGCCGGGGAAGTCGAACCGGGCGATGACGTAGGCGGCCATCGACCCCAGCAGCATCGTGCCGGTCAGTGAACCGCTCAGGATGATCAGCGAGTTCAGCGTGTACTGGCCGATGTTCGCGTCGGTCCAGGCATTGACGAAGTTCTCCCAGTGCAGGCCGCTGGGAATCGCGAACGGGGCCTCCAGCAGTTCCCCGGTGGGCCGGAAGCTGGAGAGCACCACCCACAGCAGCGGGCCGACCGCCAGCAGCACCCACACCACCAGGAAGGAGTGCGCGAAGACGTTGAGGACCCCGCCCTCCTTGCGCCGGGCGCTCTCTCCCCCGCGCGCGGTGCCGGGCGTGCCGGGCGGCGGACGGTCCCGGCCGGCACCCTCGGCGGCGGGCTCCTGCCGGTCCGGCGGATGTGTCGTGCTCATCGCTCGCTTCTCCCCGCTCTCGTCAGAACTCGATCCGGTCGCGGCGCCCCAGCCGCATCATCGCCACCGCGAAGACCAGGGTGACCAGGAACAGCACCACCCCGACGGCCGTGGCGTAGCCGGCCTGTCCGCGCACGAACGCCTGCTTGTAGAGGAAGGTGGGCAGCACGTCCATGCCGTGGTCCGGGATCATGATGTTGACCAGCGCGAAGGCGTCCAGCGCCTGGATCCCCATGTAGATCCACCCGGTCCGGATCGCGTCCCAGCTCAGCGGGAAGGTGATCCGGAAGAAGGTGGCGGGCCGGCTCGCGCCGTCCAGCAGGGCCGCCTCGTAGATCTCCTTGGGGATGGACCCCATGGCCGCCGAGAACAGCACCACGTAGAAGCCCACGAAGGACCACGACAGCACCGCCATGACGCACGCCAGCGCCCAGGGCCCGCCGAGCCAGTCGTCCCGGGTCAGGGCGCCCAGACCCACCCGCTCCAGCGAGGCGTTCAGGATGCCGCTGCGCGGACTGAAGATCCGCGCCCAGATCACCGCGATGATGGCGACCGACAGCACCTGAGGAAAGAAGTACACGATCTTGTAGAACTGGGAGCCGCGCACCCCGGAGATCGCCTCGTTCTTCTTGTGCCGGCCCCCGGCGTTGAGCATGAACGCGAAGAACAGGCCCAGCGCGAGCGTCACCACCGGGACGACGATCAGCAGCAGCACGCTGTTCCACAGCGCGCTCCAGAACTGCGCGTCGCCCCACAGCCTGACGTAATTGTCGAAGCCGACGAAGTTGTAGTTCGCGCTGAGCCCGGTCCAGTCGGTCAGCGAGTAGAAGAACGCCTGCAGGAACGGCGAGACGACGAAGACCCCGTAGAACAGCAGCGGCAGGGACAGGAACCAGCAGATGAACCGGTAGGTGTCCAGCTTCCGGTACCACCGGTGATAGCGGACGCGGTCCGGGGTGAGGCGGGGCGGCAGGAAGAAGGCCGCCACGAACAGCAGCCGGTCGCCGGCCGTCGTCGCCTCCGGGCGGGCGGGCGGCGCCGCGGCGCCCTTGCGCGGTGCCGTCCGGACGTCCTCGGCCATGTCGCCCCGCTTCGTCACTGCCCTGCCCCCGGTTCCTCGTCCCTGCCCTGGTGCCCCGCCGCCCGGATCAGGGGTGCTGGAACTTCTGGATGGAGTCGTCCGCCGCGGTGTCGTCGGCGTGCCGCTGGATGTTGGCGATCGCCCGGTCCGGGTCGATGTCGCCGGACATCATGGCCGCGATCTCCCCGCCGACCCGCTCCCGGAACAGCTCCGGGTACCACTCGCGGAACCGGGGGTTCACGACGTTCTCCCCGGCCGCCTCCAGCACCTGGCTGGCGGTGCTCAGGCCGGGCGGCAGGTCCAGGCCCTCGGCGGCGCCCTGCACGCAGCTGAGGGAGGACACCAGCTGGGTGAAGTTCCGCGCGGACTCCCGGCCGAGCATGATCCGCAGGAACTCCATGCCGCCGGCCCGGTTCCCGGCGTCGGCCGGCACGATGAACGGCTCGCCGGCCGCGGCGTAGACCGTCTCGAACGGCATGGCGTCGCCGGCGTCGAGGCTGGTGGGCGGCGCGACGGCCATCTCGAAGTCGTCGGGGGTGGTCTCGGCGGCCTCGTTCTCCACCCAGGAGCCGTTGGGCAGGAACAGCGCGCGGCCCTTGGTCCACTCGGTCTGCGACTCGATGTGGTCCAGGCCCGGGGTGCCGCGCAGGATGTATCCCTTGGCCTGGAGCTCGTAGTACGCCTCGAAGGCGGCCTTGACCGCGTCGTGCCGCCAGGCGTTGGGCTCCAGGTTGTCTATCGCCTTCAGGACGTCCGCGCCGCCGATCTTGGCAATGAACGGCAGCAGCGTGAAGGTGAAGTAGTAGGGGTGCTGGCCGGCGTACGTCCAGCCCGCGATGTCCTCCTTCTTCGCCTTCTCGCAGACCGACAGCATCTCGTCCCAGGTCCTGGGATACTCCACGCCCAGCCGCTCCAGGGCGGTACGGGAGTACCAGGTGCCGTAGATGGTGTAGGCGTAGTTGAGCTGGTAGACCTCCTGGCCGCCGTACTGGCCGACCTCGACGGTGCCCGGGACCAGGGTGTCGCGCACCGGCACGTCCGGGTCGTCCAGCGAGGGGGCGTCCAGCAGCGGGGTGAGGTCGGCGACCTGGTCGTTGGATATCAGGGCCGGCATGTCCATCTGCTCGGCGCCGGAGTTGTTGATGAGGTCCGGCGGGTCCCCGGACACCATCCGGGGCTGGAGCCGGGAGCGGATCTCCTGCGTCTTGGAGTGGTCGATCTCCCCGTAGTCCGCCATGTAGATCTCGCCGGCGTCCAGGGCGTACTGGTCGCCGAAGCCGCCGTCGAAGATGACGACTTCGAGGCGGGCCTCGGCGTCGACGCCCAGCGGGTTGTCGTCGGTGGCCTCGACCTCGGCGGCACCGCCGCCGTCCCCGTCCGAGCCGCCGCTGGCGCAGGCGGACAGCGCGCCCATCGCCGGGACGGCGAGCACACCGGCCGCGGCGGAGCGCTTGAGGAGGGCGCGCCGGTTGACATGCGAGCTGGAAGTCATGCTCAAGTCCTCGCCTTCATACAGGACTCAGGCGGTGTGGCGGTCTCCCGTCCGTCGCGCAGGTGAGGGTCCGACACCGCGGTTCAGTTGCAGCAGGTCTCGCTCGTCGTGCACGGGAGGAAGCAGCGACAGACCTCCGCAGGGCTGCCGCCGTCGCCTGCCCCGGAACGAAGGACCGCCGCTCGGGCGGCCCTTCCGGACCCGGACAGGTATAGTCCACTCCGCACGGCGGGGGCAAGATCAGGAACAGCCTTCACCGGCATGCTTTTCCGAGTTGAGACCTGCCCGACACAAACGGCGGGCCGCGTCCCTCCCCGAGAGGAAACGCGGCCCGCCGTCCGGCGAAAACCCTTCCGCCGCCGGTTACTTGCGGATCAGCGAGCGCAGCACGTACTGCGACGTGCTCCCGCTGCACGGTAGTTCTGCAGGATCTCGAGGACGATGGCGTTATGGGCAGTGATCCTCGCATCAGATCGCCACAATGCGCACAATTTCCGGGCGTGGAGGGCACGTCTGGCTGAGTTTTCCTACCGCCAACGCAGCACCTCAACACGCGCGGCACGGAGAGTCGACGTGCTCCGTTGGCGGTTGCCCCGTGTTCCGCCCGCTGCTACGGCGGCGGGCCCGGGTCCTCGCGTGACCGGGCCCCTGTGCGCCCCTGCCTTGCCGATCCCCGACCTTCTCGCCAGTAGATGCTTCGGCGCGATCTCCTCGGCTTCTGCGGGGCCGAAGACATGGCCGACTCCGACGACCCGATCTGCTTCACGCTCGGCATGCTGCGCTTCCTCAGCGACGACGTCGCCAGCACCTTGTCGGAGCACGCCTGGGCGGTGGCCGACCCGGACGTCGTGCCGCTCGAGTGGTTCTGGCCGCCCACCGCCCCGGTCGGCTACGGCGGCCTTCCCGAGTGGGCGAGCGAGACCATGCGGAAGCGGCCGCACCTCTTCGGACCGCGTCACACGCCGTGGACGGCCCCGACCCGGCTCACGAAGACCGGGATGACATGGACGCTCGAGTACGGCAAGGCCATCGCGAAGTCGCCGGACGCCCCGCGCGCATACGCGGACGAGGCCGAGTTGCGAGCGGACCTCGAACGCATCGAGTACTGGCCGAAGCCCGTCGACAAGGCCAAGCGCCTCCGCGCGGAACGGATCGTCGCCGTCACCACCGCGATCGCCCACTACCCTGCGCGTTTCAGTTGCTGCGGTGTTCGGATCTTGATCGGGAAAGCGAAAGTGCCTTCTGAGCTGGGAAGATGAGGCTTGTCTAAGGTCTCAGCAGTCCGAGCGGGAAGGCACTTTCTACGTGCACACTACCGGGTCGCGTCCCCGTCTTGTGGTCTCGGCCGACGGGCGTGGGGTGGTCAGCCACGCCGGCTCGCGTCTGCTGGCCGATCTCGCCGATGCCACCGGTCTGACCGGTGCGCTCACCGATGCGCTGCGCCGGCTACGGCCGCGCTACCGAGACCTGCTGGAGTGGATGCGCTGCCACGGCGAACTGACAGCGGTCGGGATCGAGGGCACCGGCGCCTACGGCGCCGAACTGGCCCGGGTACTGGCAGCCTCCGGGACCACTGTCATCGACGTGGACCGACCCGACCGCAAGACCCGGCGGATGAAGGGCAAGTCCGACCCGATCGACGCCTACGCCGCCGCGACGGCCGTGCTGTCCGGGCGGGCCACCGGCACACCGAAGAGCCGCGACGGCGTTGTCGAGGCGGTCCGCGTCCTGCGAGTCGCTCGCCGCAGTGCGGTCAAGGCCCGCACCCAGGCGATGAACCAGATCCGTAACCTGCTGGTGGCAGCCCCCGCGATGCTGCGCGAGCAGGCCGCCGGGCTGGACAGGTCCGTGTTGATACGCGCCCTGGCCCGGCTGCGGCCCGGTGACGATCTGTCCCGCCCGCTGGCGGCGACCCGGGCCTCGCTGCGGCGGCTCGCCCGCCGTCACCAGGCCCTGGACGAGGAGATCGCCGAGCTGGACACCGAGATCGGTCCGCTGGTCAAGCAGGCTGCCCCCGCGCTGCTGGAGCTGTTCGGCGTCGGCCCGGAGACCGCCGGCCAGCTGCTGGCCTCAGCCGGGGACAACCCCGAGCGGATGCGGTCTGAGAGCGCTTTCGCGCACCTGGCCGGTGTCGCTCCGATCCCGGCCTCCTCCGGCCGCACAACCGAGGCGGCGACCGAGCCGCCAACAACGCCCTGCACACCACCGTCCTCACCCGCATGCGCTTCGACGAACGCACCCGCGCCTACGTCGAACGCCGCACCAAGGAAGGACTGAACAAGAAGGACATCATGCGCTGCCTCAAGCGATTCGTCGCCCGCGAGGTCTACCGCGCCCTGACCAGCACACCAACCGAACGAATCACTCAAACCGACCTGACTCCAGCGGCTTGACAGCCATAGGAGCATCCCGAACCCTGCTGCTGGAAGGCGAGCTGGCCACCGCCGAACCGAAGAAGCTCCGCCACCGGATCCTGCACGCAGCCGCCCGCATCACCCGCGGCGCCCGCCGCCTCCACCTACGCATTGCCGCCGCCTGGCCCTGGCGACACAAGCTGACCAGCGCCTTCACCCGCCTGGCAGCCCTGCCCAGGCCGGCCACCCAAACCGCGCCACCGTCCCTGCCCACCCACGACCCGAGCAACCCGGAGCACCCGACCCGCGCGTCGGGCCCCAGTCACGCCCACCCGGCCCCCAGAAGCCGAACCCACCGCGTTCCACCAAGATCAGACCAGCTCAGCCCACAAGCGAACCAGGGAGGTTAGAGGCGCAAGGGTCTTTCGAGGACTCGGCTTGGCGGCCTTACGGGGACGCGCTCGTGGCAGTGATCGGCGACATACGTTGCGCCGGTCACTGCGGGGTTCCTGGCGTACGGAGACCGGGCACTTGGACGAGGCGGGACGACGTGGCGTGCTGTCGCTGCCGTCTGTATCGCGGACGAGCTGATCTGCTTGATCCTCCATCCCTGCGCGACGCAGGGCGATGGAGGCGGTAACGGCGGCTCCGATGCGGACCGCTTCCATCGGGATCGGGCGGACGGCGACCGCAGCTCGGATTCCGCACGTGCAGTCGTTCGTGGCTGCATCGCTCGGCCTGAGCGCGCTGTGGGCGGGGCATTCACGCCTCAAAACAGGGCGCATGCCATGGAGGCTAGCGGAGAAGCGATAGCTACCGGCCTCGCGCTTGACATCTTTACCCGACCCGGTTTGAACCCGTACACCCGCACAGCTACCGGCTCGCCGCCGAGGCAGGCGAGAACGAACTCGCCGCCACCGCCCTGCGCGGGCTCGCGGACCAGGCCATCGACCTCGGCCACATCCCCACCGCCGTACGGCTCGCCGAAGCCTGCGAGCAGCGAGCCAGGAAGCTGACCAACCCCAAGGCGCTCGCGTACTACCGCAACACCTATGCCCGCGCCGCAGCCGCCGACGGCGACCACACCACCCCGCCAAGCTCCTCACCTCCACCCAGGCTGCCATCGAGCACGCCCCCGCCCTGCCGGGGCAGTCCTGGGCGTCGCACTACAGCCACGGCCGGTGGGCCCACGAGTCCGGCATGTCACATGCCAAACTCGGCGATCTCACCGCCGCCGAGGAACACCTCCACCTCGCCCTCGACAGCCTGGACGCCGCTGAGCTCGGCGAGCACATCGCCGCCTGCGCGTGAGGCGCCCGTGACCACCGCCGAGGAGACCGAGGACCCCGCCCACGCGGAGGGCTCTCGTACGCCACCGCCGACACCGACCGCCCCACCTGGGCGGTGTACGAGGCGGCGGTGTACGTCGGCCCGCCTCGGCCTATCCCTTGCCGCGTGACCGAATCAGCCAGCAGGATCGTCACCACCAGTGGCGGCCGCAGGGGCTGCTGGCTTGCATGTGCTGGAGGCTGTCCATCACCGCGCGGCTGCCGTCACGAAGATTTACACGGGGAACTTCGCCCCAATTCGGCCGACGGGCCGCAGCACCGCTGTTGACTACCGGACGACGACAGGCCGGTAGCAACCGGGGAGGCCACGACACGCAGCCCACCGTCTGGGGTGATCACATCCGACCCTTGCACGTGGGTGGTGCAGTGTCAGGGCAGTGATCAGCCAGCTTCTTCCAACGGTTGGGGCGGGTTGGTGGCAGGAACTGCCGCCGGAAAACGAGATGTGATGTGGATCACGAAAATTGTTGGGGAGTAAGTGCCGGATCGGCTCTCTGCCGCCGCAGGTAGGTGAACAGACTTACCCAAGCAACAAAGGAGGCCCGAGATGCCTGCGACTTCAACGCCGGACTCGGCACCCGAGGACACCGCAGAGCAGCCTGCTGCAGAACCGCGCGAGGGAGCAGGAACACCGCTCGCGCCCTCAGCGCAAGGCTCCGGCGCGCACGGAACTTCGGTGCTCGACGAGCCGGCCAACACCGGACTCGCAGCACTGGTGGCGGGCGCCGGACTCGCAGCACCCATGGACACGCTCGATCTGGACCACAGTCACTTCGCGGCGCTGGGCGACTCCGTCCTGAGCTCCGGCGGGCTGACTGACGTCCTTGACGCGGCTTCCCTTCTGTCCGGTATCGATGATTCCTTCCGGTCATTGGGTGGACTCGACCCGATTCTCAGCGAGTTCAAGTTCACCGATCTGGCGAACTTCGGCCTGGCCCCGGCCCTCGCCGGCATCGAGCTGCCAGTTCCCCGGCTTCCTGACATCGGCGAGATGGTCGGCCAGTCGCTGCTGTACGGGCTGGGGACCCATGGTGCCGCGCTGTCCAACATGCAGCCCCAGGTCCTCTCCTTGTCCGAGACCGTGAACTCGGTCCTGCCGGCCTCCACCGTGGACACGCTGGGGCTGATGGGCGGCATCAACGTTGCCAGGACGATCCTGTCCGTGGTCGAACCGCAGATCAACTGGGCAGGCGTGGCTGCCGGGCTATCATCGATGGCTGATGTCTTCCAGTCACTGGCCAGTCAGGTTCGTCAGTTGCACGTCGGCCTGGCCCCGGTGCTCGAATGCCTTCCGACTCTGATTTCGCCGCTGTCCAGCCTGGAGAAGATGACTGGGTCCCTGGCACCTCTGGCGCAGATGGCCGGGTCATGGGCACCGGACGCCTTCACCGCAGTCCAGATGGGACTGCCGCGGATGATGCAGGAGCTCCTCCGCTCTCTTCCGTCGATGGACCTCATCGGCAGCCATGCGGCGCACCTCTTCGCCGAAATCGGCTCCGTCACCGACTGGGCGAAGCAGCTCAAGCCGTCCGTCCTTGCCGAGGCCCGCTACGCCTTCGACGCGTATATGAAGGGCGACCCGGAGCCGATGAAGAACTTCCTCCACCGCTGCCTGCGCCTGCGGCCAGTCTCGGAGGACCACTGTCAGGCCTTGGCCGTGGCGATGTTCGAGCGCGCTTGGGAGCAGGAGGTCGACCTCACCGATGACCAGTCGGTCCGCAGCATCCTGACCCAGTACGCACGACAAGGCTGTGATCTGGAGCGCGATCACCAGATTCGAGGCGCCTCGATTGGCTACATCCCGGAGGGCTGGGAGCAGCGGGCTACCTTGCCGGGGCCGGAGGATCTGGTAATCCCTCGCCTTGTTCCTTGGGCCCAGCAGTTCGAGACCGCCCCTGTGCGGTATGTGGCCAGCCGACTCGACGATCGGGAGGAGGCCGTAGTCCGCGCCTTCTCGGAGAACGGCCGCATGACGTGGCCCAAGGCCTCGGCATTGGTCGAGGAAGACCGAGCACAAGGCGAGCGGGCTCGACGCAAGCTGATCCGCCTCGGAAAGAAGTGGAGCAGGCTCGAGAACGACGGTCGGGTGTGCTCGTGAGTACGCCGTCCGATCGTTCACAGGAGCCGCTCATGACGGTGCGTGCTGCGGTCATCTTGATGCTTGGCCTGCAGATCGCCGTGGCCGCCGGTGTGCTGACGGTGCTGGAAGGGAACGGCTGGGCTGTCGCGGTACTGGCTGCTGGCGGTGCCTTCGCCGGTACTGTCGCCTTCGCCCGGTCCGTGATCGGTTGAATCGGTCGGGCGAACAGCAGGCCCGGCTGACGCCGCCATCTGCAATGCGGGGCGCCCCTTCAGGAGAGCAGGGCCGCGCGGACTTCCGCGGCCAGGTGCTGAGGGTGGCTGGTGGTGGGTGTGGGGGCGAGGTCGATCCATGAGCTGAAGAGGGTTCTGCCGTCCGGCTGCCGTCTGCCCTCGCTCTCACGGGTCATGCTCCAGACCGAGTCCCCGCGGTGCAGGCTCCAGACGTCGCCGGCCTGTGTGATCAGGACCTCGCAGCCGAATCCGCTGCCGTCCTCCCGGTAGCCGCCGGATTCGTGAGAGGTGCGAAACTCTGCGTCCGGGCCCAGCAGACCGGCGACACCAGTGGCCTGGCTCCGGATCAGCTCGCAGACAAGTGGCAGCAGGAGGCAGTGGCTGCCGGCAACGCTGCGTCGGCGGGCCCGCTGCGCCGTCTCTGGCTCCGCCCGGACGGGCTCCCTGCCCACGGGGTGTGGCAGGCGACCGACCGGGAGACGCTCGACCGGGCGCTCAAGGGTCTCCCTATGGCTCCGTGGCTCATGATGCCGGTCACTCACCTGGATCCACACCCGAGCGACCCCGTCGAGCAGGCGTTCGCAGTGTGACGAGAAGGCCCTCTCTCTATCGAGCATGCACGATTTCTTGGACTAGCGGGGCAAGCCCTCCAAGCTGACGAAGCCGCTTCACCCAGAGACTTCCCCTCCGCGGAGTGATCGGGGAGATCGAGTCGCCCTTTCCCAAGGCCGCGCCGACCTCGAGTGAAGTCAAAGTCCCCGGTCGCGGCAGCCACACGGCGATCATCCGAATCGGATGCGCGCTCACCGACCATGTGGTGCGACGCTGCGAAGCCCGCCTACTTCGTCTCGTTCGGGTGACTCGTGTGCACCTGCTCCAGGAAGACCGTGCGCTCGTGGACGTAGAACCAGATGCGCGCGGTGCCCTTCGCAGTCGGTTTGTGCTGCCACCGCTCATGGGTCGCGCCGCCACGCTCGATGATGCCGAGCTCACCCTTGAGCCGATAGTTCGTCGGCGTCGTGGCCAGAGGCGTCCGCGTGAGGAAGTCCCAGGTCTCCGTCATAGGGTTGCGGATCGTCGCGACGAGGTCGCGCCATCCCTTCTGCGCATCGGCTGTGGCGAAGCGGATCTCGTACTCGAACTTCTTCGGAGGGCGAGGAACCAGCTCGCGCTTCCTGGCGGCCGCCACGGCTACGGACGCTCCACGGTCTCATCGTCGTCGAGCCACTCCAGACCGGCGCTGCCGCTGCTGAGCCCGGCCGCGACGGCGGTGGCCGTCTCCCTCCAGGAGGTCAGCTCTGCGATCGCGAGGTGCGGCTGGTCGGTGGAGAACGACGCGCGCGCCGCATCGACGAGGTCCTGCGCGCAGGACTCCCGGTCGGCCGGCGACAGCGCGAGCATCCAAGGAAAGGCCTTGGACATCCGCTCGGCGAGCGAGCCGCGGTCGTCGAGGGTGACGGTGATGAGCTGCGCGGCAAAGTTCAGCAAGCGGGCACGACCCTCGGCCTCGCGCTGCGACATCAGGACCAGAGCCTCGCCGTCGCGCCGGGTCACCGTCACGGGGTGGTCCTCGGCCTCGGCGAAGACCTCGGCGGAGTGTTTGCTCAGGTCCGAGGAGCGCCGAGTCGCCACGGGGAGGTCTGCTGCGATGGTCATGGATCCATAGTATTCGGAACGTATTCGGAAGTCCAGTGGAGGCTGCGGAGTGCGTGCGCCGGACTCGACCTCCGGATGCGGGATGTCGGGGTTCTTCGTCGCCGTAGGATGCGCAGCTCCGCTCCGGGAACAGATCGCGTGCGATCATGCTCGCAGGCGCATCTTCCGCCCCGTCGCGCGCGAGCGCCCTGCCCCCGCGCGCGAGATGCAGGGGCAGGGCGCTCGTTCACGTCAGGTCAAGAACCGACAAGTTGGCGCAGTACGTACTGCATGATGCCGCCGTTGCGGTAGTAGTCCGCCTCACCGGGGGTGTCGATGCGGACCACCGCGTCGAACTCCACCCCGCTGTCGGTGGTGACCTTGACCGTGTCCGGGACGCCGCCGTCGTTGAGCGCGGTGATGCCGGAGATGGAGAAGGTCTCCTCACCGGTCAGGCCCAGGGTCTCCGCGTCGTGGCCCTCGGGGAACTGCAGCGGCAGCACGCCCATGCCGATCAGGTTCGAGCGGTGGATGCGCTCGTAGGACTGGGCGATGACGGCCCGCACGCCCAGCAGCGCGGTGCCCTTGGCCGCCCAGTCGCGGGAGGAACCCGAGCCGTACTCCTTGCCCGCCAGGACGACCAGCGGGATGCCGGCGGCCTGGTAGTTCTGCGAGGCGTCGTAGATGAAGCCGACCGGCCCGTCCGCCTGGGTGAAGTCGCGGGTGTAGCCGCCCTCGGTGCCCGGCGCGATCTGGTTGCGCAGCCGGATGTTGGCGAAGGTTCCACGGATCATGACCTCGTGGTTGCCGCGGCGCGAGCCGTAGCTGTTGAAGTCGCGCCGCTCCACGCCGTGCTCGGTCAGGTACCGGCCGGCCGGGGTGTCGGCCTTGATGGCACCGGCCGGCGAGATGTGGTCGGTGGTGACCGAGTCGCCCAGCTTGGCCAGCACCCGGGCACCGGCGATGTCGCGCACCGGCTCCGGGTCGCTCCCCATGCCCTCGAAGTACGGGGGCTTGCGGACGTAGGTGGACTGCGGGTCCCACTCGAAGGTGCTGCCGGTCGGGATCGGCAGGGAGTTCCACTGGTCGTCGCCGGCGAAGACGTCGGCGTAGCTCTCGCCGAACATCTCCTGGCCGATCGCGGAGGCCACGACCTCCTCGATCTCCCGCTCGGTGGGCCAGATGTCGGCGAGGTGGACGGGCTTGCCCTCCTGGTCCAGGCCGAGCGGCTCGGTGGTGATGTCGATCTTCATCGACCCGGCCAGGGCGTAGGCCACCACCAGCGGCGGCGACGCCAGGTAGTTCATCTTGACGTCGGGGTTGATCCGGCCCTCGAAGTTGCGGTTGCCGGAGAGCACCGACACCACGGCCAGGTCGTTGTCGTTGACGGCCTGGGAGACCTCCTCCGGCAGCGGGCCGGAGTTGCCGATGCAGGTGGTGCAGCCGTACCCGACGAGGTTGAAGCCGAGCTTGTCCAGGTAGGGGGTGAGACCGGCCCGGTCGTAGTAGTCCATGACGACCTTGGAGCCGGGGGCCAGGGTGGTCTTGACCCACGGCTTGCGGGTCAGGCCCCGCTCCACCGCCTTCTTGGCCAGCAGCGCCGCGCCGACCATGACCGAGGGGTTGGAGGTGTTGGTGCAGGAGGTGATGGCCGCGACCGTCACCGCGCCGTGGTCCAGCTCGAAGGTGGTGCCGTCCGCGGCGGTGACGGTGACCTGCTTGGTCGGCACGCCGTTGCTGACGGCCGGGGAGTCGGAGGCGGGGAAGGACTCCTTGCCGGCCTCGTCCAGGTCGGTGTCGTCCACGTACTTGCGCACGTCCTGCTCGAACTGCGACTTGGCGTCGGACAGGGCGATGCGGTCCTGCGGGCGCTTGGGGCCGGCGATGGAGGGCACCACGGTGCTCAGGTCGAGCTCCAGGTACTCGGAGAACTCCGGCTCGGCGGCCGGGTCCAGCCACAGGCCCTGCTCCTTGGCGTACGCCTCGACCAGGGCGAGCTGCTGCTCGTCGCGGCCGGTGAGCCTCAGGTAGGTGAGGGTCTCCCCGTCGATCGGGAACATCGCCGCGGTGGAGCCGAACTCCGGCGACATGTTGCCGATGGTGGCGCGGTTGGCCAGCGGGATGGCGCCGACGCCCTCGCCGTAGAACTCGACGAACTTGCCGACCACGCCGTGCTTGCGCAGCATCTCGGTGATGGTCAGCACCAGGTCGGTGGCGGTGGTGCCGGTGGGCAGCTCGCCGGTCAGCTTGAAGCCGACGACCCGCGGGATGAGCATGGAGACCGGCTGGCCGAGCATGGCGGCCTCCGCCTCGATGCCGCCGACGCCCCAGCCCAGCACGCCCAGGCCGTTGACCATGGTGGTGTGCGAGTCGGTGCCGACCAGGGTGTCCGGGTAGGCCTGGCCGCCGCGGACCATGACGGTGCGGGCCAGGTGCTCGATGTTGACCTGGTGGACGATGCCGGTGCCGGGCGGGACGACCTTGAACTCGTCGAAGGCGGTCTGGCCCCAGCGCAGGAACTGGTAGCGCTCACGGTTGCGGCCGTACTCCAGCTCGACGTTCTGCGCGAACGCCTCGGGGGTGCCGAAGCGGTCGGCGATCACGGAGTGGTCGATGACCAGCTCGGCCGGGGCCAGCGGGTTGATGCGGGCCGGGTCGCCGCCCAGCTCCTTGACGGCCTCCCGCATGGTGGCGAGGTCCACGACGCACGGTACGCCGGTGAAGTCCTGCATGATGACGCGCGCCGGGGTGAACTGGATCTCCTGGCTCGGCTGGGCCTTGGCGTCCCAGCCGCCCAGCGCCCGGATGTGGTCGGCGGTGATGTTCGCGCCGTCCTCGGTGCGCAGGAGGTTCTCCAGCAGCACCTTCAGGCTGTAGGGCAGGCGGGCGGAGCCCTCCACCTTGTCCAGCCGGAAGATCTCGTACGACTCGTCGCCCACCTGCAGTGTGCTGCGGGCATCGAAGCTGTTCGCCGACACGACAGTCTCCTTCAGTGCATGATGCGCGCGGCCTGCCGCGATGCCGCGGCGACAGCGCCCTCGCAGATATATCTCGATGTCGAGATAACTCTAGTACATCGGCCCCGCGTGGTCATGCTCCGCCTCCCCGTGTCCGGACCAGCCCGGCCCGGACCAGCCCCAGCACCTCCTGATCGGTCATCCCCAGGGAGCGGGCGTCGGCCACCAGGCGGGCGGCCGACTCCACCAGCCGGGCCCGCCCGGCCGGCGCGTCCCCCGCCGTCACCACCGCGCCCCGGCCCCGTCGCAGCTCGATCAGGCCCTCGTCCCGCAGCCGCTGGTAGCCCCGCAGCACCGTATGCACATTGATCCCGAGGGAATCGGCCACCTCCCGCGCGGCGGGCAGCCGGTCCCCCGGTGCCGCGTTCCCCTCGGCGATCGCTCCACGCACACATGCCGCGATCTGTTCCCCCAGCGGCACGGGAGAACCGGTGTCCACCCGGAACAGCATCCTCAGCCCGCCGCCCTTCGCGCCCGCTCGACCAGGGTGTTGAGCAGCGCGGCGGCGGTGGCGGAATCCTCCACCGTCACCACGAACTCCTTGCCGTTGGCCAGCATGACCGACAGCCCTTCTCCGGAGCGCAGCACCAGCCCGCTGGCCCCGGGCCGGATCCGGTACCCCCAGCCCCCGAACTCGGCCAGCGCACTGATCCGCCGCGTACGCGCCGCCTCGATGCGCTCCAGGGGCACGCGCTTGCGGGGCTGTCGCACCAGCGGATGCCCGACGGTGAGACCGTGCCGGTCCACGGTGACCCGGATGCCGGTCAGCGCCCCGGTGACCGCGGCGGCCACCAGCAGCGGCACCACAGCCGCCCGCACCCCGACCACCCCCAGCACGAGTGCGGCCACCACGGCGGCCACCGCGACGCCGCCCAGCAACGGCGAGCCGGTCCGGCGGCTCCAGGACGCCGCCTCGCCCTCGGCCAGATCGAGCCGCGGCGCGGGCACCGCCGGGTCCGCCTCCGGCTCCGGGTCGGGGCCCGCCAGGCGCCACACCACCAGCCCCACCAGTGCGGCGATGCCGAAGCTCACGGCCAGATGCCATATCGGCAGCGCCACTTCGGCCGCGTCCGCCACGTCCGTGTTGACCAGCACGGTGACCACGAAGACGTACCCCAGCATCGCACCCACGCCCGCTCCCAGGGCCAGCATCGGACGGCGGCCGGGCCCCGGACCGCTCCGGAGCGGTATCCAGGCGAACAGCAGCCACATGCCGACCACGAATGCGACCGGCACCCACAGGGCGACCGGCCTGGCCAGGTAACCGTCGGCACCGCCGCCGGGGCCGAAGTGGGTGGCCATCGGGTCCGGCAGCCGGTCGTACCGGCTCACGGAGAACACCGCCAGGGCCACCAGGGCGGCCACGTACGGGGCCGACAGCAGCGCCAGTCTGCGGCCCCTCCCGCCGGCATCCGGCATCTGCTCGCCCATCTCCAGCCCTTCTCACCGCCGCGACGACGACATCACCGCGACCATTATTTGCATTGCAGTAGAACAACTCAACCATAGCTGGTCGAGGACCCGGACGGGACCCCCGCGGCACATCCGACTCACCCGAACAGCCCTGCCTGACGCGACACATCTCATATCTGAGATAGGCTGATCTTCATGACCGACGACTACCTCGGCCGCATCGGCCACCTCATCCGGGACGCCCGCCAGCACCGGGGCTGGACCCAGCTGCAACTCGCAGAGGCGCTCGGGACAAGTCAGAGTGCGGTCAACCGGATCGAGCGCGGCAACCAGAACATCAGCCTTGAGATGATCGCCCGCATCGGCGAAGCACTCGACAGCGAGATCGTCTCCCTCGGCTACGCCGGACCCATGCACCTGCGCGTGGTCGGCGGACGCCGCCTCTCCGGCAGCATCGACGTCAAGACGAGCAAGAACGCCTGCGTCGCCCTGCTGTGCGCGTCCCTCCTCAACTCCGGCCGCACCGTGCTGCGCAGAGTCGCGCGCATCGAGGAGGTCTTCCGCATCCTGGAGGTCCTCTCCTCCATCGGCGTCCGCACCCGCTGGATCAACGACGGCGTCGACCTCGAACTGGTACCGCCCGCCGAACTGGACCTCGACGCCATCGACGCCGAGGCCGCCCGCCGCACCCGCAGCATCATCATGTTCCTCGGCCCGCTGCTGCACCGCATGAACCAGTTCAAACTCCCCTACGCCGGCGGCTGCGACCTCGGCACCCGGACCGTCGAACCCCACATGACGGCCCTGCGCCGCTTCGGCCTGGAACTCACCGCCACCGAGGGCACCTACCACGCCACCGTCGACCGCACCGTCAACCCGGCCCGCCCGATCGTCCTGACCGAACGCGGGGACACCGTCACCGAGAACGCCCTGCTGGCCGCCGCCCGCCACGAGGGCGAGACCGTCATCCGCAACGCCTCCTCCAACTACATGGTCCAGGACCTGTGCTTCTTCCTGGAGCAGCTGGGAGTGCGCATCGAGGGCGTCGGCACCACCACCCTCCGGGTGCACGGCGTCGCCGAGATCGACCGCGACGTCGACTACTCCCCCTCCGAGGACCCGGTCGAGGCCATGAGCCTGATCGCCGCCGCCGTCGTCACCGGCTCCGAACTCACCATCCGCCGCGCTCCGGTGGAGTTCCTGGAGATCGAACTGGCCGTCCTGGAGACCATGGGCCTGGACCACGACCTGGGCCCGGAATACGCCGCGGACAACGGCCGCACCCGGCTGGCGGACCTCACCGTCCGCCCCTCCAAACTCGAAGCCCCGATCGACAAGATCCACCCCATGCCGTTCCCCGGCCTCAACATCGACAACGTCCCGTTCTTCGCCGCGATCGCCGCCTCCGCGCACGGCTCGACCCTCATCCACGACTGGGTCTACGACAACCGCGCCATCTACCTCACCGACCTCAGCCGCCTCGGCGGACGCCTCCAGCTCCTGGACCCCCACCGCATCCTCGTCGAAGGCCCCACCCGCTGGCGCGCCGCCGAGATGATGTGCCCGCCCGCGCTGCGCCCGGCCGTCGTCGTCCTGCTGGCCATGATGGCCGCCGAGGGCACCTCCGTGCTGCGCAACGTCTACGTCATCAACCGCGGCTACGAGGACCTGGCCGAACGCCTCAACTCGGTCGGCGCCCAGATCGAAACCTTCCGCGACATCTGAACCACCGAAGCCGCCGAACCCCGCCTGACGAGTAAGAACGCTGGTCAGGCGGGGGCGACGGCACCTGTGGGACGTCTCTGGGGCTTTCCACCTGCGCCGGCACTCCCACGGGGCGGCCTTCCGCTCGCGTCCCGTCCCCAGGGGCCGCCGGTGCTTGGCTTCCACCGGCGTCCCGGCCGAGGTCGGGTCGTCCCGGGGCGGCGTCACCAGCACCGGCGCGAAGAGCTCCGCGTACTGCTGGACGGCGCGTGCCACGCTGGGCGGCAGAGGCGCATCTCGGACTTCGCGCCCCTTGAGCAGCGCGGAGCACAGGTTCGTCCGTACCGTCCACCTGGCGCCGGACGTGGACGACTTCCCTGATGACGGCGAGCCCTTCAACGCGACCCAGGAACCCTTCAAACAGGCGTTTTCTGATATTCTGAACCCATGAGACTGATCACGGCCTCCGAGGCTTCGCGCAACTTCGCAAGCCTCCTGGACCGGGCCGAGCGCGGAGAGACCATCGTGATCACCCGCGGCGGACGACGCCTGGCCTTGATCGGCCCAGCCCCCGTCGCCAACGGAGGAGACTTCGCCGAGGCACTCCTCGCCTTCCGCGGCCGCCACCCCGAGGACGACCCCACCTACGGGGACGACGTCCTCGGCGCGCGTGACCTCCTGACCGAGGACGACCCGTGGAACGGTTGATCCTCGACACCGGAATCCTCATCGACGCCGAACGCGGCAAGCTCGACCTCACCCACCTGAACCGGAACGCAGATCTGGTCATCGCCGCCGTCACGGCTGCGGAGCTCTTGACCGGTGTGGAACGCGCCGACACCCCGCAACGACGGCAGCGGCGTCAGGAGTTCGCCGACCTGGTGTTCGCCGTCATTCCCGTCGAGGACTACACCCTCGACATCGCCCGCGCGCACGCCCGCCTCCTCGCCCACGTGCGCACCCAGGGCAAACCCCGGGGGGCCCACGACCTGATCATCGCCGCCACCGCCGCCGCCACCGCCCGCGCCGTCCTGACCACCGACGGCAAGGCCGGGTTCGGGGGTCTGCCCGGTGTGGCCCTGGCAGAGGACTAGGCCGGCCGGGACACCCGCCCTCCACGCCATGCTCCTCACCCGGCAGGCCCGGGGACACGCGAAACTGGGCGAGCGGGAGGAGTGCCTGCGCGCCCTCGGGCAGGCATCCGAACTGTGCGCCGGCGGCCGTTCCGAGAACGACCCGCAGTGGCTGTACTGGATCAATGAAGGGGAGATCCACGGCCAGACCGGCAGCTGCTTCCTGGACCTCGGCGCCCCCGGACGGGCAGCCGACAGCTTCGCCCTGGCCTACGACGCGATGAACCCCGGGGAGACACGCACTCGGGCGCTGTTCCAGGCGAGAGCGGCGACGGCGCAGCTCCGCAACGGAGAACACGAGGAGGGTCGCGCTACCGCCGAGCGGGCCCTCACGCTCGCCGAGCGGGTGCAGTCCGCACGTCTGAACGACCACCTCTCAGATGTGGCCGAGGAACTCCAAGGTGAACGGCACACCTCGGACGCCGGTGACCTGCTCGACCGCATGACCATGCTGACCACCAAGGGGGAACGGTGACGGCCCGCTCCGTGCTGGTGCTGTGGGACATCGACCGCACACTGCTGTACGTCGGCGACATCGACCGGCAGGTCTACCGGGAGGCTTTCGCCGAGATCGTCGGACGCCCCGCGGAGAGGCTCCCGGCCCGCGGAACCGGCGTAACCATGCCCCTCGCAGTCCGCGGCCTCCTTCTGGACAACGGTGTGCCGGAGAGCGACGTACCGGCGTTGCTTCCCAGGATCATTCGGCTGCTCCCGGAGCTTCTGTCCCGGCACATACCCGATATCCGGCGTGACGGGCAGCTCATGCCCGGGGCCCTCACAGCCCTCCGGGCGGTAAGGAAGAGTCCGGAACTTCTCCCAACCGTCGTCACCGGCAATCTCCAGCCCAACGCCAAGGTCAAGCTCCGGGCCTTCGACCTCCACAGGTACGTCGAGACCGGGATCGGAGGCTAGGCTCCGACGATTCGCACCGGCCCGCACTCGTCGCCGTGGCGCAGAAACGCGCGCGGGCCAGACACGGAAACCCGTACGACCGGCAGAACACCGTGATCATCGGTGATTCCCTGGAGGACATCAGAACCGGCGTCGAGGGCGGAGCCAGGGTGATCGCGGTAGCATCCGGCACGACGCCTGCCGAAAGGCTCGGCGCGGAAGGCGCGGACGCGGTCCTCCCGGATCTGACGGACACCGATCTTCTGCTGGCGACCATCGCAAAGCTGACCCGTCAGGGATGAGCGCCCCTTGATTTCGGTCTCTATAAGACGCGATGAGACCTGCGTCTTCCGAGACGCGGGACATCCGTAACAGCCTGTCACCACATTCTCAGGGGGCGAGAACGGTGCCGAGAACGTTGCCGGCCCGGTACAGGCCGAGTACGAAGTGCGGCGACATCCGCCAGCCTCCTGAGTTCTGTGCCTGATTCTTGACAGGCACAGACACCCATACAGAAGCACTGACCCCACGAGTGATCGCTGCATGGGGCACCCATTCGTCCTTCATCCCAGACACCGACCGATCGTGTTTGTGCCTGTTCCTCACTGGCGAGGGAACAGGTGAAGAACAGCAGGCATCTTCGCCTGTACCGCAGGCACAAACGGCCCTGCCACAGGTCTGCCCCCGGTGCGCCACCGGGAGCAGACCTATCGCTCATTGAGCAGTGAAGCCGATAAAAGCTCCCCAAGCCCCAGCGTCGACCTCAAGGCCGCGCCGAGCAACGTCTTTCGAGTCGCGCACTCGAACGGCGCGAGGGCAGACGGCAACCTCGATGCACTCCCCGCCCGATCCCGTGCTGTAACTGCTCTTGAACCACGCCAACTCAGACGCGGTGGACTTCTCGGCGTTCATTGTTCTCCCAGCAACTTTTCGACGAAGGCCAGTGACGCGCGAGGGGTGAGCGCTTGAGCTCTGAGGATGCCGTACTGCTCCTCAAGCTCCCGGACTGCCTCGCGCTCGGTATGCAGGCGGCTGTCCTTGTACCCCTCCACGTAAGCGATCCTGCGCCCGTCGCGCGTCTCGATCAAGGTGAACGGCCCCTCCAGTCCAGCGTGCTCCTCCAAGTCGGTTGGCACCACCTGAACTTCAACGTTCCGACGCTGGCCGTACAGCAGGATTTGCTCCAATTGCCCCCGCATGACCGTCCAACCTCCGAGCGGCCTTCGCAGCACCGCCTCTTCGATGACGAAGCTGATGGTCGGCTGGGGTACACGAGCGAAGATCTCTTGGCGGGCCAGTCGGGCGGCGACCCTCTCCTCAATGACGTCCGGAGCCAGCAACGGCCGCCACATGCTGAACACCGCACGGGCGTACTCGTCGGACTGGAGGAGCCCCGGCACAGCCTTCGTCGCGTACACGTGCAACCCCACGGCCTCTGCCTCCAACCGGGCCGCGTCCCTGAAGAACGCCGGATACTGGGCCCGAGCCACCTCCTCCTTCATCTCCAGGAGTACCCCGGCCGCGTCCAGCACCTCGTCCGCCTGGTCGATGAACCTCGGCGGTGGCACCCGGCGTCCCTGCTCGTACGCGGCGATGGTCGACGCCGAGTAGCCCGTCCGGGAGCCGAACTCGGGCCGTTCCAACCCTGCCCGTACCCGGAACCGTTTCAACTGCCGCCCGAAGGCACGCAGGACACCGAACCCGACCTCCGGCCCGAGCTGCCGCTCCCCGCCACCGTCGTCGCCGCTCGCGGACGTCACGCCCACCAGTCCTGTCGGTTCACTCATCCCCGCACCACCTCTCACGGCCAACGCGGCCCCCGCGCCGGCAGTCACGCTCCGTCTCGCCGACACCCGCACACCGGACACCTACAGCGACCCTGCGTGCGCGCGCCGTATCTGGTCACGCTAGGACGGCAGCGGCAGCGTGGGCCACATGAACAGCCCAATCTCCACCCCACGGGGGTACGCCCCCCGCATCGAGGCCGAGCCCGAGACCGGCCGCCCCCGCCATGAGTTCGCGATGGTCTTCACCTCCACTCCGCGCGGCGCGCGCCTCGCCCGCAAGTTGGTCTCCCACCGGCTCGACGCGTGGGGCCACCCGTACGGCAGCCGGGTCAACGACACCCTCACGCTCATCACCGCCGAGCTGACCGCCAACGCCGTACGACACGGGCACGTCTCCGGACAGGACTTCCACGTCCGGCTCATCCACGACACCGACACCGTGCGCGTGGAGGTCACCGACTCCCGTCCCGAGCGCCTCCCCGTTCTCTCCGGCCTGGAGCCGCCCGGCGACGCGGAGTCCGGCCGGGGCCTGCAGATGGTCGCGGGTCTGGCAACGCGCTGGGCGGTCGCCCCCTGCGAGGACGCGCCGGGAAAGACGGTATGGGCGGAACTCCGCCTCGCGTGAGAGGTGCGGGACTCGGCCATCGGCGACCGGTTCACGCCAACGACGCGGCGAGAGCAGGTTACCGTGCCGTCACTGTCAGTGCCGGGCGCTAGTGTCGCTCGCCCGGCACCGAGCCGGTAAACCCAGGGGGGAGCACAGAACCGTCATGCCCAAGAACCACACCGGATACCGGATCTCCGTCATCGACGAGGATCCGCTGCGCGCCCGCAAGGAAGCACGCGAACTGCTCGCCGCCCTCGCCGAGGCGGACTCCACCGCAAGGCTGGATCTGCCCGGACCCGGAAGCCCGGCAGGGAGCGACGCCAAGGGCGGCCCGTCCCTCGAGACCGTCGGGCTGCTGGTGAGCACCGGTTCGCTCGTCGCCGCACTGGTGCAGGTGTGGCTGGCGCGGATCCCTCAGCGCACCCTCGTGGTCAAACGGCCCGACGGGGCGGTCCTGCGTGTGACCGGCAAGGAGGCTCGCGAGGACAGCAACCTCGTCGAGCGGTTCCTCGCGGACGACGACAGCGACGGTACGACGGCGAGCTGAGCGGCAATGACCGACAACGACCGCCACGCCCTGCTCGTCGGCGTCTCCACGTACGACAGCGACACATACCGGGACCTCCCAGCCGTGCGGGCTGACCTGCACTACATGCGGGCGGTCCTGGAGAACACCGAGATCGGCATGTACAACGAGTGTGCTGTCGCCGCCGAGCCGACACGCACGGAGATGCTGCACGCCGTCGAGGCGTTCCTGGAGGCGCGGCAGCCCAGTGAGACCGCGCTGCTCTACTTCAGCGGCCACGGCGAGTACTGCGAGCAGGACGGCCAGCTCTACTTCCTGACCCGCGACACCGACCCCGCCGACCTGCCGGGCACGGCCGTACCGGCCGAGTTCCTGGAGCGGATGCTCCAGTCCTGCCGGGCCGCCTCCAAACTGGTCCTGCTGGACTGCTGCTCCAGCGGTTCCGTCGTCCAGGGCTGGACCGCCAAGGGTCCGGCGGGGGAGCCGGAGCGGCCCGCGCCGAGCACCCTGCTGCGGCCGACCGGCGTGTACTTCATCACCGCGTCCGACGCCCTCCAGGCGGCCTCCGCGATGGCGCCGCCCGGATCCAGCCTCGGCACCTCACGGTTCACCGGGGAGATCGTCGAAGGGCTGCGCAACGGGCATGTCAAGGACGGCGGCTGGATCACCCCCGACGATCTCTTCGACTACCTCACTGCCCAGATGGCCCGCAACGGGGTACCAGAGGAGCAGCGGCCCACCAAGTCCACGATCCGGGCCACCCGGAGCCTGCCCTTCGCTCGGTCCGTGGCACGACCGGTGCGGCTTCCCTCCCTGCCCCATGACACCACCGAGGCCGCCCGGCACTCCCCCGCGCTGCTGAAGGCGCGGCAGGCGGCCGAGGCGGACGAACGGGACGGCATCGACTCGCAGCGGCTCCTGCGGTACTACGCGGACTGCCTCACGGCGCAGGCGGCCGCCGGGATGCGGCCCGACCGGGACGCCGGCCGGAACACGAAGTACTTCCTGCTGAGCCAGGGTGAGGAAACAGTCCAGTCGGGCCGGGGACCGCACATCGTCGCGCCCGGACCGCTTTCGCGGCCTCAGGACGAACAGACCGGGCCGGCTACTGAGGCGGGGACACGGCAGGAGTACTGGTACGGGTATCCGGCGATCACGCTGCCCGCGCGGGACGGTGGCCGGGGGCGACGCGCCACGGTTGAGCTGGCGCCGCTGCTCATCCAGCAGCTGGAGCTGGCGCCGGATGAGAATGGCCGGGACGTGCTCCGGCCCAGCGGCATGCCCTCCCTCCACAGTGGCGTTGTCTCGGAATTCCTCGACGCGGGCGACGCCGCCGACCTGGTCGCCCGCTGGCAACCGGCCTGGCAGGAGGGCAACGACGCCCAGATGCTGCGTGCCGTGAGGGAGTTGCTGGAGGAGCTGGGGCTGCCGGAACTCGAACCGCTGGCCCCGTCCGCGCTGAGCGACCGCACGGTCATGCAGGCCCTGCGGCCCGGAGCGCACAATGCTGCCGTGCTGCTGGTGCCCTCGGGCGCGGAGGCCAGGGCCACCCAGGCGCTGGTGGACAATCTCCTGGAGATCTCCACGCGGACCGCGCAGATTCCCGGCACCGCCCTGGAGGCGCTGCTGGCCCGCGGGGCCGGGCAGGCGCCGGCCACCACCACGGTCCCGGTGACGCCCGTCGCCCCGGGGCCGTGCAACGAGAGCCAGGAGCAGGTGATCTCCTCGGCGATGACCCAGCCGCTGACGGTGGCGACGGGGCCGCCCGGCACGGGCAAGAGCGAGGTCGTCACGGCCGTCGTCACCACCTGCGTCGCTGCCGGGCAGTCGGTGCTGGTCGCCTCCACGAACAACGAGGCGGTGAACGTCGTCGCCCAGCGCTGCGACGACATCGCTTCCGGCCTGCTGATGCGGACGGGCAACGCGGAGGCGCTGGAGCAGGAGGCGGCCAAGCTGGAACGGCTGCTCGCCGAACCGGCCGAGCCTTTGCGACGCGGATCGGCCACCGTGGGCGGCGAGCTGCGCAACACCCGCAGGACGGCCGACCGGCTGCGGGAGGAGGCGGCACAGCGGATCGGCGAGGAGATCCGGCTGCTGGAACTGCTCCGCGACCGGGAGGAGCGCACGACCGCCCTGGAGCTGCCTCTGTCCCTCCTCGAAGGGGCCTGGGCGGCGGACGCGGACGGTCTGTCCCCGCTCAACCGGTGGGCGGACCAGGCGCGGAGGACTGCCGGGGCCCGCTGGTGGCAGCTCGGGGCATGGCGGCGCGGGCGGGCACTCGCCGCGCTGGTCGCTGCGGGGGCGGCTGGGGCCGAAGAAGCGGAAGGGCCCGGACCGGCATGGCCGGCCTGGGCCTCGCAACGACCGGTGCCCCCGGAACTGCTGGAGTCGCTGGCCGGTGTCGTGTCCGTGGAGCGGGAGGTGCGGGAACTCGTCCGTCAGCACGGGGAATGGGACGAGGACGGGCTCATGGAGTCCCGGCTGGCGACGGCGGAGGCCCTGAGCGGGCTGGCGGCGGAACTGTCCCGTGCGCTGTCCGCCGAGGCCACCGGCCGGGCGACCGCACTGATGAACCAGCGGCTCCAGGCGCTCCGCCGCCGGTCCGGCTACCAGCGCAGCCAGAAGAACCTGATGACGCATATCAAGGGGTGGGCCGTCAGCACCCACTCGGTGCGTCAACTGGAACTCACACCGAAACTGTTCGACCTCGTCGTCATCGACGAGGCGAGCCAGTGCTCCATCCCCTCGGTGCTGCCGCTGCTGTTCCGGGCCCGCCGGGCACTGATCATCGGTGACCCCATGCAGCTCGGGCACATCCCCGGAGTGTCACCGCAGCAGGAGCGGCAGGCGCGGACGCGGGCCGGGCTGCGCGCGGCCCAACTGGAGCACCACCGCCTCACCTACCACGTGCACTCCTCGTACCACGCGGCCGAGCAGCACGGCGACGGCGCGCTGCTCCTCGACGAGCACTACCGCTGTCACCCGCGGATCGCGGACGTCGTCAACGGCCACTGCTACGGCGGCCGGCTGCGGGTGCTGACCGACGTGCGGCGGCAGGTTCCGGTGCACGACCCGGTGGGAACGGCCGACCCGGCTCCGGTGCTCGGCTGGGTCGACGTACCGTCCGGTGAGTCGGCACGCGGCGGCGGCGGGCAGTCCTGGCGCAATGCGGCGGAGGCGGAGGCCGTGCGGCGCGTGGTCGACGGACTGCTGGCGGGTCTCCCGCCGGACGCGACGGTGGGAGTGGTCACGCCGTTCCGCGCCCAGAAGGAGGCCCTGGCCAGGATGTGGCGGGACGACGACCGGGTACGGGTCGGTACCGTCCACACCTTCCAGGGCGGACAGCGCGACGTGATGGTGCTCAGTCCGGTGGCGGCGGCCAACACCCCGCCCCGGACGACGCACTGGGTGGCGAGCCAGGTCAACTTGTGGAACGTCGCGGTGACCCGGGCCAGGTCGCAGCTGATCACGGTCGGCGGCCTCTCCTTCTGGCAGGGGCAGAGCGGCCTGCCGGCCCTCCTCGCCGCACGCTCGGCACCGCTGGGAACAGGCAGTGGAGCGGCGGACGAGGCGGGCACGCCCAGCCCGGTGACAGAGTCCCGCGCGGACCTCGCCGATCGTCTGCAGGCGTACCTGACCGGACGGGGCGTCACCGATGTGGAGCGGGCCGTGCCGGTGGGCGGACACCCGGTGGACCTGCTGTTCACCGATGCCGGTGAGAACACGGCGGTGCTCATCGACCCCGGCCCGGGAGCCGGCGCGGACCCTGCCCGGCACCTTCGGCTGCTCCACGTGCGGGGCGACCTGCTCACCGGCCTGCCCTCCGGGGGCCACGGCGCCAAGCCCGGCCGGGTGGGCCGGACGGTGCGGGTGCCCGCCTGGCGGATCCTCGCGGGCGAGGCCGCGCTGGCGCCGCTGTTCGACTGACCCCCGCAAGGCAGAACCGGGCTCCATGGAGCCTGCCCAGTGACCCACTCAACCGCCGGGCAGGCTCCGTACGACGTACGTCATGTGCTGGAGGGTTCCCGCGCGCAGCCACTCCGTGGACCGGGCGACTGGACGTGGTGATCTGGCCATCCGGCGGTCAGGACATCGCTGTGGAGATCGACTCCGCACCGAACCCGGCCTCCGCGCAGAAGCTCACCTTCGCCCGCGACGCCGGGGCCCACCCGCTGCGGCGCCGCTTCGGAAAGGGCAGCATCGAGAAGATCGACGGGGTTGTGGTCCTCGACATCTGCGACGCCGTACGAGGCGTGCGTGTGGCCGGCTCCTGAGCCCACAGCCCGCGCCCACGGGCGGAGGTCATGCCTTCGTGAGGACGAAGAACAGGAAGCACAGGAACCTGCCCGACTCCTTCTGCTCGAAGACCTCGGGGAACCGTTCGCGGGCGCCGGGTCCCGGGGCCGGTTCGCTGATGACGTCGATCCGGAAGCCGGCCGCGGTGAACGCGTCGGTGATCGCGTGCAGCGGCCGGTCCCAGAAGGTCATCAGGTGCTTGGTGCCCCCGAGTTCCCACCACTGGGAGGTGGAGCGGGTCGCGAAGTAGTCGGTTCCGGGCGGTGCCGTCATATGCTGGACGAAGGGGTGGTGGACGGACCCGATGAGGCGACCGCCGGGCCTCAGCACGCGCCGCAGTTCGGCCAGGGCCGTCGTCCAGTCCTCCAGATAGTGCAGGACCAGGGAGGCGACGACGTCGTCGAACCCGGCGTCGGCGAAGGGCAGCGGGCCGCCCAGTTCGGCGCGTTCCAGCACCACGCCCTCGCCGAGCCGCCGCCTGGCCAACTCCAGCATCCCGGCGCTGGAGTCGAAGCCGGCGACGACGGCGCCCCGCTCGCGCAGGGCCTCGGCCACGGGGCCGGCGCCGCAGCCGGCGTCGAGGATCCGGCGGCCCGCCACGTCGCCGGCCAGGTCCACGATCGCGGGGCGCGCGTAGTAGGCGTTGAGGAGGCTGGTCTCGTTCTCGGCCGTGTACGCCTCGGCGAAGCTGTCGTAGTCGTTCGCCCTCTCCCCGGGCCCCGGGGTGCCTCGACGGGACTCACCCAGGACACCATCCGCCTGTTCGGCGGGGCTCTCGGGAGCGGCGGTCCCGCCGGTCTTTCCGGGACGGTTCGGCATGGTTGACCTCGCTTGTTCGGGCCACGGTGGGCGTGGCGGGAGATCTGCGGATCCCCGGGCTGTGAAGGGCACAGCGGCACTCTGGTCGAGTGATTGGGTTTTGTCAATCACTCATGGTCTGGCCCTTCAACGGATGCTGTCCGCTCTTCAGTAGGCTGCCGGTCATGACCGAACGCCGGCTGGCGACCGACGCGGAGGCGAAGGCACTCGCCTCCGCCCTCCGCCTGCGCATCCTGCGCATCTGCGCAGGGGAGCCGCGCACGAACAAGGAGATCGCGGCGATCCTCGGCCGAGACCCGGCCAGCGTGCTGCACCACACCAGAACGCTGGTCCGCACCGGGTTCCTGGAGGCGCAGGAAGAACGGCGCGGCGCGCGCGGCGCACGAGAGATCCCGTATCTGGCGACGCGCAAGAGCTGGAGCCTCGAAGCGCCCGCGCTGGACCGGTCGATGCTCGACGCGTTCCTGGAGGAACTTGCCCTCGTCCCCGCGGTCGAGGCCGAGGCCGAGGGCATCAGGATGGCGCTGCGCCTGCCACCGCCGCAGATGGAGGAGTTCCGCACCCGGCTCAAGGATCTGCTGGACGAGTTCGCCGCCCGCCCGGACGACCCAGCCGCGCCCGCGTGGTCGCTCTTCCTGGTGGTGCACCCCGACCCGAACCGGCCCTGACGACGGCGTCCGGCAGATCCCCCCGCCAGGCCCGGCGCAACGAGCCGGCCATCAGATGGCCACAAGATCCGCCGGGCAAGCATCCAAGGCCCGTCGCTGCCGCCCCAGCGCGGCGGTAGAACGTCACGACTGCCCGACGCACCCGCCGGAAGCGCCTGCCGCACGAGGGGCGGGAAGACCGCCGCGAAGTACCAGTTCAAGGGAGCCGCTCCCCGGACGCCGGTCACTTCACCGACCACGAGCTCAAGCGGCTCGCCAGGAACACGGCCGAGCTGACCTTGTCCGCCGAGTTCCAGGCCAGCGGCATCCAGCTCGAGCTCCTCACCGGAAACTTCAACACGGTCGACGACAGTCTGCTGCTGTCGACGGTGCTGGTGACCTTCGGGCGGTACCCGCACTCCCGGGGACGGCTCACCGTCGTCGACCGGGAGCACGTGGAACGGGCGCTGGACCACCTGCGCCTGGGCGGCCTGGCCGACCGCTACCTGGACGAACTGTCCGGTGGCCAGCGGCAGCGGGCCTTCGTCGCGATGGTGCTGTGCCAGGACACCGACTACCTGCTCCTGGACGAGCCGCTGAACAACCTGGACATGAAACACGCGGTGGAGATGATGCGCTTCCTGCGCCGGGCGGTGGACGAGCTGGGCAAGACCGTCGTCGTCCTGCACGACATCAACTTCGCGTCCGTCTACTCCGACCACATCGTCGCGCTGCGCGACGGACGCGTGGTCCGTCAGGGCGCCCCGGCCGACATCCTGCGGTCCGACGCCCTGTGGACCGTCTACGACCTCGGCATCGCCATCCATGACATCGACGGACACCGGATCGGAGTCTTCTAAGACTGACACCCCTCACACCCCCGGCGCCACCGCCGGAACCGACGGCACCCCGGGCCTGACCGGCCGGGCGGTGGTACGCACCGACACCCAGCACCACTACGCCAAGCAGCTCGTCTCCCACCTCGGCCGCAAGCTGGAGACAGTCGAGGAGGAGGCCGGCTCGCGCGTGGTCTTCCCGGGCGGTGACTGCCTGCTGCTGTGGCACGGGAGGGCGACCTGGAACTGCGCTCGCGTGCGGTGGACCGGGAGACGCTGGACCGGGTGGAGGGCGTCGTCGGACGCCACCTGGAGAAGTTCGGCGCCCGCGCCGACCTGGTCGTGGCGTGGGAACGGACCTGACCCCACTCCGCCCCCGCGAACCGCGTTCCCGGGCCCGCGGGGGTGGGCCGGGAGCGGTTACGGCACAGCGGGCGGACCGGCCCGGTGCCGCCGGGGCGGAGGGAAGGCGTACAGCTCCAGCACCTCGGGGCAGTCGGCGATCCCCGGACCGCCGGCCCGCACCCAGTCCGCTATGTCCTCTGTCGCGGCGGGGTCGTTGACCAGCCCGAACCAGGNGGCCGCGCGGCCGGCGGCCCACGGCTGCACCACGACCACGTTCGCCCTCTCGCAGACATCCAGACACTCCGAGATCCGCACCCGCGTCTCCCGGCGCAGCCGCTCGACCTGCCCGGCATGGTCGACACCGGCCACCTTGGCGCTGCCGCAGCAGCAGTCCCGGCACACCGTGACCCGGCACGGCACCGGACCGCTTCCTTCCGGCCTCTCGCCCACGACGACACTCTCCTTGTCTTCCGGTCGCTTCCGGTTCTCTTCCGGGGAGACCCACTCCGCCCCGCACCCCACCCCCCGCCGGCGCGGACACCGGCAGGCGGAAGGGGAGGGCGCCCGCCCCTCAGGGGCGGCCCGGGTAGCGGGTGGGTCAGGCGGCAGCCGGCGAGGCCGACTCCAGCGGCGGGACCGGGCGGGGCCGGCCCTCCGCGTCGACGGCGACAAAGGTCAGCCGGGCGGTGGCCACGTCCGTCAACGGCCCCGAGGCGTTCCAGCGCTCGGCGGTCACCCGCACCACGGCAGTCATCGAGGTCCGCCCGGCCTTCTCCAACTCGGCGTGCAGACGAAGCAGATCACCGGCGCGCACCGGCGCCGGGAAGGACATGCGGTCCACCGACACGGTCACGGCCGGGCCGTCGGCGTGGCGGCGGGCCTCGGCCGCCGCCGCGTCGTCGATCAGCTTCATGACGACACCGCCGTGGATGGTGCCGTACAGGTTGGTGTCGTGCTCGCTCATGATGTGAGCGAGGGTCACCCGGGAATCGGCCGGGGTCTTGGGCGCGGAACGCACGGGCACGCTGGCTTCGGCCACGTCAACTCTCCTTCGCGAGTCGCGGCGGGACGGCTTCCGCGCGCGCAGGTGGCGCGCGGGCAGCGGGCAGGTCTTCGGACTCGCGGGCACACCCGGTGTCTCAACACCGGGCACCTACTGGCCGTCGCTTCCCGGGTCCGGTACGTCGGACCCAGTGCTCGATGACGGCGGTCGTTCCCGCTCACCGCTGCGGGGCAGTCCCGGATTCCCACCGGGGTTCCCTCTTACGACGCATCCCGCCTGGCGGACGGGGCGAACCAGCTGCGCGCCCCAGCCTACGACGTGCCCGGCCCCGCCCGACAGCACTGCCGCCCCGGACCGCCGACCCTCACCGCGCGCCTGCGGTACGCCGTGGAAGCGAGTTCGGGCAGCGGAAGCGATTCGCCGCCATGAGCCCTCCTGTTCCGAGATGTCCGTGATGGACTCGACGTGCGGACCATCCCCGCGGGTGCGGGGCCGACGGTCGGGGTCTTCGTGGATCCAGCCCATGTCTCGGACCATCCCCGCGGGTGCGGGGCCGACTGAGGGAGGACATGCGGCGGCGGTGAGGGCTGCGGACCATCCCCGCGGGTGCGGGGCCGACTTCGCGCGGCGCATGTGTGTCAGCTCGTGGCGCGGACCATCCCCGCGGGTGCGGGGCCGACATCTCGTTCCTGGCGGACGACTACGAATCGGTAGGACCATCCCCGCGGGTGCGGGGCCGACTCAAGACCACGTGCGCACGACCGATCGGAAAGCGGACCATCCCCGCGGGTGCGGGGCCGACATCATCTGGCCGGGCTGCAGGCCGTGGGTGAGAGGACCATCCCCGCGGGTGCGGGGCCGACCGGACAGGAGGACTGATGGCCGCCATAGAGGACGGACCATCCCCGCGGGTGCGGGGCCGACGGGTGCGCTACGGCAACGGGATGGACCCGGAGAGGACCATCCCCGCGGGTGCGGGGCCGACCGCGGGGGCCCATCACGGGCCCCCGCCGGCCGGGGACCATCCCCGCGGGTGCGGGGCCGACGTGACGAGTGGAAAGCACCCAAAGCGCGTGGCCGGACCATCCCCGCGGGTGCGGGGCCGACGTACGCCATACGGGGCAGAGGGCGCAAGACGCGGGACCATCCCCGCGGGTGCGGGGCCGACGTGGCATGGGTCCCTATCACCTCGCTGGGGAAGGGACCATCCCCGCGGGTGCGGGGCCGACCGGAGGAGACGGGAAACGAACTGGATATCTACAGGACCATCCCCGCGGGTGCGGGGCCGACCGGGCATTGGGAGGCACCGCCGGATGATGCGCAGGACCATCCCCGCGGGTGCGGGGCCGACACTTTTTGACCTGGGGTTTTAGCGCGGTGAGGGGTCGTTTTCATTTAGTTGGAATCGCATCAGGTCACCGCCGGTTCCGGGCGGAGAGGAGAAGACCGTCGTAGTCCACCGGACGCCAGCGGTCCCGGCCTGCGGTGCGGACGGCCCACCCCTGTTCGTTGGCGGCAGGCTCCACGAGAACCGCTTGGCCATCGCCGATCCGAGTGGCGAGGAGTTCCCACAGGCGGTCGCGTACTCGACGGCTGGGGTTGCCGACAAAGACACCTGCGTTGACCTCGACCATCCAGCGCGTGAGGTGGCCGCGCAGGCCTTCCGGAGCTGCTATGAGAACGATGACGGTCATGGGGATGACTCCGGAGTGGCGGAGGGCGTATCGAACTCAGGACCGATGACGGCGATGTGCTCCTCTCCCATGTCTGCCGACCGAAGAAGGGGCGGCGGGACGGAGCGCTCCCCTTCGGGAGGGGCGGCGGGGACGGGTGTTTCCTCTCCGCCCTGCGACCAGTTGACTCCGGACGGCACCGCGCCCACGCGTTCGTCCCACAGCTCACCGACGACCGGTGTGTCGAAGTCTGTTCCGTCCGTGGAGAGCAGCCCTTTGATGTCCTGCACAATGCGGCCGAGGAGCTTGTTCTCGGCGATGAGGTCACGGAGGCCGAGGCGCGCGTCGCGTTCCTCGGTCAACCCTTTGGCCGCCAGATCGAAGGCCAGGGGAATCGTGTACTCGGCCTTGTAGAGGTCAGCGATGTCGAGGACGAAGGATATGGCCGATCCAGTGTGCACGAAGCCGAGCCCTGGACTCGCGCCCACGCCCACGATGACCGCGTGGCTGATGCCGTAGAGGGCAGCGTTGGCAGCCGACAGCAGCCGGTTGAGATCGTCTCCGGCGGCGAAGGCATCCCCCGCCTTGTAGACACGGCCGTCCCATGGCACGCCGGTACGGCGGGAATGTTCCTTGTAGAGCCGACGTACGCGGGTCCCCTCCCGGCCACGGAGTTGTTGCATGGTGGCGGTGGAGACGTCCTCACCCGGAAATCGCATTGCGTACATCGCCCGCGCGACCGCCAGGCGTTCCTTGGGGCGGGTCACAAGCCACGCCTGCCGGTGGAGC
The DNA here is from genome assembly GCF_039529215.1 of Streptomyces sodiiphilus. Taxonomy (NCBI): domain Bacteria; kingdom Bacillati; phylum Actinomycetota; class Actinomycetes; order Kitasatosporales; family Streptomycetaceae; genus Streptomyces; species Streptomyces sodiiphilus. The sequence continues at coordinate 67,157 of NZ_BAAAMJ010000018.1, read as the reverse complement.
AGCCCTGCCCCGCGGGCAGGCCCGAGGCCGGCAGCGTACATGCGCACTCCCTGTTCCCCCACCCAGCACACCGCGGTGCCGGAGTCGGCGAGGAGACGCATCGCGCCGTGGGTCACCCGTGTCCCGGGGCCGAGGAGGACCACGGCGATCATCGCTGCCGGAACGCGCACGGTCTCGCGCTTGTTGATGATGACCACGGCGTTCTCGTCACGGTCGAGGTGACTGCGTTCGACGTACACGCTGGAGACGCGGTCGGTGATGCGATGCAGGTCGTGCGGGTCGGCCTTCCACCAAATGTCGGCCACGGGTCAGTTACTCCCTTCACGAAGCGGAGCGAGGGTGAGCAGTCCGCACCCGTATGCCTTGGCGGGCCCGATGCCGCCGAGGAGACTCTCGGTAAGGGCAGCCGGATCGGTGACGCGCAGGCGGCCTTCGAACGTGGCAGTGGTGAGAGTGACGCGGGCTTTCTGCTCCTCCCTCTTCGCGAAGGAGTGACGCCGCCGCTCGGTGATGCGAAGGTCGCGCGGTGGGTCGGGCTCCGGAAAGACGGAGGTGCCTTCGTCCCCTCCTGGAGTCGGGAGGCGTGCCGGGGGGACGGTGAAACCCCATCGCTCGGTGCGGTCGAGGAACCATCGGAGCTGGGCGCTCACCGTACGGTGGCCGATGCGTTGTCCTCGAGGGCGCCCCGCCTTTCCCGAGGTGGCTGCCGCGTCGAGCTTTGCTTTCTGGGTTGGGGTGGGGTTGAGCGGGGTGTGGGTGTTCTGCACGGGGTTGGCGGTGAGCCGGAAGGCGAACTCACGGCCCAGTGCGATGTTGTCGAGGAGAGGGGTGTAGTCGCGGATGGCAGCGTGTTCACCATCCGCATCGGGCCACCCGGCGCTCTCGACGATGTGCGTCCAGTCCGGCTTGGAACGGGTGAGGACGAACAGGTGGGGCCGGTAGGGATTGTCGGCGTCGAGCCGCCAGAGCACCCGCTCGGAGCCAGGGCCGCCGGGAACGCCGCCGGCCACCGCACCGTGCATGGCCCGAGGGTTGGCCAGGAGGGTGCGGCTCATGGCGCGCAAGGGGTTCAGGCGGATGCGGGAGAGGTAGGTCATGGTGATCACCAGCCCAGGAGGGCGAAGGGGTCGTGCCCGGTGCCGTCCTCCGGGCTGTCGGTCGTACGGGGCCCGGTCGTGGCCGGGAAGGCTGTGGGGACGGAGAACCAGTCGTGTCGCACCCGCCGGTCTGCGAAGGTCCGGCGCAGTGGGTCGTAGGAGACCGGGACGTCGTTGAGGACGTCGTCACCGCGCGGATCCTCAAGGGTGACCGGGCAGGGAACGGTCGTCGGGTACGCAGAACGTTCGGCTTTCCGTTCGCGGCGCCATCGGCCGGCGTAGCGGTCCTGCACTCGTCGGGATGCCTGCCAGGGGGTGTCGCGCAGTGCCAACTCGGTATCGGTCTCCCTGAGCCCCAGGCAGAGTGGCTGGGTGGGCGGACAGGAGCGCCGCCCGAGGGCCAGCGGAAAAGCAGGGTTGCGAAGAGCATGCTGGAGGCCTAGGAGGAGTTCCCGTGGGCCCGCGACGGCGGCCAGGAACACCGCGTCCTGAAGGTAGTACCGGGTGGTCACGTGGGTGTGCTTCGCGGGGGAGGTGGGTTTCTGGGTCCCCTTGGCCGAGACCCCCGCCTGGAGCAATGGACGTCCGCGGTAGTCACTCACCGTGTGGTAGTCGCGCAGAAGTGTTCCGGGCTGATCCACCCGCACGCCGAGCGTCAGGTGTGACAGGTCGTCGAGGGGATCCTCGCGAGCGCGGCCGGCGGCGGCGGCGAGCAGGCCGATGACTCCCGACTTGGTGGGAATGGGACGGGTCTCGCGGCGGTTGAAGGCGCTCCTGTCACCCCAGGCCTGGAGAGGACCTGCGAGCCGGAGCAGCAGTACGGCCTCGTCCCCGGATGGGGTTGGGGTCATCGGGCGTCCCCGCCGGTGAGGTGGGTCCGGAGGGCGATCAGCAGTTCGTCGAACGGACGGACCGAACCGAAAGCCTCTCCAAGAAGGGAGATGGCGTCCCGGTGATCGGGATCGAGGGTGTGGCAGTGAGCGCTGAAGGCAGGCTCGTTGCCCCACGCGCGAACCGCGGTGAGCTGTTCGCGTGCCAGGCGGCGAATGGAGGCCGGGGCAATGCCGGTGTGTGTCTCGGTGCCGAGGTCGACCGGCTCCTCGAAGGCGGAAACCAGGTTGACCGGCTGATCGGTGCGGACGGTGACGGCGACCAGCCGGGGCAGCGTGTGGTGGGCGAAGGAGTTCTGGTAGCCGGTGGGCATGGAGCGGGCGAAGGAGGTAACGAACTCGGCAACCGCGTCGACGGCTGCCTTCTCGTCGGAAAGGTTGTCCACGAGCTGGTGCATGCCGACGGTGGCATACCGGTAGAGGGTGGCCGAGTTGAAGCCGATGGTGCCGATCATGCCGGCGCCCGTCTCCTCCTTCTCGTTCTCGTCGTCAACAGCCGTGAAGTAGTCGAACTCGAGCTCGGTGGTGTGGGTGGACAGCGCGTGGGCGACCTGCACGGCGGCGTCCACATTCAGGGCGGGGATGTCGGCGACCATGCGGCCGAACAGGGCGACGTCGATGGGGTGCCCGGAGCGGAAGGTTTCGCGCACGGGCATCTGCTTGATCTCGGCGGCCAGTTCGTCGTCGTCAAGAGCGGCGAGTTGAGCGGCGCGGCCCCGCACGAGTTCGGCGACGGCGTCGAGCTGCCGTCGGCCGTAGAAGAAGAGGTAGGCGGTGTCCCCTTCTTTCTTGCCCGCGGTGATCTTCAGCGGCGCGAGAAGGGCACCGGCGAGGCGTGTCGCGGCGTCCGCGTCCACCCCGGCAGTGGCGGTGATGCGTTCGGCGAGCTTTCCGGCGACGCGCTTGGTGCGGGTGCCCAGATCCTGCTTCGGTACGCGCTCGGCGAAGTGCAGGCGGGTGGCTCGCTTCCATGCCTGGGAGGAGACGCGCGAGCGGCGAGTGCCACCGAAGTGGGCTTCCTTGGGGTTCCCCTGGTCGTCACGGTTGAGGTTGGCCGGCGGCACGGTCTGGATGATGTGTACGTCGATGTACTGGCGCGAGGTCACGGGTTTCTCCGGTTCCCTTCAGCTTGTCGAGTCCCTCGTCTTTCGAGGGCGGGAGTTGACTACCGCGGGGACTGTGATCAGCTCTGCGGTTCGGACTTGCGTGCGTAGTACTCGAGCCCCCACTTGCGGCGGACACGGCGACGCCTCTCGGGCAGATGCCAGTCATGGAGGTCTTCGAGGAGACGGTTGTAGTCCAGGGGCTGGCCGCCGGTACGCAACTGCGTGACGAGCCCTCGCAGCCGGTGCCGCAGGGAAGCCACCGAGGTGGCGTTGGCCGCTGTGTCCACACGGCGGTCCAGCGCTTCGGCGCCAAAGCGTCCCCCCTCCCGGAGGCGGGCCAGTGCGGCGCCGAAGCCGACACCCGGCCGGTGCATGGGCTCACGGCGGCTCTGCTGATGCAGGCCGTAGAGGGCGAGGGCAGCGTGTTCGGCCTCCAGCCGCCGGGTGATGCGTCCGTCGCAGGGGGCGGTGTAGAAGGGCCACAGGGCGAACACCTCACCAGCGGGATGTGCGAGCCCCGCACGCATGGCGGCGAGATCCTCCCCCGGCGGCTCCATCGGCTGACGGCTGACAGGGTGGAGCCGCCAGGTCCCCCGGGCGGAGACGTACCGGTCCCAGTAGCGGACGGCGCCCGAGGACGCCTCCTCAAGAGGGCCCGGGGACACATCTGCCCCTTCGGAACCAGGAGGCGGGGAAGCAGTGCTGTCGGTGGTCACGGCGTCGGTCATCCTTCGCTGGAAAGTGGAGTGGGGTCCGGAGGTGCGTCGAGACGTGCGGCGAGGCGAGAGGCCGCCCAGCGAGGCAGGATGACCCTCAGCCGTGCACGAAAGCTCTGTTCGGCGGTGGCAAGCCGGTAGACGTGCTCCGTCTTGTCCTTGACTTTCCGCCGGCCCGAAAAGATGCCGGGAGCGGTGGTGGCCAGGACCTGCTCGGCCACCTCCCAGGTGTGTCTGGCAGCGGTGTGCTCCCACTTCTCGAGTGCGCTCTCCGAGGCGTCGAAGTCCTCGGGTTCGGCCCGGAGATCCAGAAGGAGGAGACGGGCCGGGCTGTCCAGGGCGTAGAGCAGGGTCTCACCGGGCCGTTGGCTCTTGTCCCAGGGGATGGGTTCGCTGCCGGCCGCACGCATCAGGTCGCCGGACAGGTGATTGAGCGCCGCGGCGAGCTGTTCCGCCTGGTCAGCGGCTTCCAGCAACGAGGCGGATACCGGCCCCTCCGGATCGAGGGCCAACAGCGGAAGGGGAATGGCGTCAAAGTAGAGGTCCTCCACCACCGCTGACTGGTTTCCGTACGCCATACCGGTCAGCTCCACGCGCAGTGGGTAGGTGGCGGGCAGACGGTCCCGCACCCCACCGAGTTGGTCCAGCAGCACGCTGGTGCGGAAGCCGGCACGGTCACCGCGGGCTTCGCGCTGCTCCCGCTCGACAGCGAGGAAAGCCTCCAGGCCACGCCATCCGGCCTTTCCGGTCTGGTGACGGCGAGGCAGGACGGCGGGGACGGGTCGCTTCGCCGCGGTCCCGGTTCTCGGCCGCTTCGGGGCAGGGGTGAGCTTCCAGGCGGTGTGCGGTTCGTGGTCCGGCGTAGCGGTCAGCCGGTCCCCCGCCGCAACAACGACCCTGGTCACCCGGGTGCCGGCCGGGGTCTGCTCTGGGATGAGGCGAATGCGCCGGGACTGCCAGGTCCACAGATCCAGCGGGCCGCGAGAAGCACGTTCCAGCCAGGTGGGGAGAGCGCAGGAGAGAGTGTCCAGGATCCGGCCGGTGGTCTGGCGCCGACGCCACTGCGGAAGGTCGTCCGACAGCCGCGTACGGCCGAAGGGGGTGTTCAGCACAAGCGTCTCGAACAGGGTGCTGCCCATGGGCATCACTACCCCCAACTGGCCAAGGGGCCCGGTGGGATTCCCCGTGGTCTTGCCCGCTTTCACACGCGGGTCCCCCATCGCCCCGGTCTTGATGGCTGCGGTGTCCCAGCAGTGGGTGTGCAGCAGCCATCGGGCCGCCGCCGCCGGAGTCAGTTCCAGCACATCGCCTTCGGTCCGCGATGCGAACAACGGCACGTTGTTCCCCGTGGCGGCGGTCGCCACCAGCAGGGCGGCCCCTTTGCTCTCCCCCTTCGCTGTGCACAGCCCGGACACCTGGGCGAAAGGGTCAACCGGATCGAAGAGGTCGAAACGGCCCCGATATTCCTCCAGATAGGCGGATAGGGTGTCGCGCTGCTGAGAGGAGAGGCCACCGGCACGCAGCATGGCGAGCCATTCGCCGGCTCCGGCGGGATACCCCAGCGCATCCACGAGGACCGGCAGGAGTACCTGTCTGAGAATGGCGGGCTTCTGGGTAGGCAGATCAACGACCAGATCCCGGTAACGCTCGGCGTGGAGCAGGAGTTCTCCCACGCCCACTTCGACGGTGCCTCCCTCTCCGGTGCCGGCCGGCAGACTCGGGTCCACCACCTGCACGGACAGCCAGGGATCGTCGAGCAGGTTGAACGACACTGACCTCTCCCAATCTTCTTTGTCTGAAGCAGCGCCAACTCTGGCACGGCTCTTCCCCGCTCCGCAGCCGAATGCGAGAATTGCCTCGGCCCCGCGAGCAGCCGCCCTCCCGAGAGGAGGCATCGGACTGCGGCGGGGGTGGTCCCCTTCTGTGTCTCACCGACCGGTCGGCCCCGCATCAGCGGGGACGGGACCTGGGCCTCGTCCGGGCGCCCGGTCAGTTCGTGACGAGCCGCTGCACCAGCAATCCCAGATCGGGGTCGTAGCTCACGTCGTGGTCCCCCAGAACGGTGCGTCCTCGGTGATCCAGCAGCAAGGCCGGACAGTGGCGCAGCCTGGCGTGACCGAACCACCCCGGCAGCGGGCGCAGTTCCTTCAGCGCGGACTCGGTGAGGGACGGCGGAAGCCGCACGGTACCGGCCAGGACGTCCTCCAACAGGTCGGCTCCGACATCTCCGTTCACGGAGAGAGCGCGCCCGTTCAAGGTGTAGTGGACCTCGCCCTTCCGCACGACCAGGATCGCCTCCACGGTCGGGGACCCATCCCGCACCAACCACTCCACCGTGGCGTCACCACCGCTCTCGGGCCGGCCCGCGTAGTGCAGACCCGCCAGGGTGCTCCCTTCCTTGTCACCGCGCCTGGTCAACAGGGACTGGCTCGCCTTCTCCGCCCGCTCCCCCTCCGTCTTCTCCCACTGCCGATGAGCGGCCTCGGCGGCTTCCAGCCACTGCGGTGGCAGGAGGGCGTCCGAGACGTCATACCCGGCGGCGACCAGCTCGGGCACCTGCGCAGGGACCCGCCACCCGCTGCCCCTGGCCGTCCCCTCCGTACTCGCCAGCGCCCGTCGCACGAGGGCCGCCGACCGCAGAAGCAGAAATCGTCCGTAGATTGCCTCGGAGACCCCCGGGAACTGAGGCGCGGCGAGGTCCACCGCGTCCACGCCGGTGATCACCACACGCGGCGCGGTCAGCCCGGCGGGGCGGGACACACCGGCATGCCGGTGCAGTCTTCCAATCCGCTGCAGGAGAAGGTCGATGGGAGCCAGATCGGTCACCAGCAGGTCGACGTCGACATCGAACGATTGCTCGGCGAGTTGGGTGGCCACCAGAATCATCCGCCCGGGCCGTTCTCCGGTTTCCACTCCCTGCGGAGGGCCGAGAAGGCGCAAGCATCTCGCGGTCCGGTCCGCCCGCTCCCCCACAGCGAGACGTCCGTGCAACAGGTGCACCTCGTCGCCGTACCGGTCGCGCAGCAGCCGGTAGAGCCTCTGGGCTCGCGGCACACTGCTGCGGATGATCAGAACGCAGCCGCCGGCATTGAGTTCCCGCTCCAGCAGGTCGACTACTGAGCGCGCCGCGCCATCTTCAGCTGCCTCCCGGTCCTCTCGCTTGGTGTGGGGCGGTGGCACGACCTCACCGAGGAGATCGACCGAAAGGGAGAGATCGGTGCGCCACCCCGAGCAGCACGCGACCAAGTACTGAGGCTCAGGCACACCACCGGCTTCGGCAACGGACCCGGATCGGCTCGACGGCCAGGCGGCCGTCACCGACGGGTACCCATCAGTCTCGGGCAGCCCGTGCGCCACGTACTCCTCGCGGGACGAGGCTCCTGCCAGGTAGGTGGTGACGAGATCCTGCCGTTGCCGGGGCGGCAGGGTGGCGGAGAGCAGCACCACCGGCACCCCCGCCTGCCCCAGCCAGCGCAGTCCCTCCATCAGGAACTGAGACATGTGAACGTCGGCGGCATGGACCTCGTCGAGGACGACGACCTTGCCCATGAGGCCGGCCATACGCAGCATGACGTGCTTGGTCCTGGTCGCGGCCAGCAGCAGTTGGTCGATAGTCCCGACGACGAAGGGACAGAGCAGCCCGCGCTTGGTCCCGAGGAACCAGTCTGCGGGGCCCCGCGCTCCCGTACCCGGCGCCGGAGTCCTGTCCTCCCAGTCACTGGTTCCGGCCCCGTACAGATCGTCGTCAAGGCACTCGCCGTACTCGTCCACACCGCCGAACCGGGAAGCATCGTCTGCCTCGGAGCCTTCCAGCAGTGCACGCCATTCCGGGTTGAACATGCGCTTGCCGTGCAACAGCGCAACCCGGGACGGCAGCTCTTCATCGATTCGGCTCAGCCACTTACGAACCTCACTGAACATCGGATCGCTGGTGGCCTGGGTGGGCATGCCGACGAAGACACCGTCGGCCCCGAAACGTGCCGCGAGGACCTCCGCAGCCAACAAGGCCGCCTTGGTCTTCCCCTCCCCCATGGGCGCCTCGACAAGCAACAGCCCGGGCGCGCTCATTCGCCCAGCCGCCTCGATCACCATCATCTGGGAGGGACGCGGTTCCTGACCGAAACGCTCCCTGAACGCCTCCTGCCCGGGAATCCCATGGCCGCCCCAGCCCTGGTGCAGGCCCAAGGCCAGCCAGGCCTCCCCCGCTCGTTCGCGGGCGGCTTCCAGGGTCACTCGGCGGAGGTCATCCACCCCACGGAAGTACTTCTCATCGCTGGCGATCCAGTCCGCCATCACGATCAGACCGCTCAGATGCAGCTGCACCGCCCGGGAGGGCTTGCGGGCTGGAGCCACCGCTGCCACGCCCTCGAAGCCCAACCCTTCGGTGAAGCGCTCCAACAACGCACGCTGAACAGCAGGCCAGGAGCCGGTGCCGACCAGCTGTCCCTTAGCCCGGTTGGCGGGCTTGAGCTCCCCCCGGCTGGGAAACCGCCCGTGGTGCCCGGCGACGAGCGGCCAGAGCCAATCGATCTGCTCCTCCGTCCACCCGGCCCCGGCGAGATCCCGGCACAACAGGTGCCCTCCCGCCCGGTCGTGACGCCACGGCTTCCGGGGGATGAGGTGGTCGTGCCAGGTCAATCCGGCTTTCCGTACCTCCGCGGCGCCCTCGGGCCACATGCGTTGAAAGGCCGGCGTGGCCTTCCCACAGTCATGTACGCCACAGAGCCAGGCGAAGAACTTTTTCCCTGCTCCAGGGCCTCCAGCGATGTCGTCGAGCACCAGCCGGGTGGAGGGGGCCAGAAACCCCTCCCACATGAGCTCGGCCACGGCAGCGGTATCGAAGAGGTGAGACAGCAGCAGGTTCTTCCTGCCGCCGGCCTTCTCCGCCGACTTCCCCCACAGACTGCCCAACATCCCTTCGATGTCGAGGGCCACCCCGCCCCACTCGTCACTCAACGTGCCACCCTTGCAACAGCTCGTACAATCGCTTCGGGTAACAGACCATAAGACAAGCCACTGACAACCGACGGGGGATCCGCGAAATTGGAGTCGCCGAACCGCCGCTCGCACCAGGATGCCAAGATGCTCTCCCGAACCGTACCGATTGAAAACCGCCCCCCGCCGCTGTAAACGAGCAGGTCAACAAGTGTCGTCCCCGCACCCGCGGGGGTCTTCCTAGATAAGGAATAGGTAATGCCTACTGCTGCCAGTCGTCCCCGCACCCGCGGGGGTCTTCCTGCGACGGTGGCCGCATTCCCCGCCGTGGTGGCGTCGTCCCCGCACCCGCGGGGGTCTTCCTCGCCCGGCCTGTACCTGATCGACTGGCACCCCGTCGTCCCCGCACCCGCGGGGGTCTTCCGGCATGCGCGCTCTCCCGCCAGCCTGGCCGCCCGTCGTCCCCGCACCCGCGGGGGTCTTCCCTCATCGGCAGCCACGCCGTCCCTGTCGGCAACGTCGTCCCCGCACCCGCGAGGGTCTTCCGGGGTAGGCAACGGCCTCACCGGCCTGGTAGGAGTCGTCCCCGCACCTGCGGGGGTCTTCCAGCGATGATGTCCGGGAGGACGGTCAGGAGGCCGTCGTCCCCGCACCCGCGGGGGTCTTCCGGCAGGGGAAACGACCCTCACGGTGGCGCGGGAGTCGTCCCCGCACCCCGCGGGGGTCTTCCGTACGCCGACTACGAGCGCCGCTCAGTCACCATGTCGTCCCCGCACCCGCGGGAGTCTTCCCCCCGCGCACGGTGTCGCCCAGGTCCGGGCCGGAGTCGTCCCCGCACCCGGGAGTCTTCCCCAAGACTGCTCAGCGAGCGTCCGACGGCGGGGTCTCTGGGGTCTGCCGCGGGGCGGTGCCGATTGCCTCACCGCTCCGGCCCCGACCTGCGTGACACCCAGGTGGCCGCCGTCTACTCATGACGGCCGTATGTCGTCCGGCCCTGGGCCGTCGTGGCCGTCGCCGTCGCGCGGCGCCGGCCTCAGCCCAAGGAAGTGACGGGTACGGCCCTGAGCGTCCCGGTGACAACGCCGGAACGGTCGCGGGTGGGCTTGCCGATCACGGCGAGCACGGTTATTGTCCAGCGCGTTCGCAAGAACCACGAAGATGCAACGGTCGTCGCGCGTGCGGCTTTTCCTCCGTCCCAGGAGCCGCCATGCGCCTTTTCTCCCGTCCACGGCCACGACGTACCCGTTTCGCCCTGCGCGCTGCCGCGCTGGCCATCGCCGCCATGTTCACGGTGAGCCTGGCCGGCCCCGGCTCACCGGCCGCGCTCGTCCCGACGGCCGCCGCCTCCTCGGCGTCGTCCCTGGGGGCCCACTACAACGCGGCCGGTACGGCCGTCGACTTCCGGATCTACTCCTCGCGTGCGACCCGGATCGATCTCTACCTCTACAGCGCGCCCACCGGGAGCCAGGAGACCGCGGCCCTCACGCTGACCAAGGGCGCCGACGGCGTCTGGTCCACCAGTGTGCCGGTCACGACGCTCCGGAACTCCTACGGGATCACCGGCCCCGTCTACTACGGCTACCGCGCGTGGGGCCCCAACTGGCCCTTCAGCTCCTCGTGGACCAAGGGGTCGGCTGCCGGGTTCCTCTCCGACGTGGACGCTCAGGGGAACAGATTCAACCCGAACAAGCTGCTCATCGACCCCTACGCGCGGGAGCTGAGCCACGACCCGATGCACCCCGGCAACACCGACTCCACGGTCTACGCGACCGGACCGCTCCACCGCGCGGTGGACAGCGGGACCGTCGCGCCCAAGGGGATCGTGCTTCCTTCGGACACCACCGGCACGGGCACCAAGCCGACCCGGGCGCTGAAGGACGACGTGATCTACGAGGTGCACGTCCGCGGCCTCACGATGAACGACCCCTCCATACCCGCCGCCTACCGCGGCACCTACAAGGGCGCCGCCCTCAAGGCCGCCGACCTCGCGGCCCTCGGCGTCACCGCGGTCGAGTTCCTGCCCCTGCAGGAGACGCTGAACGACGCCAACGACGTCGACCCCACCAGCACGGACGGCGACAACTACTGGGGGTACATGACCCTCAACTACTTCGCGCCGGACCGGCGGTACTCCTCGGACAAGAGCGCCGGCGGGCCCACCCGTGAGTTCAAGGAGATGGTGCGGGCCTACCACGACGCCGGGCTGAAGGTCTTCGTCGACGTCGTCTACAACCACACGGCCGAGGGCGGCCCGTGGAACCCGGCCGACAAGAACACCTACAGCGTGTACTCGTGGCGCGGACTGGACAACCCGACCTACTACTCCCTCACCAGTGACTTCCAGAGCCCCTGGGACAACACCGGCGTCGGCGGGAACGTCAACACCTACCACCCGGTGGCCCGCGCCATGATCACCGACTCACTGGCCTACTGGAAGGACGAGTTCGGGGTCGACGGCTTCCGTCTGGACCTCGCCAGCGTGCTCGGCAACACCTGCCAGCACGGCTGCTTCCGGTTCAGCCGCAACGACCCGGACACCGCGCTCAACCGGATCACCGCACTGATGCCGCCGCGCCCCGCCTCCGGCGGCACCGGCACCGACTGGATCGGCGAGCCGTGGGCCATCGGCTCCGGTACCTACCAGGTCGGCAACTTCCCCGCCGGATGGTCGGAGTGGAACGACAAATTCCGTGACACCCTGCGCAGCGACCAGAACATGATGGGGGTGGAGCAGGTCACCCCCGGTGCGCTCGCCACCCGTTTCTCCGGCTCCTCGGACCTCTACGACGACGGCCGGAGCCCCTGGAACTCCGTGAACTTCATGGTCGCGCACGACGGCTTCACGCTGGCCGACCTGTACTCGTGCAACGCCAAGAACAACAACCAGCCCTGGCCCTACGGTCCCTCCGACGGCGGCTCGGACCACAACCGTTCGTGGGACCAGGGAGGCGTCGCCGCCGACCAGCGGAAGGCCGCCCGCAACGGCTTCGCCTTCCTGATGCTCTCGGCCGGCACGCCGATGATGACCGGCGGCGACGAGTACCTGCGCGGCATCCGGTGCAACAACAACCCCTACAACCTGGACTCCGCCGCCAACTGGCTCACCACCTCGTGGACCAGTGAGCAGCGCACCTTCCGCACCTACGTGCAGCGCATGATCGAGTTCCGCGCCGCGCACCCGGCTCTGCGCCCGGCCGGCTTCTACACCTCCGCCGACACCAACGGCAACGGCATGGGGCAGCTGGAGTGGTTCACCCCGCAGGGCACGGCCCCGAGCGGTGCGTACTGGAGCAACCCCGACAACCACGCGCTGGCCTGGCGCATCGACGGGACCGAGTTCGACGACCCCGGCAGCGCGTTGTACATCGCCTACAACGGCTGGTCCGGCGGCGTCGACTTCACCCTGCCGTCGGCCGGTCCCGGCAAGCAGTGGTACCGCGTGACGGACACCTCGAACTGGGCGGAGGGCAGCGGCCAGGTCGCGGCACCGGGCAGCGAAGCGCCGGTCGGGGGCGCCGGAAGCTCCTATCACCTGCACGGCCGCGCTGTTCTCGTGCTCATCGCCAAGTGACACGGCCGTAGCGGGCCTGNGTTGCCCGCCCCGGCCCCCCGGCCGGCGTTCAGCCGCACGGCCTCGGTGTGCGCCTGTCAGCGGCGACGGTGCCACGGGGCGTGCGTCCGGAGCGGGCGCGCGCCCCGCTGAGTGAGGGTGAGAACGTGTGCGGGCGGTCGTAGGTGTCGGATCTGGTGCAGGGCCATGGCAGGGATCCTGTCATTTCGGGGCTGGATCTGAGGGTCGGGCCGAGGGCTTTCGGGCTGCTGGGTCCGAATGGTGCGGGAAAGAGTGCGCTGTTGCGTACGCTGGCGACCGCCTCGCCGCCGGTGCGCGGGGAGTTGCGGGCCCGTGGCGAGCTGGTGGACTGCGAGCGGTCGGCCCGGCGGGCGCGGCGGCACATCGGCTATCTGCCGCAGGACTTCGGCTGCTTTCGCACCACACGGTCCGGGAGTTCGTGCGGTACTGCGCGTGGTTGCGTGAGGTGCCGCGTGCGGAGGCGGGCGCGGCCACGGAGGACGCGTTGCGTCGTGTGGGGCTGGAGGGCCGGGCGGGGTCGCGGATGAAGACGTTGTCCGGGGGGGATGCTCCGGCGGGCCGGTATCGCGGCGGCGGTGGTCGGCGGGCCCGAGCTGGGGCCGCGCCGAACTGGCACACACGGTCGCCGCCGCGGTGGCCGCCACTGTTCTCCTCGGCGTCTGTGAAGCGCTGGTCCGCAGCCCGGAAGCGGCCGCCGCACTGATCCGCGCCGAACTCATCCGGCTGGGCCTGGCCCTGACCTGCGCCCGCCTCCTGGGCCGGGCACAGGCCTGGGTACTGCCCCTGCTCACCCTCTTCCCGCTCACCTACCTCGGCTGGGACCCCGCGGGCACCGTCCGCTGGTGGAACTGGATGTGGGCACCACCCCAGGCCCCGGCCTGCTGGGCCCTGGCCGCGGCAAGCCTGGCAGCCGCCGCGCTCGCCCACCTCGCCACCCCATGGCGACTCCGCCACCTCCGCCGCACACCGCGCCCGAAAGCCGTTGCCCCGGACTCCGGATGAAGCCCCCGGTTCTCTCACCTGAGGTGGCGTCCACTGCCGGATATCCGTGGGCGGGGACTGTTCCGGTATTCCGGCCCGCCTCTGCACGTCAGAGAGGGAGCGGGCCCTCTCTACCGTGGGCGCGAGGCGGCGATGAGGGAGTCGAGGGCCGCGAGGAGGGCGGTGAGGCGCTCCGAGAGCTTCTCCGCGGATGCGGGGATGAGTGCGCCCTTCTCGTCGAAGTGCCGGTAGGCGCTCGAGAGCATGACCTCGGGCGCGGGCACCACCCTGCTTTTCGTACACAGCAGCACCTGCCGCAGAGCCAGCTGCGCGCGGACGGTACCGAAGGCGGACGGCGAGGCGCCCATGATGGCGACGGGCTTGTCACGCAGCGGGGGGTGCGGTTCCGTGCCCGGGCGGCTCGCCCAGTCCAGCGCGTTCTTCAGTACTCCGGGCACGGAGTAGTTGTACTCGGGGGTGGCGATCAGCAGGCCGTCCGCCTCGCGGACGCGGTGATGGAGATCGGCCACGGCGGTGGGCAGCGGGCCGGCTTCCAGGTCCTCGTCGAGGGGCGGCAGGTCGCGCAGGCCACCGTAGAGTTCGATCTCGACTCCGGCCGGCGCGTAGGCGGGGGCGGCACGCAGCAGCGCGGTGTTGAACGAGGCCGCGCGCAGGCTGCCGGAGATCGCGAGTACCCGGCGTACGGAACCCGTGTGGTCCGTGGCCGCGGGCAGTCCGGTGGTGGTCGGTGACGTCGAGGACGTCGGCGTGGTGGGCGCGGACACAGCGGTGACTCCCGGTGAAGGTCTGATCGTTCCGGCGGTGGGGGCCACCGTAGAGGGCGGCCCGCCATCGGCTCAACACCGGGTGGCAGAGAGTCGAAGGTCGGCCCCGGATTTGGCCGGGATCACCGGCCCGGGCAGGCGCCTCCCGGGCTGCTGGCCAGTTCCTGACGCAGGGCCTGGCACAGGGCGGTCAGGGCGGACGGGAAGGCGTGGCCGGGGCACGCGACGCGCGGGGGACGGCGTACGGTTCTCCGGCGCCGGCGCGGCGTGCGACGCGGGTGCCGGAGCCCTGGCGCGTCACCAGCCAGCCTTCGGCCGTGAGTTCGGCGTAGGCGTCGGACACGGTGTTGCGGGCAACGCCGAGGTCGGCAGCCAGGGTGCGGGTGGACGGCAGACGGGTGCCGGAGGCCAGCCGGCCGTCGGTGATGGCCTCGCGCAGGGCGCGCATCAGGCTCTCGCGCTTGCCGCCCTCGTTCCGCGCGGTTGTCACGTCGAAGCGCAGGTCCAGGTGGAGGTCGAAGTCCGGCCGCCCGCGCGAAGCGGCTCCATGGACAGACACAGAACTGGACCATAATCTCGGCCACTTGGGTTAGTACGGTCAGAACCATGACAGCGACTCAGCGAATGAACATGTGGAAGAACGCCCCCGAGGTCTACCAGGCGATGCGCGCCCTGTACGAGGCCGCCAAGAAGGACGTGGACCCGGTCCTCACCGAGTTGGTCCTCATCCGGGCTTCGCAGATCAACCGGTGTGCCTTCTGCATCGACATGCACATCAAGGACGCGCGGAAGGCCGGGGAGACCGAGGAGCGGATCTACTTCCTCAACGCATTCGACGACGTCGAGGGGGTCTACACGGAGAAGGAGCGCGCCGCCCTCGCCCTGACCGAGGCCGTCACCGTGCTCACCGACGGCTTCGTGCCGGACGACGTCTACGCGCAGGCCGCGAAGCACTTCGAGGAGCGCGAACTGGCCCAGCTCATCGCGCTGATCACCACCATCAACGGGTGGAACCGGATGAACGTCGCCACCCGCACACCCCCGATGGGCCGCTGAGCCGGCGGGCAGTGCCGCATGACGCCGCTCGTCCCCGTGCGCCGCCCCGGTTGCCCCCGGGGCGGCGTGCGCGGCTGGAGCGCAGCCCCACGGGCTCACTTCCCTGAAGAGATGGGAGACTCCGCCACGCCCTGTTGGTGAGCCTGCGCGCTGACCGCGGCCTGCCCCGGATTCCCGGTGCCCGGGGGGAGGCGACCGGCCGGCCGGCTGTCAGGCCGCGGTGAGCAGCCGGTCGGCGGAGGCCGGCAGTTCCTCCCCGACCAGGGAACTGAGCAGCATGTACGCGTCGTCGTGGCCCACCAGGACGGCGCCGAGCAGTCGCCGGGCCGCAGCGTCCAGGACGAGCCTGGCGTAGCGTTCGCCGGTGCCGCCGGCCCCCGGGGCCGTGAAGCTCAGTTCCACCGCGCCGGGCGTTCTGGCGTGTGCGTCGCCCAGGCTGGCCACCGCGACGCCGGGCACCTTGAGCCGGGTCGGAGCGGTGGACTCGGCGAGCTCCTGGGCCGGCCGGCCCAGGAGCTGTGCGGCCACGGCCTCCGCCATCCGGTAGCCGGGGGCGACCAGCCCGTGGCAGCGCCCGCGCAGGGCGGCACAGTCGCCGATCGCCCACACCAGCGGGTCCTCGGTGCGGCACAGTCCGTCGGTGAGAAAGCCTCCCCGCTCACCGCGCGCCAGTCCTGCCGGAGCCGCCAGTTCGTCCCGGGGACGCACCCCGGCGGAGTACACCACCAGCTCGGCCGGGAGACGAGTGCCGTCCTCCAGCAGCACCGCCGCGGCGCCGCCGTCCCGGCCGGCCTCCACGCTGCGGACGGAAGCCGCGCAGTGCAGTCGCACCCCGTCCCCTCGCAGCCGGTCGGCGACCATCGCGGCGGCGGTGTCGTCGAGCTGGGCGGGCATCAGGCGGGGAGCCGTCTCCACCACAGCGGCGCGGGCGCCCAGCCGGTGGATCGCCCAGGCCGTTTCGAGACCGAGCAGCCCGCCGCCGATCACCACGGCCGGCACCCCGGGGCGGAGGGCGCCTCGGATACGACGGGCGTCGTCCAGGGTCCGGAAGGGGTGGCAGCCGGGGAGATCCAGTCCGGGGACCGGGGGCCGGAACGGCGCGGCGCCGGTGGCCAGCACCAGGGCGTCGTAGCCCAGCCGCTCCCCGTCCGCCGTGAGCACCGACCTGGTGGCGCGGTCGACGGACGCCACGGGCGTGGCGAGCCGGATCTCCACGAGCGGATCGTGGTCCTGGGCGGCCAGGGCGAGTGCGTCCGGCGGGCCACCGGCCAGGTGCCCGGGGAGTCCTATACGGTTGTAGGCGGCGTACGGTTCGTCCCCGACGGCCAGCACCTGCCAGGCGCCGGCCCGGTCGTGCATCCGGAGCTCGCTGATCAGCCGGTGGGCCGCCACGCCGTGGCCGACCACGACCAGCCGGCGCCGGGACGAAGCCCCTCCCTCTTCGTCCGGTCCGGGAGCGGTGCCGGTCGCGGCGGTGGGCGTGGTGGTCATCGGGCTTCCTCCAGGACGGGACGGAACGGGGCGGCACGGGGCGGCACGGGGCGGCACGGGGCGGCCGGCGGCGTGCGCCGGGCCGGCCCTCGGTCACCGTGCTGTCTTCGAGGCCGCGTCGAGCTGGCTGCAGATCCGGCGTACCTGGTCGGTACAGGTCCCGCAGCCGGTGGTGGCCCGGGTGGCGGCGGCGAGCGCCTCCACGGTCCGCGCACCCTGCTGCCAGGCCTGGTCGAGCTGCCTCCGCGGCACGTTGTTGCAGCGGCAGATGAGGGCAGCCTGCGGCAGCCTCACCTCTTCGGTGGTACTGCGCGCCGGGGCCCCGAGCAGGAGAGGCAGGGGGTCCGCGGGGACCGGCATCCGGGTGTCGTGGAGCTGGCTCAGCGCGGCGGGCGCCTCCGGCAGGCCCACCGTGACGGCGGACACCAGCCGCCCCGCGGCGTCCAGGTCCAGACGGGCGTAGCGGCCACGCGTCCGATCGCGGAAAGTGACGCGCCGGACTCCTGTCCCGGCTCCCGGGGCCGGGTGGAGGACAGCGACGTCCGCGCCGTGCCGCAGCCGCAGCAGGGGGGCCGGGGGGTGAAAGGCCGTGGGCCGCCCGGCCAGGGTCCGGGCGAGCGCGTCGGCCTGGGACCAGCCCTCCTCCAGGGAGCCCGTGTGCCCGCCTTCCGGCTCGGCGCAGTCACCGATCGCGTGAATGCGGGGGTCGCCGGTCCGCAGCAGCGCGTCGACGACGATGCCCCGGCGCACCCGGATCCCGGCCTCCGCCGCCAGCTCGGTGCGCGGCTGGGCTCCCGTGCACAGCAGCAGCCTGTCCCAGGCCAGTACCCGTCCGTCGTCCAGCGTGAGCTTGCCGGGGACGGCCGAGACGGCGGTCCGCCCGGTTTCCAGCCCGATGCCCTGGGCCGTGAGCGCGCGGGCCAGCAGTTCCCCGGCCGCGGCGTCCAGATGTCCGGAGAGCGGGTGCGGTCCGCGGTGGACCAGGACGGTCTCCCGGCCCGCCCGGCGCAGCGCCGCCGCGGCCTCCACTCCCAGCGGGCCGGCGCCCAGCACCACCACGCGGCGTCCGGAGGTCTCGGCGGCGTCGCGCAGAGTACGCAGGGGTCCGGCGCCCGGCAGCAGGCGTCCGCCCTCCGTCCGCAGTCCGGACAGCTCCTGGGGACCGGGAAGCCGGGGCCGGGCTCCCGTGGCGAGCACCAGTGTGTCGTAGCCGACGGCCTCTCCGGCATCGGTGAGCACCCTGCGGCGGTGCCTGTCCAGGGAGCGGACCCGTACCCGCGCGCGTATCTCCGTGCCTGGGGGCAGCGGGGGCATCGCCAGCAGGCGGGGTTCCGTCCCGGGCCTGAGCAGCCGGGTGAGCAGGGACCGGTGGTACGGAGGATGGGGCTCCGCGCCCAGGAGCACGGTGCCGTCCCCGTGTCCGAGGGCCGCCAGGCGTCCGGCCAGGCGGTGCGCCACGGGGCCGGCACCGACGATCAGCACCCGGCCGGTCATCGGATCTCTCCCGAGCCGGACGGTGCCGGTTCCAGCCGGACCGCACTCACCTTGAACTCCGGCATGCGGCTTCGCGGGTCAAGTGCTCCTCCGGTGATCAGATTGGCTCTGCCCTCCCCCGGATAGTGGAACGGGAGAAAGACGGTGTCGGAGCGTGCCCCCGGGTCGATCCGGACCCGGGCGGTGACGGTCCCCCGGGCGGAGGAGATGCTCGCGAGTGCGCCGTCCGCCAGTTCGTACCGGGCCGCGGTGTCCGGGTGGACCTCGACGAACGGCTCCGGTGCCGCGGCGAGGAGATCGGGAACCCGGCGTGTCTGGCTGCCGCTCTGGTACTGGGCGAGGAGCCGGCCGGTGACGGCCCACAGGGGGAAGTCCTCGTCACGGGTGTCGGCCGGGGGGCGGTGGTCCACCGGCTGGAAGCGGGCCTTGCCGTCCGGATGGGCGAAGCGTTCCAGGAAGAGCCGGGGCGTGCCCGGGTGTTCCCCGCCATCGGCCGCGGAGTCGAGGCCGGGTCCACCCTCCCGGGGGCCGGGGCACGGCCAGTGGAGGGCTTCCCCGCGGTCCAGCCGCCGGTAGCTGATACCCGAGTAGTCGGCCGGTCCGCCGCGTGAGGCGCGGCGCAGTTCGTCGAAGACCACCCTGGGCTCGGTGGGGTAGCGCTCGGGAGGTTCGCCGAGCCGGACGGCCAGCCCGTGCAGCACCCGCAGATCGCTGCGTACCTCCGGCGGCGGCAGGCGCACGGCCCGGCGTCGCAGGACACGGCCCTCCAGGCTGGTCATGGTGCCCTCCTCCTCGGCCCACTGGGTGACCGGCAGGACCACGTGCGCCAGCCGGGCCGTCTCCGAGGGCACGAAGTCGGCGACCACGAGCAGGTCCAGAGCCCGCAGCCGCTCGGTGATCCGGGAGGCGTCCGGTGCCGATACCACGGGGTTGGAGCCGAAGACGAGCAGTGCGCGGGGCCCGTCGTCGGTACCGAGTGCTGACAGCAGCTCGAAGGCGCTGCGGCCGGGCCCGGGAAGCCGGTCCGGTGGCACGCCCCACACGCGCGCCACTGCCCGCCGCGCCGCGGGGTCGGTGAGGGAACGGTAGCCGGGGAGCTGATCGGCCTTCTGGCCGTGCTCACGTCCGCCCTGACCGTTGCCCTGACCGGTCAGGCAGCCGTAGCCGCTGCCGGGCCTGCCGGGCAGCCCGAGGGCCAGGGCGAGGTTGATGAACGCCGAGACCGTGTCGGTGCCCTTGTGGTGCTGTTCGGCTCCTCGTCCGGTGAGGATGTGGGCCCGCCGCGCCCGCGCCAGCAGGCGGACGGCCTCGTACTGGGCGGCGGCCGGTACGCCGGTGAGTCGCTCCACCCGCTCGGGCCACCAGGCGGCGGCCCGCTGCCAGGCCTCGTCGAAGCCGGTCGTGCGGCGTGCCACGGTGTCCTTGTCCCAGTGCCCCTCGGTGACGGCGATGTGGAACAGACCGAGCGCGAGGGCGAGATCCGTTCCCGGCTCCGGACGCAGGTGCAGCGCGGCCCGTTCCGCGGTGGCGGTGCGGCGCGGGTCGATGACGATCAGCGCCCGTGCCCGGTTCAGGTGTCGCATCAGCGGGGGCATGGTCTCGGCCGGGTTGGCACCCGCCAGCAGGACCAGGTCGGACCTGCCGAGGTCGGTCACCGGAAAGGGCAGGCCGCGGTCCAGGCCGAACGCGGCGTTGCCGGCCGCGGCCGCCGAGGACATGCAGAACCGGCCGTTGTAGTCGATCTGGCTGGTGCCCAACGCCAGCCGGGCGAACTTGCCCAGCAGATAGGCCTTCTCGTTGGTGAGCCCGCCGCCTCCGAAGACACCGACGGCATCGGGGCCGTGGGCTGCCCGGATCTCGCGGAGCCGGGCCGCCACGGTGTCCAGCGCGGTGTCCCAGCCGACCGGGGCCAGGCGTCCGCCGCTGTCCCTGAGCAGCGGGGAGCGCAGCCGGTCCGGGGCGTCCAGTACGGTGCCCGCGGTCCAGCCCTTCTGGCACAGCCCGCCCTCGTTGACGGGGAACTGCGACGGGGACACGGCCACCGTCCCCGGGGTGCCGTCGGAGCCCGGCGTGCGGGTGAGGACGGTGCCGCACTGGAGAGCGCAGTACGGACAGTGGCTGTCCGTGCCGGGCGTGCTTCCGGGGTCAGACATGGGCCGCCGTCCGGTCGTGTTCGTCGTCGCGGGGCGAGAGCCTGCCGGTGCCCCGCCCGGCCGGGCGGGACATGTCGTCCGTGCGCAGATACCGTTGCCACACCACGAACGCGCACACCGCGTACCAGGCCAGGAAGGCGGAGAAGGCAAGGGTCCCGCTGCCGCCGTCACTGTACGAGGCCCGCAGCACCAGGTTGATGCCCGCGCCCCCCAGGGCGCCGATCGCTCCGGAGATGCCCATCGCGGCTCCCGCCAGCAGCCGCGCCCGGGCCAGCGCTGCCGCCCGGTCCCCGGGCAGGCTGGCCGCCTCCCGGGCGAAGGCGACCGGGAGCAGCTTGTAGACCGAGCCGTTGCCGGCGCCGCTGAGCACGAACAACGCGATGAAGCCGGCCGCGAACACCGCGAGAGAGCCGGTGGTTCCGGCGACCAGCAGGACCACGGTGCCGAGGCCCATCAGTGCGAACAGCACCAGTGAGACCCGGGCGCCACCCCAGCGGTCCGCGCACCAGCCACCGACCGGGCGGCTGATCGAGCCCAGCAGCGGGCCCAGGAAGGTCCAGGAGGCAGCCTCCAGGGCGCTCACCCCGAACTGCGTCTGCAGAACCAGCCCGAACGCGAAGCCGTACCCGATGAAGGACCCGAAGGTGCCGATGTACAGCAGCGAGATCCACCAGGTGTGACCGCTGCGTGCGGCGGCCCGCAGTCCTTCTCCGCCGGCGCTGCCGTCCGGGCTGTTCCCGGCCTGCACCCGAGGGAGGTTGTCCATGGCGAGCGCGGCCACGAGCGAGGCCACGACGATGAGCGGCAGGTACGTCGCCGCCACCAGGGCCGGATGGGTGTCACCGAACACCGCGATCACCAGCAGGCCGACGATGTGGACCGCGGCCACGCCCGCGTTGCCGCCCCCGGCGTTGAGTCCCAGAGCCCAGCCCTGGTGACGGTGGGGGAAGAAGCGGGTGATGTTGGTCATCGAGGAGGCGAAGTTGCCGCCCCCGGCCCCGCCCAGCGCCGCGATGACGAGGAACACCCAGAAGGGGGTGCCGGGCCGCTGCACCGCCCACCAGGCGCCCGTGGCGGGAACCAGCAGGATCAGGGTGGCGAAGACAGTCCAGTTGCGTCCGCCGAACCGGACCACGGCCCAGCTGTAGGGCAGCCGCAGCAGTGCGCCCACCACGGTCGGCACGATCACCAGAAGGAACTTCTGGTCGGGAGTGAAGTCCATGCCCAGTTCCGGGGACATGAACAGCACCAGCACCGACCAGATGCTCCACACCGAGAAGCCGATGTGCTCGGTGAGCACCGACAGGAGCAGGTTACGACGGGCGACGCGGCGCCCGGACTGCTCCCAGAACGTCTCGTTCTCGGGGTCCCACCTGGGCAGTTCCGCCCGTCGGCGGTCACGCATCATGTCAGCTCCCGGTTCGCTTCTCCGCCCGTGTCCCCGCCGCTCACGTCCCGTGGGTCTCGCGCGTTGAGCGTGCGGGCCAGCTCCAGCCGGCGGATCTTGGTGGTCGCGGTCTGCGGCAGTTCGTCCAGGCGCAGGCGGACCGGCTCGGCGAGCGGCGGCAGTCCCTCGGTGGCTGCCCGCCAGGACTGCGGCTCCAGGGGCTTGTCGTCTCTCGTGCAGACCACCGGTACGGGCGTCCCGTCGCCGCCGGGGATGATGATCACTTCCACCAGCTCGTGGAGCCGTGAGAAGAGCGTGTCCTCGATCCTGAGCGTGCTCCCGACACCCGGGATCTCGTCCACTTCCCGGTCCAGCAGGTGAAGGCAGCCCCACCGGGTGCGGTATCCGAGGTCCCCCATCCGCCACCAGCCGTCGTTGACCTGCTTCTCCCACCGCTGCCGCTCACCCAGGTACGTGACGATGCGTCCGTCGCTGCGCACCTCGATGTAGCCGGGAGAGCGCTCGGTGACGGGCTTGCCGTCCCGGCTGACCACCCGGACGCTCGTCATACCGGGGAACGGCCGCCCCACGCAGCGCCCTTCGGTCATGCCACGGCGGCGGCCGTAGGTGCGTGCCGCGATGGGGCCGACCTCGCTCTGGCCGTAGGCCTGGGCGAACAGCGCGTTGCGGCGGCGGGAGGCGGCGAGCATGCGGTGGACGGTCCGGGGGTGGATGGCGTCGAACGTGCTGCTGAAGTACTTGACGTTGGCCAGCGGCCGGGACGGGTGGTCCTCCAGTATCTCCCAGCGCAGAAAGGTGTTGGGGTGTGCCTCGATGACCCCGGGCGGTACCTGGGAGAAGATCTCCGCCACCGTTTCCGGGTCGTCGTCCCGCAGCACGATGAGCGGGTGGCCCTGCAGGACGGCGATCGGCATCGCGGTGAACATCCGGGAGTGCACGAACGAGACGTGGACCGCGATCGCCTCGTCACTGCGGACGCCGGCCGCGACGATGGTGGCCTGCGGGCGGTAGCGGGCCTGGAAGGTGAAGCCGGTGTGCACCGCCAGCTTGGGGATGCCCGTGGTGCCGGAGGTGTGGGTGATCAAGGTGGGGTGGTCGGGTGGCATGGGGACCGCGGCAACCCGTGCGGCGCCCGCCAGCCCGGCCAGCTCCCGGGCGCCGGAGCGGCTTCCTGAGGCCAGCAGGACCTGAGTGGCCGTCTCGAAGACCTCGGCCGGCAGATGGTGGTCCAGCTTGTCCTGGTCGGTGAGAAGAACCGGGCTGGGCACCCGCCGCAGCAGCGCGGCAACGGTTGTCCCGTCCAGCTTCGTGGAGAGCAGGACGGGGATGGCGCCGATCCGGGCGATGACGCAGGCCAGCAGGGAAATATCGAAGTTGTCCGACTTGTGGACGACGACGTGGTCGCCGGGGCGGACCTGCGCGGCCCACAGCCGTGACGCGAAGTCGTCCACCAGTGCGGCCAGCTGGGTGAGCGTCATGCGGGTGCCCAGCTCCGGAGCGATGTCGAGCCGGTGATCCAGTACGACGAGACCGACCGGATGGCGGGCTGCCGCCCGGTCGAAGACAGTACCCAGCCGTATGCCCCGGTTGCCCAATCGCTGAAGAAACATCTTGACGTGACTCCTGTCCTGGTGAGAACCCGGAGACCGGCCCTGTCTCCGGTGACCTGCTGTACGGGCGCCGCCCCGGACCGTTCCGGTGCGGCGCCCCGGAGACGTTCAGGACTTCTCCACGACCTCCTTGATGCGGGTCAGTGTCTCGCCCAGGTCCTGGACCAGCTTCTCGGTCCACTCCTTGACAAACCGCTCCCTGCCCGGTTCGTCGAGGTCAGCCGTGATCTTGTGAATCCCCGCGGTGGCCTTGCCCATCCGGAAGTGATGCACCAGGGTGGTGCCGCCCTGCGGGGCCAGGCTGGTGTCGAAGCCCCAGATGCTCTCCTGGTCCTCCTGGGCGTGACTGAGCATCATCCAGCGGAAGGTGACGCCGCGTTCGGCTGCCACGACCCGGCTCTCCGTGTACCAGGTACCGCGGACCAGCGGGGCCCAGGCAACGACCTCGGGGCTGCGCAGGTTCTCGCCCCTGAACACGGAGCCGACCGCGCGAGGCGCTCCGGACACCCAGGTGCCGCCCTGGCACTCGGGGCTCCACTCACCGCTGCGACCGAGGTCGCTCACCACGTCGTACACCTCCTCGGGAGTGGCGTCGACGTGAATCTCGGCGCTCAGCTCGAAGAGCGGGCTGCTGTCGATGACGGAAACGGTCATGGCATCCTCATTTCACGGGATTTCGGGGTTGTGATTCCGTTCGGGCTCTGCTGCGGTTCACGCGGATGGCCCGGTCAGGGCCCGCCACCGTGTGGCGCGTGCAGGATGAAGCGGCGTCCGCGAGGCCATCTCGTGGGTGCTTCCGCTGAACGGGACCCTGGAGCCGGCCGCGGACCTACTGCTCCCTCCATCCGCGCCGATCACGAAGGGCACCACAGCTCGCACCACTGAGCCGGCCGCCTGCTCCAGCACCGCGGTGGCGGGCGGAGCGCCGGCGATGGCGGCGGCGGGCGGGAAGTCATCGAGGCAGAGCAGCCGCACCCCTCGTTCGGCCTTCCCGCCCGGAGAGGGCCGCCGCCCGGTCAGCAGTAGCTGAAGGTGTCGGTGCGGGCCGAGGGCCGCCGCGCCTCCTCGTCCACACCGAGGTCGTCCTGGATGTCCATCGCGCGCGGCCGCAGCGAGAGTGCCTCGGGCACCGACGTGGGCTCCGTCGCCCGGTCGATGATGCGCACCCGCACGTTCCTGCGGAGCGGCTCGCTGACGGTGAACAGCCCGGTGGGACCGGCCCCGGCGATCTCTGGGACACGGCTCGGTCACTCCTTCCACGCCGAGATGACGGACGCCGCCTGGTCGGGATTGAGACGGGGGTCGCAGTGGGTGGTGTACCGGGGAAAGGTGTGCGGGCCGCTCTCGGCACTGGTCACGCATTCGGTGACATCGTCCGGGGTCACCTCCAGGTGCAGCCCGGCCGCCACGCCGCCGGCCGACCGCACCGCCTGGACGAAGGCGGCCACTTCGGCGCACACATCTGTCAGGAAGCGTGTCTTGCGGCCGCCGTCGGTGGTGACCGTGTTGCCGTGCATCGGATCGGTCAGCCAGCACACCGGGTGGCCGGCGTCGCGGACCGCGCGTACCAGCCCCGGAAGCCGCTGGGCAACGGTTGCGGCGCCCATGCGGGCGATCAGCGTCAGCCTGCCGGGCTCCCTGTGCGGATCGATCCGCTCGCAGAGCGCGAGCAGTTCCTCGGTGGTCGCACCGGGGCCGACCTTGCACGCGACAGGGTTGGTAACGAGCGACAACAGGGCGACGTGCGACCCGTCGGGCTGCCTGGTCCGTTCCCCGATCCACGGCCAGTGCGTGGAGGTGAGTACGCGCCCGCCCGCCGGGTCGCGCCGGACCTGCGGCACCTCGTAGTCCAGCACCAGCGCCTCATGGCTCGCCCACATCGGCGACTCGGCGCCGGCCGCCGGGTGGCGGGCCTCGACCCCGAAATGCTGCATGATGTCGTCGGCCGCGTCGTGACAGTGCAGCATCCGCTTCGGGTCGTGCCGCCGCTCGGCGGGCCGGGGCACCGGACTGTTCACCAGATGTCCCCGGAACGATGGGATGTCCCTGCCGTCCACGCGCTCGACGGGACTCGACCGGGGCTTGGCGAACTGCCCCGCGATCCGGCCGACCCGGATCACCGGCTTGCGCGTGATGATCTTCAGGGCCCCGGCCAGCAGATCCAGTGCGGCGGCCTTGCGCATCACATGGCCTCTGCTGGTCTCCGCCGGGTCCTCTGCGCAGTCTCCGGCCTGCAGTACGTTCACCCGTCCGGCGGCCGCCTCGGCCAGGAGTGAACGCAGTCTGCGGACCTCCCCCGTGCTCACCAGGGGCGGCCGGGCGGCGAGTTCCTCACGCACCTGGGCGAGCAGATGATTATCTCCCCAATCCGGTTGCTGCTGCGCCGGTCTCACACACGCTTCCCGTACGGACTGGTCCATGGTTCTTCTCCCCGACGTGGTCGGCGGTACTCAGGACTGTATGAATCCACGCCGCAGGGCAGCGGCGATTTCCACCGTTCGGCGGGCTTGGTAATTCCATGGCAGCCAGCTGGTCATCGTCCACATTTGCGGGCTGATTCCGTGACGTGCTGCTGACTCCGTGAGAATTCTTGTTCCTGGGAGCGAGCTGAATGGCGTCGGCCACGCCGGGCGGCATGATGATGGCCCCCCAGTGACAGAAGGCGTTGTTCAGGGCGAGCAGCGTGCTTTCCTGGCCACCGTGCAGGGCGGCCGAGGAAGTGATGGATGAATCACCTTGCCGACCAGCCCTTCCTGCTGTGCGGGGGAAGCGTCCGGTCGATGAACTGCTTGAGCGGACCGGCGGGGAGACCGTAGCGGCCCGGCACGCCCCAGGGCGCCATCCGCCCACTCCAGGTCGTCGAGAGCGGCCGTCTCGCTTTTGGCGGTGGCGGCGCTGCACTCCTCGAAGAGCTGGGTCCGTATTGACCATAGCCGACATACTTCGGGACCACTCCGCGGAACACCAGTCCGGGCCCGATCAGTTCGTCAGGTTTCCTGGAGTCCGTCAAGTACTGGAAGGAACATGACGAACTCCACCGGGCGTGAGCCGCCGCAGGTTATCCTGTGCCGCACTTCATGCCTTCCCCGTCTCTCGGGCCGGGCACCCAAGTGAGGGCGTGGACGGCAGGACGGGACGGCCGAAGGTTCCGGGACGACTGCGGAGCCCGGGCGGCGGCTGCGAGGGCTGGCACGTGTTCGCGCTCAGGGCCACGGCCTCACCGCTCCGAACCTGGCTCCACCGTGTGCATCCTGAGCGGGTTGGCTCACCGGTTCCGGATGGTCTTCCGGTGTCGGCAGGGGTGGGCGCCGGATGACCGTCTCGGTGGCGGAGTCCCCGAGGTCCTTCGGGTCGTGGGTGGGCAGTCGGACCGGCTGGTCAGGTGCGCGGACAGTGGCCGACAGCCGTCCACAGGTTCTCCGGTGCTCCCAGCCGGGGCGGGCCGCCATACGCGATCGGATCGGAGTCATCGGCCGCCGCGAACGTCGCCATCGCCGTGTGGGAAGATTTCACTGACGAAGTGCCCTTGCTGATCGTGCGTGCTGGAAGCCTGAGGAACTCCCATCATCGCAGGCCACAGGGCACTTCTAGCGTTCTGCCCGCGTTGGGCGATCAAAGACAAGCATTGACTTCGGGGGATGGGTGGCTCAGCAAGCGATCCATGAGGGTGCCGTCGCGGCGCTCGAACTGCTCGCGGCGGGCGCGCAGGACGAACATCTGGAGGAGGCACTCGAAGAACAGCCGGCCGACGGGAAGAGCGGTGCGGGACAGGACGCACGCGATCGCGTGCGTCGCGCGGTCCTCCAGCTTCGCCGGCGGCTGGAGAGCGTTCAGCAGCGCAGTGCGGCACTGACCTTCCTTCTCGACACCGCCGTCGACCTGGCCGAGCAGGAGATCCTGGCCGACGCCCTCGCCGTGCTCACCCGCCGGGCACGGATGCTGCTCGGCGCCGACATGGCCTGTGTCGCCCTGGGAGAGGGCGCGGCCCTGTCCGGCCCGCTCGTGGTCCGTGCCGCCGGCGGCCATCTCTCACCGCTGACCATCGGCCTGCGCGTCCCCGAGCATCTCGGTCTCGGGCAGCGCGCACTGGAGTCCGCGGTCCCCGTGTGGACCTCCGACTTTCTCACCGACCACACGTTCGAGCACCGCGCGGTCACCGACGACATGGTGCGGGCGGAGGGGCTGCGCGCGGTCATCGCCACGCCGCTGGTGCACGCGTCCCGGCACGTGGGCGTGCTCTACACCGCCTGCCGCGCCCCCCGTCAGTTCAGCCGGGAAGAGGTGGCCTTGATGAGCACGCTGGGCGAGCTGGGCGCCGCCGCGGTGGTCCGGGGCGCCGCCACGGACGCCGCGAACCTGCGCCTGCGGAACCTGCCCCGCGACCAGGACAGCACCACCCGGCAGTTACTCAAGGTGTCGGCCGACAGCCTGGCCGGCCGGCAGCTGATCCAGGCGGCCCTCGAGGGTGCCGGGCCGGCAGCGCTCACGAGGAAGTTCGGCCGTCACATGCGCGCGGCAGTGCGGGTCTGCGCACCCGACGGCGAAATCCTGGCCGAGACAGGCGAACTGCCTGGCCAGTGCGGGGACCTGATCGCCGCCGCCACCCGGGCACACGCGCGCGGACACGCCGTGCGGCACCCGGACGGCGCGTGGACGACCGTCGTCTTCGCCGGGGAGCAGTGGCTGAGCAGCGTTCACGTGCGGTGCGCGCGGTCATCGCCCCGGCCGGACCAGGAAGCCGGCGGGACCGGCACCGCCCGCGACAACGAGAGCAGTCCCGGTGCGTCCGGCAGCGAAGAGGCCACCCTGGGCAACGCCGCACACGGCGGCGAACCACCCCCGCTACTGACCCTCTTCGTCCAGGCCCTGGCAGTGTCCCACCTGGTGGCTCCCGCTGCCGGGGTCACCGCCAGTCAGGACCGCGCAGAGTTGCTGAGGCTGCTGCTGGACAGCACCAGCGAGACCGCTGAGGCACTGACACAGCGGGCCTCGCGCCTGGGAGTGAACCTGCGACAGCCCTACGTCATGCTCGCCGCCCGCCCCCAGCACGGCCCCGCAGGCAGCGCGCAGGTGTGGGCCGTCTCCCATGCCCAGCGCACCAGGGGCCTTCACCTGATCCGCGAGGACTGCGTCATCCTGATGCTTCCGGGCCGCGATCCGAACGCGGCGGCGCATGCCGTCAGCAGCGAGCTCTCCCAGGTGCTCGGCCAGCCCGTGACAGTGGGCTCGGCAGGCCCGTCGGACAGCCCGGAAAGCGTCCCGAGCATCTTCCGGGAGGCACGGCGCTGCCTGGAGGCGATGGCGGCGATGGGCGCCACCGGGGTCGGCGGGTCGGCCGCCGACGTGGGGCTCTTCGGTCTTCTGCTCTCCCGGGGCGACGACGTCCCTGCGTTCCTTGATGCCACCATCGGCCCACTGATCCGTTACGACAAGCAGCATCTCAGCGAGCTCACGGGCTCCCTGGAGGCCTACTTCAACGCCGGCGGGAGCCCCACTCACGCCGCCAAACTGCTCCACGTGCACCCCAACACGGTCTCCCGGCGACTGGAACGCATCGGCGAACTACTGGGACCGGAATGGCAGTCACCCGAGCGCGCGCTGCACATACAGCTCGCCCTGCGGATACTCCACATCGGGTACGGGCTGCGGTCGGGCTCCTGAGGCCTGATGACCGCCGGTGGCTCCCGGGCCGGCCGGGGACACCGGCGGCACCCACCGGACGGGCCGTCCGGCGGAACGGCCGCCGGGCGCCGACGCCTCGACCGCGCCGCCGGGGCCGCCGTCCTCGCCGTCCTCCATCCGGCGCTGCTGCCGCTGCTGTTGCTGGCCTGCGTTCCGCAGGCGGCCGCCTATGTCCGGGCCGCCCGCGTGCGTTACCTGGCGGCCCTGGCCATGTCCGGGCACTCCCGGATGCTGCACCGGCTGCGCTGGGAAATGGTGCACGGGGAGGCCGGGGCGGAGATGCGCGCCCGCACGATGGCCCCGTTCCTGCTGCGCCGCTACCGCGACCTGGCCGGCCCGGATCAACAGGGCCGAACGTGCCGCCGCCGACAAGGGGGCGTGGATGGGGCTGGCCGGCGCGGGAGCGGGCGGCATCGCCTCCGCGCTGGTCTGGGCCACCCTGCTCTGGCTGCTGTCCACGGGCCGGATGGAACTGGCGGATGCGGGCGGCGCCGTCTTCGCCCTGCAGACCGCCACCGGCTCCGTGCGAGGGATCGTCAACGGAGGCGCGCGCCTGCTGCGCACCGGCCGGTACGTCCAGGACTGGCGGAACTTCGTGGACACCGCGGGCGGGGAGGCCATGAGCGCTTCCCGGGGCTCCGTCCAGGCTGTCTCCCGCCCGCAGCGGTTCGAGCTGCGGGAGGTGATCTACCGGTACGACGGCGCGCCGGCGGAGAGCCTCAGCGGTGTCTCCCCCGCACGTGTCATGCGGGGAGAACGGCTCCGGCAAGACGACGCTCTCCCGGGTCCTGTCGGGTCTCTATCTGCCCACCGGGGGCGAGGCGGCCTGGGACGGCATCCCGACGCGCGATCTGGACCCGTGGCAGGCGTGGCGGCACGTGTGCCTGGTCCCGCAGGACTACGTGCGCCTCCCGCTCACCCTGCGGGAGAACGTCACCCTCGGGCAGGGGGACAGCCGCGACGCGGCCGTGCTCGCCACCTGCGAGGCGTCCGGGGCCGCGGAGGTTCTCCCCGGCCTGCGGTCGGGCATCAACACGCTGCTGGCCAACGAGTGGCTCGGCGGCCAGGAGCTCTCCGGAGGGCAGTGACAGCGGGCCGCTCTGACCAGGGCCTACCACCGCCCGGCCGGTCTGCTCGTGCTGGACGAACCCACCGCCGCCCTCGACGCGCGTGCCGAACACCGGGTGTTCTCCGGTCTCCGGGGCCTCGCCCGGGACCGGGCCGTGCTGCCGATCACGCATCGTCTCGCCAATGTCGCCGTGGCCGACCGCATCGTCGTCCTGAACCGTGGCCGCATCGAGCAGGAGGGGGATTTCGACCGGCTGAGCACGGAGCCGGGACTCTTCCGGGAACTGTGGCAGCTCCAGCAGCGGGCCCCCCGCAGGCGGGGTGCGGCGGACTCCGCCCCGGCGCTGCCCACGCAGAACGGGCGCGCCGCGGCGGCCGGGGACGCGGTCTCGTGACGCTGCGCGTTGCCCCGGCCCCGGCCGGTGATGTTCCCGCTCACCGGCACGTCCCCCGCCGCACGCGTCCCCCGCCGGCACGCGTCCCCCGCCGGTCCGGGAGTCTCAGGCCGGGGTGAGGCGGGCGGCGGTGCGGGCGACGAGACCGCCGAGGAAGCGCGCGGCCTCGAACTCCGCCTCGGTGGGGGCCAGTCCGGACGGGCCGCCGGCCTGGGCGACCGCGCCGTACGGGCTGGAGGCGTGGTACTGCACCTCGTCTCCGTAGCCGGGCGGAACGATCAGCATGCCGAAGTGCATCATGGCCGTCAGCAGGTCGTGGACGGTCTGCTCCATGCCGCCGTGCGGGGTGGAGGCGACGGAGAAGGCGGCGCCCACCTTGTTCTGAAGGCCGCCGTTCACCCACAGGCCGGCGGCATCCTCCAGGAAGCGGCGCATGGCGGCGGACATGCCACCGAAGCGTACGCCGCAGCCCAGGATGACGGCGTCGGCCCAGACCAGGTCCTCGCCGGTGGCGACGGGGTGGGGCGCGACGCGCTCGGCGAACAGGACCCCGATGCCCGGATCGGCGGCCAGTTCCTCGTCGCCGCGCAGGTCGCGGACGCGCAGCAGGCGCACCTCGTTGTCCTCCGCCTGTTTGGCCGCTCCTTCGGCGACCGCGGCCGCGAGGGAGAGGGCGGATCCGGCGAGGCTGTGCGCGACCACTGCGATCTTCGTCATGACTGCTGCTGCTCCACTTTTCGTTCCTGGGGGTGAGCCGGAGTGCGGCGCCGCTGCTGAACAGAGCGTCAGCTGTCCGACCGGCGGAGCCAGTATCGGTGCAGGAGCCACCGGCCGGCACACCGGCCGCCGGATCGGTTCGGAACCAGGCCGTTCGCAAACGACATCCATTTCCATGTAGCGTGGTATCCCACGTCCGTCCCCGTGTCCTGGAGGTCCGCCATGGCCGTTCCCAAGCGGAAGATGTCCCGCAGCAACACCCGCCACCGCCGCGCGCAGTGGAAGGCCACCACCCCGCAACTGGTGCCGTTCACCCTGGACGGCACCACCTACCTGGTGCCGCAGCGGCTGCTCAAGGCCTACGAGCGCGGCCTGCTCAGCCCCGAGAGCTGACGGGACGACATGACGCGCGAACGACTGCCGGTGACCGTCCTGTCGGGCTTCCTCGGCGCGGGCAAGACCACCCTGCTCAACCATGTGCTCGGCAACCGCGAGGGCCTGCGGGTCGCGGTGATCGTCAACGACATGAGCGAGATCAACATCGACGCGGCCCTGGTGCGCGGCGGCGAGGCCGCGCTGTCGCGGACCGAGGAACGCCTGGTCGAGATGACCAACGGGTGCATCTGCTGCACGCTGCGCGACGACCTGCTGGAGGAGGTGGACCGTCTCGCCCGCGAGGGCCGGTTCGACCATCTGCTCATCGAGTCCAGTGGCATCTCGGAGCCGATGCCGGTGGCCGCCACGTTCTCCTTCCCGCGCGACGACGGCGCCACCCTGGCGGACCTGGCCCGGCTCGACA
Organism: Streptomyces sodiiphilus; assembly: GCF_039529215.1. Taxonomy (NCBI): domain Bacteria; kingdom Bacillati; phylum Actinomycetota; class Actinomycetes; order Kitasatosporales; family Streptomycetaceae; genus Streptomyces; species Streptomyces sodiiphilus. The sequence continues at coordinate 35,182 of NZ_BAAAMJ010000018.1, read as the reverse complement.
CCATGGTCACCGTCGTGGACGCCGCCAATCTGATGCCCGAGCTCGCCGGCGGGGACGCCCTGACCGAGCGCGGGCTCGACCAGTACGAGGACGACGAGCGCACCGTCAGCGATCTGCTGATGGACCAGATCGAGTTCGCGGACGTCCTGGTTCTCAACAAGCTCGATCTCGTCGACGCGGGGACGGCCACCAGGCTGCGGGCCGCCCTCAGCCGCCTCAATCCCGTCGCCCGTATCGTCCCCGCCCGGCACGGGCGGGTGGCGGTCGGCGAGGTGCTAGGCACCGGCCTGTTCGACCTGGAGCGCGCCCAGCAGGCACCGGGCTGGGTGCGGGAGCTCAACGGCGACCACGTGCCGGAGACCGAGGAGTACGGCATCTCCAGCACCGTCTACCGTTCCGGCCGCGCCTTCCATCCGGGCCGGCTGTGGACATTCGTCACCGAGCGGCTCGACAGCGGGGACTTCGGGGACGTGCTGCGCTCCAAGGGCTTCTTCTGGCTGGCCGGCCGCTCGGAGGTGACAGGGCTGTGGTCCCAGGCCGGGTCGGTGGCCCGGTTCGAGCCCTCCGGCGCCCGCGAGGAGAGCACCCCGCAGGGCCAGGAGCTGGTGTTCATCGGCACCGGCCTGCGCGCCGAGGCTCTGCACGCCGCCCTCGACGACTGCCTGATGACCGAGGGGGAACAGCTCCCGCCGCACGACCCGTTCCCCGCCTGGGAGACGCACGGCTTCGACGACGCCTGCGAACACGAGGAGCCCGGGCTGCGGCTGCCGGCCTGAGACGGCGGGCCGGACGGCTTACCCGCCGCCCTCCACGCCGGCCGGGGCGGGCGCACGGGCGCACCGGCACCGGCCGGCACCGGCACCGACACCACTCGGAGGCGCTGATGAGCACGTACCGCGTACAGCCGGGGACGGTCCAGGAGACCCTCCTCATCCCCCTCTACGGCCGGGCCGTGGAGAGCCGCAAACCGGAGCCCGCCCCGCGGGACCCACGGGCCGAGGAGATCGTGGCGGCGATCGACTACGACTTCGCCCGCCTCGACGGTCTGCAGAGCCTGCTGGGCTCCGTGCTGCGCACCAGCCTGTTCGACCACTGGGTGCGCGCATTCCTCACCGAGCACCCCACGGGGACCGTGGTGGAGATCGGCGCCGGCCTCAACACCCGTTACGAGCGCGTGGACAACGGCCGGGCCACCTGGTTCGAACTGGACCTGCCGGACGTCGCCGAGCTGCGCCGGGTGTTCCTCGACGACACCCCCAACCGGCGGATGCCGGCCGCGTCCGTGACCGAGGAGTCCTGGACCCGGGAGGTCGCGGGCGCGGGCGGGCCGTATTTCTTCAGCGCCGAGGCCGTGCTGCCGTTCCTCGACGAGGCGGCCGTGCGCGGCGTGGTGGACATGCTCGCCGAGCGGTTCCCCGGCTCCCTGCCGGCCCTGGACACCTCCAGCCCGTGGATCGTCGGGAACCAGGACACCCACGACGCGCTGAGCAAGGTGGCCGCCCGCATGCGCTGGGGCTGCGCGGACGCGGCGGAGCTCCGGGAGTGGCGTCCGGGGACGGAGGTGCTCGCCTCGCACACCCTGGTCACCCTGCCGTCCGCCCTCACCGCCGCGCTGTCCTCCTCGTACCGGGAGATGCTCGGCCGGTCTGGCCGAGCAGCGCCTTCCCCAGGTCGAGGGCTACCGGATGAGTCTCCTGCGGCTGGCGTGACGCGGGAGCACGGTCCGGGGGACCACTTGACGCTAATGAAAATCGTTGTCATATACTGGACCTCATGACCAGCACCGAACCATGCCCGGACCCACGGCAGGCGGCCGGCGGCGCGCTCCCCGTCGTCATCGTCGGCGGGCTGCACGCGACAGTCCGGCGGCAGGCGGTCGAGCGGCTCCTGCGGTCCGTTCCCGGCAGCGTCTCGCTGCACCACGACCTGTCCGCGGCGGCGAGCGGCACCGTGCGGCGGGTGCTGCGGGACGCGGCGGGCGAGACCGCGTCGGACCCGGTCCCGCTCGTCAACGACTGCGCCTGCTGCGCGCTGCGCGAGGACCTGGTGCCGGAGCTCCGGCGCCTGGCCGGGGACGACTGGTGCCGCCTGGCGGTCCTCGAACTGTGGGATTCCGTCGAGCCCCGCGGCATGGCCGAGGCCCTGGCCGAGCACGGCGGGGACGCCCTGCGGATCACCGGCGTGCTGACGGCCGTGGATCCGGCGCTGGTGGTCTCCTTCCTGGCCGACGGCAACGACCTGGCCGACTGCGGGCTCGCGGCATCTGCCGCCGACCAGCGCACCGTCGGCGACACCTGGGCGCGGCAGCTGGAGTACGCGTCCGTCCTCGCTGTGGCCGACAGCGAGGCCGCCGACGACGAGGACCGGGCGATGCTGGCCCAGCTCCACCCCACCGCCCGTCAGGTGCCCGTGGACGGCCCGGAACTGGTGCGTGCCGCGCTCGCCGGGTTCGACATCGCGGCGGCGGCCGCCGCGCAGCACCCGGCGTGCGCGCTGCTGCCGCAGGAGGCGGACGAGTCCGGTGTCGCCACGCTGGTGTGGCGGGGGCACCGCCCCTTCCACCCGGAGCGGCTCTACGAGGCGCTGGAGGATCTCGCCTGCGCGGCGGCCCGCAGCCGCGGGCGGTTCTGGCTGGCCGACCGCCCAGACACCCTGCTGTCCTGGGACGCGGCCGGGGGCGCGCTGTGCGTGGAGAACGCCGGGCCGTGGCTGGCGTCGCTGCCGGACGCCGCGTGGGAGATGGTGCCGCCCGAGCGCCGGGCGGCGGCGGCGCTGGACTGGCACCCGGAGCACGGGGACCGCTGCCAGCACCTGGTCTTCGTCTCCCCCGGGCTGGACCGCGACGGCCTGGAGCACCTCCTGGAGGCGTGCCTGCTGACGGACGAGGAGTACGCCGCCGGCCGTGACGCCTGGAGCCGCATCCGCTCCCCGTTCGAGAGCCTGCTCGACCCCGTCTCCTGACGCCCGCCGCTGCCCGGCGCCGGCACCATCCGCCGGCGGTGGGCATCGGGAAGACACCCCGCACCCGACTCACCGGAAACGGAAACCCCATGCCCCGTCGTCACGACTCCCGCAAGCCGCTCAAGTCCCGCCCCAATCCGCTGGACCAGGCGGGCATCACCTACATCGACTACAAGGACACCGATCTGCTGCGGAAGTTCATCTCGGACCGGGGCAAGATCCGCAGCCGGCGGGTCACCCGGGTCACCGTGCAGCAGCAGCGTCGGCTCGCGCGGGCGATCAAGAACGCCAGGGAGATGGCACTGCTGCCGTACGTGAGCCGGTAGGCACTGCCCGCGCCGTCCCCGGGCCCGGGCACCCACGTGCCCGGGCCGGGGACGGGCGTCAGCCGGCCACCGGCAGCCGACGGCCGTCGGGCCCGGCGTCGTGCAGGGCGGCGGCCATCACCTCCTCGGTGTCCGGGTCCACCACGCTGACGCGGACGGCGCTGCCGCGCGGCCGGTCCAGGTGGGCCGCCGCGTCCAGGGCGAACAGCACCGCCACCGGGCGGCCCCGGTAGGTACCGGTCGGAGCGTTCCGCCGGGACGAGCAGGGAGCGGCGCACCAGCTTGCCGGTGCCGCTCGCCCCGAGCAGGGCGGCCGGCAGCAGGGGGAGAAGTGCGGCTGTGTGGGTGATCATGTCCTGCCTCCCCGGCTCAGTGTCCGACGGTCACGCGGACCAGGTCGACGGAGTTGTCGGAGGGCCGCCAGGCTCCCAGGACCTGGGCGGGCTGCCCGATGCGCAGCCGGGTGAGGTCGGAGGTGAGGGCGCCGCCGGCGTAGGAGGCGGAGGTGTCGGGGAGGGTGCGGCCGATGAACGTGTGGCTGCCGTGAGCGAGATGGAGGCGGCCGCGTTCGATGCCGCGGATGGTGGTGTGGAGGTTGACGATGTTGACCCAGACGGCGTCGGCGGCGATGGTGCCGTCGGGCATGGGGACGCCGCGGGCGTACATGCCGTCGCCGGTGTCGATGGCGTCGGCGGTGGTGGGGCGGACTTTCCAGATGCTGGTGGCGTTGGTGAGCCGGATGCGGTGGCTCTCTCCGTGCGAGCCGGCCACGTGCAGGAGGCTGCCGTCGATGGCGGTGACGCGTCCTTCGGCGAAGGAGGTGTGGGCTGTCGCGGGGTCGAGGGAGGGGGTGGGGGCGGCGAACGCGGCGTCGGCGTCCAGGGCACCGAGGGCGGAGGCGCCGACGATGGTGGCTCCGCCGAGGGCAGCGGAGGTGAGGAAGCGTCTGCGGCCCAGGCCGTCACGGGAGGGGGTGGAGGTCATGGGGGTGCTCCTCACCCGTGGATCAGGACGGGGAGCTTGCCGGATGCCAGGTCGCCGATGGCCGAGTAGGCCGCCGGGGTGAGGTCGAGGACGCGGTTGACGCGGCAGTTCCCGCCGCAGCAGGTCTGTTCGCCGCACCACAGCCGCATGCGGGGGCCGCAGTCGGTAATGGTGATGCAGACGGTGGCGCCGGAGCACTGGTGGCGGACGTTCATCACCGATCCGCAGCCGCGGCGGGGGATGTTGCCCTCGCCGCAGAGGTCGGGGCGGGTGATGTCGTAGCAGGCCTGGGAGGCGTTGGGCCAGGCGCCGTGGTTGGCGGAGGAGCGGCAGTTGCCGCAGGCGCCGCCGCCGTGGGTGCCGCACGGGCCCCAGGCGTTGCCGCAGCAGAACCAGGTGGTCTCGCCGGCCCAGAGGTTTCTGTTGGAACAGGCCACGGTGGTCTCCCTTCGTGACGTGAGGCGCAGGCCTGACCCGTACATGACATACGCGGGGCGTCATCCGGCGCCCCGGGGCGGAGCGGTGCGAGGGAGGCGTCCTCCTGGTGCCGGAGATGCGCGCGGAACGTCATGGCAGTGCAGGCGATGCGTCGGACCGGGCTCATCATCCTCGCCCCTCCCCCACGGGAGAAGAGGACTCCGGAGCAAACATTGGTATGACGTGTGACGGTACGGTTCACCTCCGTGTCCGCCCAGGTGGGAGCGGCCCGACGCGTCCCGGCTGCCGGGCGGCGCCCCGGAATGGCGGCCCGCGATGGCCTCGCGCGCGGCTTCTCCCGCCGTGGCGGGCCGCCCGTACCCTGGCGGTATGAACGCACGGCGCAGGCGCCCCCTGTTCTTCGCGCTGATGGCGGTCTGCCTGACCCTGTTCATCAGCTCCTGGGCCTTCGTGCGGCTGTGGTCGGTCCCGGTGGCGGTCGCCATGGCCGTCCTGGCGATGCTGACCCTGATGGCAGCCCGGTTCACCGCCAACGCCCGCGACAACGAGGAGAGCTGGTGGAACCGGCGGCCGTGAAGGCCGCCCGTGAGCGAACCCGGGTACCGGAAAGCAGGCAACTCTGGCGAGTTATCTCATTGAGTATGGGCGGAACGTGTGCCAGGCTCCGGCGGTATGGGGTGGACTTACAAGCTGCACGGGGGGACAGCGGCCGGATTGAGCGCCGTACTGCTGATGCTCGCCGCACTCACCTGGCTTCCGGGGACCTTGCCGCTCACCGGCTCGCCGTGGCCGCTAGTGGTGATCTTCTTACTGCTCTTCCCGATCTTTGCGGGTGCCTTGCTACGCCTGATCCTGGCGGGACCGGAGAAGCACTTGTTGAGGCTCGCCTTTCGTTGCCTGCCCGGAAAGGTGCAGGCAGCTCTCGGGGTGCTGGTCGTATCGGGCGTCGTACTGGCGGTTCTGGGAATGGGCAGCGCGGGGAGCTTGCAGTCACCGGAGATCAGGGACGGCCGGTACTACGTTCTCGACACGACCCCCTATGCGCGTGGTGAGATCGAGGTCTCGTACAGCCAATACATAGCTGTCGTCGAGAGCGATCAGCGCATGATGTACGTGATCCCGGGCCTGCTTTTCGCCGCGGCCGCACTTCTCGCTTTCACGGCAGGGGAACTACGCCGGGCCGATAACGGGCTCAGATCTTCGCAGCCGACCGGATTTGATCACACGGGACCCAGCCACTCACCGTGACTTTCCCCGGCAAGCGGCAGGTGTACTTGCCTCATCGAGCACCGGCGAAGATGGCGTCTCGCACCAGCCACTGCTGGCCTTCCCGGCACAGGCGGATCCCGTCTCCGTTCCTCGCGGCCGCAGAGCCGCTCGGCCGAGCGTGCGGCAGGGCCGGGAGCAGCACGGTCCTTCCTCGCGCGCGTCCGACCGGCAGGAAGACGCGGGACCGCCCTCGCCTCGTGGCGGAAGCACCGGCGGCAAACGGGCGCCGGGAGGGGGTGCCCGGGCCGCGGCCCGGGGAGGATGAGGAAATGGGATTCCGAGTCGACTCCGAGACCGGGCGGCTGCGCAGCGTCATCCTGCACCGGCCGGGCCTCGAACTGAAGCGGCTGACGCCGACGAACAAGAACGACCTGCTCTTCGACGACGTGCTGTGGGTGCGCCGCGCGCAGGAGGAGCACGACCGGTTCACGGCCGTGCTGCGGGACCGGGGGGTGCGGGTGCACCTGTTCGGCGAGCTGCTCGCCGAGAGCCTGGAGATCCCGGCCGCGCGCGCCCTGGTGCTGGACCGGGTGTTCGAGGAGCGGGAGTACGGGCCGCTGGCCACCGAGCGGCTGCGGTCGGTCTTCGAGGAACTGCCGACCGGCGAGCTGGCCGAGGCGCTGATCGGGGGGATGACCAAGCGGGAGTACCTGGAGCGGCACGCCGACCTGACGTCGGTGCGCTTCCACATCATGGAGCCGGACGAGTTCCTGCTGCACCCGCTGCCCAACCACCTGTTCACCCGGGACGCCTCGGCATGGGTCTACGACGGCGTGGCGATCAACGCCATGCGCTGGCCGGCCCGGCAGCGGGAGACCGTGCACTACGAGGCGGTCTACCGGCACCATCCGCTGTTCACCGGCGGCCCGGCGGGCGACTTCCACACCTGGTCCGAGGGGCACGGCCCGCACCCGTCCACCATCGAGGGCGGGGACGTGCTGGTGATCGGCAACGGCGCGGTGCTGGTGGGCATGAGCGAGCGGACCACCCCGCAGGCCGTGGAACTGCTGGCCCGGAACCTCTTCGCCTGCGGTTCGGCGCGCACCATCGTGGCGCTGGACATGCCCAAGCGCCGCGCCTTCATGCACCTCGACACGGTCATGACCATGGTCGACCGGGAGACGTTCACCCAGTACGCCGGGCTGGGGATGCTCCGCTCCTACACCATCGAACCGGGCTCCGGCGCGGCGGAGCTGAAGGTGACCGACCATCCGCCCGAGCACATGCACCGGGCGATCGCGGCCTCCCTGGGGCTGGACCGCATCCGGGTACTCACCCCCACCCAGGACGTGCACGCCGCCGAGCGCGAGCAGTGGGACGACGGGTGCAACGTCCTCGCCGTGGAGCCCGGTGTGGTGGTGACCTACGAGCGCAACGTCACCACCAACACGCATCTGCGGCGCAGCGGCATCGAAGTGGTGGAGATCCCGGGCAGCGAGCTGGGCAGGGGCCGGGGCGGGCCGCGCTGCATGAGCTGCCCGGTGGAACGGGACCCGGTGCCGGCGTGACCGGCAGGGCGGGCAGGACCACTCCCCGAGGACCCCTGCATAGAGATTCAATGGCCTGTATATAATTCCAGCATTCCGCGCTACCGCGCTGCCGTCTTCGACCGAGGGAGCCCTTCATGGCGACGGACCTCAGGGGCCGCCACTTTCTCAAGGAGCTGGACTTCACCGCCGGGGAGTTCCGCCACCTGATCGCCCTGGCCGCCGAGCTGAAGGCCGCCAAGCGGGCGGGGACCGAGCAGCGCCGCCTCACCGGCCGCAACATCGCGCTGATCTTCGAGAAGACCTCCACCCGCACCCGCTGCGCGTTCGAGGTGGCCGCCGCCGACCAGGGCGCCTCCACCACCTACCTGGACCCGGCCGGCTCCCAGATGGGCCACAAGGAGTCCACGAAGGACACCGCCCGGGTGCTCGGCCGCATGTTCGACGCGATCGAGTATCGGGGCAGCGGCCAGGACACCGTCGAGGAACTGGCCGCCCACGCCGGCGTTCCCGTCTACAACGGCCTCACCGACGAGTGGCACCCCACCCAGATGCTCGCCGACGTCCTCACCATGACCGAGCACAGCGACCTGCCGCTGGAACGGATCGCCTACGCCTACCTGGGGGACGCCCGCAACAACATGGGCAACTCCTACCTCATCACCGGCGCCCTCCTCGGCATGGACGTGCGCATCGCCGCCCCCCGGCAGCTGTGGCCGCAGGAGCCGGTGATCGCCCGGGCCCGGGAGCTGGCAGAAGGCTCCGGGGCGCGGATCACCCTCACCGAGGACGTCACCGAGGGCGTGCGCGGCGCGCACTTCGTGACCACCGACGTCTGGGTGTCCATGGGGGAGCCCAAGGAGGTGTGGGACGAGCGGATCGCCCTGCTCACCCCCTACGCCGTCACCATGGACGTGCTGCGCGCCACCGGCAATCCGGACGTGCGCTTCCTGCACTGCCTGCCCGCCTTCCACGACCTGGGCACCGCTGTCGGCCGGGAGATCCACGCCCGGCACGGCCTGGAGTCCCTGGAGGTCACCGACGAGGTCTTCGAGTCCGAGCACTCGGTGGTCTTCGACGAGGCCGAGAACCGCATGCACACCATCAAGGCCGTCCTCGTCGCCACCCTCGCCTGAGCGACCGGTGGCACCGCCGTCCGGCCCCGGAACTGCACTGCACTGCACTGCACTGCACTGACGACGGTGCCGCGGGCAGCGGTTACCGGGAAGCGGCCCGCCGGCCGGGCCCGGGCGTCGGCCGCGGGTGGTCCGCCGGCAGGCGCCGAGTTCCCACCACGGTGCTCAGATCCCGTGCCGGCCGCAGTTCGACGGCGCGCAGTCCGGGGTGGTCGAGCCAGTGCATGCGCGCCCGGTCCGGACGCCCACGGTGCAGCGGCGGCCATGAGCCGCAGGGAGTGAAGTCGTCGATCACCACGGTCCCCCCGGGCTCAAGCAGTTGCTCCACGTCGGCGGGCTCGTCCGTCTTGCCCTGGCCACCACCGTCCAGGACCAGCAGCCCGAACGGTCCGTGCGCGGTGATCTCCCGCCAGTCGCCGCAGACCACCTTCACCCGCTCGTCGTTCTCGAAAAGGGCCGCCGACAGCCGGGCGAGTTCCGGGTCGCGCTCGACGGAGACCAGCCGGGCGCCCGGGGGCGCTCCGGAGGCCAGCCAGGCCAGGCCGACGCCGCAGCCGGTGCCGGTCTCGCCGATCCGTTCCCCCGCGCCCCCGGCCAGTGTCCGCAGCAGACGGCCCTGCTCGGGCCGGCAGGAATGAGCGAAGCCGTGCCGCACCGCCGTCTCCACCGCCCGCACCACCGCCTCCGGCAGCCCGGAGACGTTCCGGTAGGCGTCCGTTCCCATCTCAGCCATGGCCGTCATGGTGGCAGTCCCGGGCGGACGCCCGCAGCGTTCCGCCTGAGCCAGCGGCGAAACCCGCCCCGCCCGGGCATGCGGTCAGGTCCCGGGGTGGATTCCTGCGGCGGCGGCCAGGACCGCGGGGAGGCGGGCGATGGTGTCCGGGCCGACGCGGCAGCAGCCGCCGATCAGGCGGGCCCCGGCGGCGTACCAGTCGGCGGCCAGCACCGGGGCGAAGGTCACCGGGCCGTGCCAGCCGCCACCGCGCGCCTCGTAGCGCTCGCCGCTGTTGGGGTAGGCCACGGCGGGCCTGCCGGTGACGGCGACGGCCTGCCGCACCGCGTCCGTCACCTCTGCCGGATCGCAGCAGTTGACGCCCACCGCCGCCACCTGCTTGTTGCCCGCCGCGACGGCGAAGGCGTCCGGCAGCGGCTGCCCGGCCCGGGTGCGCCCGCCTGCGACGGTGTAGGACAGCCACACCGGCAGCCCGCACCCGGCCGCGGCCCCCAGCAGGGCCTCGGCCTCGTCGGCGTCCGGCACGGTCTCCAGGGCCAGCAGGTCCGGCCCCGCCTCGGCCAGCGCCTCGATGCGCGGCCGGTGGAACCGCTCCAGGGCAGCCACGCTCAGGCCGTACCGGCCGCGGTACTCGCTCCCGTCGGCCAGCGCCGCCCCGTACGGGCCGACGGACGCCGCCACGAGCACCCGGCCCCCGTCCTTCTCCCCCGCCCCCGCGGACCTCTCGGCCTCCCGGGCTGCGGCCCGGCGGGCCAGGGTGACGCTGCGCCGCAGCAGGCGGGCGGCCTCCCCCCGGCCGATGCCACGACGGGCGAAGCCCTCGAACGACGCCTGGTAGGAGGCGGTGATCAGGACCCGGGCGCCCGCCCGCAGGTAAGCGGCGTGGGCGGCCACGAGCTGACCGGGGTCGTCGGCGAGCAGCCGGGCGGACCACAGCCCGCCCGACAGGTCGCAGCCCTGGGCGGCGAGCTGGTTGGACAGCCCGCCGTCCAGCACCAGCGGCGTCCGGAGGTCCACCGGCGGGCCGCCGCTCAGAGCCGGTCCTGCACCCGGGAGGAAATCAGCTCCAGGTGGTCCAGGTCGTGCAGGTCGAGGATCTGCAGGTAGATACGGGAGGAGCCGGTCTGCGCGTAGCGGCCGATCTTGTCGACGACCTCCTCGGGCGACCCGGCGAGGCCGTTGCGCTTCAGCTCGTCCACGTCGCGGCCGATGGCCGCCGCGCGCCGGGCCACCTCCGCGTCGTCCTTGCCGACGCAGGCAACCAGGGCGTTGGAGTAAGTCAGTTCCCCCGGGTCGCGGCCCTGTTCCCGGGCGGCTTCCCGCACCCGGTCGAACTGGCGGGCGCTGTCCTCGACGGAGGCGAACGGGATGTTGAACTCGTCGGCGAAGCGGGCCGCGAGCCGGGGCGTGCGGCGCGGGCCCAGGCCGCCCAGCAGCAGCGGCACCCGGGACTGGGCGGGCTTGGGCAGGGCCGGGGAATCGGCCAGTTCGTAGTAGGTGCCGTCGTAGGAGAACCGCTCGCCGGGCGCGGTCCCCCACAGCCCGGTGATGATCTCCAGCTGCTCCTCCAGGCGGGGGAACTTCTCCTCCGGGAAAGGAATGCCGTAGGCGGTGTGCTCCGCCTCGTACCAGCCGGCGCCCAGGCCCAGTTCGACGCGCCCGCCGGACATGGCGTCCACCTGGGCGACCTGGATGGCGAGCACGCCGGGCAGCCGGAACGTGGCGGCCGTCATCAGGGTGCCGAGCCGGATGCGGCGGGTCTCTCGGGCCAGGCCGGCCAGCGTGATCCACGCGTCGGTCGGCCCTGGCAGCCCGTCACCGCCCATGTGCAGGTAGTGGTCCGAGCGGAAGAAGGCGTCGAACCCGAGGTCCTCGGTCGCCTTCGCGACCGCCAGAAGAGTGTCGTAGTCGGCGCCCTGCTGAGGTTCGGTGAAGATGCGAAGATCCATGCGCCCTATTGTGCGGCGCGGTGGAGCGGCACGGGGAAACGCCGCTCGTTGCGGTCGATCTTGGCCGCGAGCGCCGCCGCCGGGTCGATCTTCAGCACCGTGCACAACTGCAACAGGTATGCGAGGACGTCCGCGATCTCGTCCTCGACCCGCTCCGCGGTCTCCACCTCGTCCATCACCGTCCCGGACGCCTCCGGCGTCATCCACTGGAAGATTTCCAGCAGTTCACCGGCCTCCACGCTGAGGGCCGAGGCCAGGTTCTTGGGGGTGTGGTACTGCCCCCAGTCGCGGACCGCGGCGAAGTCGGCAAGCCTGCGCTGCAACGCGGCCAGGTCGTGCTCCGGGGGCTTTCCGTCGTTCACCCGGCAAGGTGTACCACGCGACCTGCGCATTCGCGCAAGCACCTGGAGCCCACCAGACCCACCCGCCTCACGGCTCCCTCACCGGTCCCTCACCTCCGGGCGCCCGGGCGGGCGCCCGGCACATCAGCCCGACAGGAGATGCCCCCGGTCGCCGCGGACAGCGTGAAGCACCGCACCGGACAGCCAGCAGGCCACGGCAACCCCCCAAGCGGACGCGTCGGCATCCGTTTTCAACAGCCAGGACCACAACCCGGCGACAGCCGGGTCGTCACCGAGAGTGAGGGCGAGTCCGGCGATCAGCAGAGGCGGCAGCCATCCGGCCGCAGCGCCGAACAGCGTCGCCGCCAGCAGGCCGATCCCGGCGAGCGCCATGGTGTTGCGGGCCACGGCCAGGTCGCCGCGCCCGTCCAGAATCTCCGCGGGCAGGGCGAGCAGGGCCCCGCCGAACGGCACGGCGGTCAGCGCGGCGGCCTGGGCACACCGGGCACGGACCACCCGTCCCGCGCCGAGCCTGTCCCACTCCCGCATGGGGCTGTGGGCGCAGGCGGCGATGCCGGCCCCGGCCAGGGCCGGCAGCAGGAGCAGCGCGGAGGGCACCATGTGTGCGGTGTGCTGGCCCACCCGGACCTGACTGCCCCCGAGGAGCGCGGTGAGGGTGGTTGCGGCGGCGAGCAGGAACGCGGCGGTCGGCAGGCGTCGGCTGCGGGCGAAGAGCCGGAGGGGTCGGGTCATCGGGCCGGGAAGTCGCTTCCGATCAGGGCGCAGGTCCGGAACAGCTCCCAGTGGCCGGCCAGCCAACGGTTCACCTCCCGGGGCGGCGCCGAGTTGAGGAACCGCTCGGCACGGTTCATGGCGTCGGTGGGCTCGGAAAATCCGGGGAGGGAGGCCGCCTCCGCCCGGCCGCCGGCGATCCACTGCGCGGTGAGGTCGGTGAGCGCGCCGCTCTCCATGTCGCCGCGAACGCAGAGGGTCCCGTCCACCAGAGAGGCCAGGAAGTCGCTTTCGACCTCGTGCTGCCACCCCGCACGCAGCGAGGTGAGGTGGATCGAGGCAGGTGTGCCGGTGTGGCCCTGCTCCCGCTGGACCAGCCGGTCGACAGCTCCGGGTGTGCCGTCCAGGCGGCCCCTGAGTTCTTCGGTGAACACGTCGTGCAGCCCGGCAAGTGCCGTGCGGTAGGCGGGGTGGACACAGATGCTCAGCCCGCCGGCCTCGCGGCAGGCCGTGGCGAGCGACGCGGAGTCGGCCGTGTCGTCCGAGGGTGCGTGAAGCTTGCCTTCGAACGCGGTCAGCAGAAGAACCCCGGCCGCGGCGGCTGCCGCCGCCGGAACCATCGCGCCGGCCGGCCGCAGCACACCCCGGACAGCGCCCAGCAGGGCCAGGCAGGCCACCAGGCCACGATCCCCCACCTCGCACCTGGCCGCCTGCGACGCCCGCGGCGCGGTCGAGCAGCGCGTTGTAGCCGCGTTCCAGGTCGTTGTCACCCACATCCGTGGGGGCCCCTGCGGCGGCCAGCTCCTGCCGGCTGCCCGCGAAGACAATGCGCCCCTCGGCCAGCACCAGGACGTCGCCGCACATCGCGTCCACGTCGTCGGTCAGGTGGGTGCTGAGCAGCACCGGTGTCCGCTCCGCGATCCGGCGGACGAGGGCACGGAACTCCGAGCGCTGGCGGGGGTCGAGGCCGACCGTCGGCTCATCAAGGACCAGGAACTCGGGGCTGTGCAGCAGCGAGGCGGCAATACCGGTCCGCTGGAGCATCCCTCCCGACAGTTTCCGCATCCTGGTGCCGGCCCGGTCCGTCAGGCCGACCGAAGCGATCCCCCGGTCGACGGCCTCCGAGGCGTCCACCGCGCTCATGCCCTTGGTCCAGGCGACATAGGAGAGAAATTCCGCGACCGTGAAGCCGGGGTGATAGCCGAACCGCTGCGGCAGAAAGCCGATACGGGCCCGGACCGCCGCCCGCCCGGCCCGGCTGTCCAGCCGCTCACCGAGAACGGTGACCGAACCCCCCTGCGGCGCAAGGAGCGTCACCAGTGTTTCCAGGAGCGTGGTCTTGCCCGCACCGTTCGGGCCGAGCAGGCCGGTGACCCCCGCTCCCAGCCCGAACGACACATCCCGCAGCACCACCTTGCGCCCCCGCCGCTGCACAAGCCCTTCGGCCTCAACTGTGTTCACCGCGTCCCTCCCCAGGAAGCAGACCCTCCCTCGCCCGCCGCGCCGCCGGGCACCCCCGGACCGAGAATCCCACACCGCAACCCGCGGCCGGACAGAAACCGATGCGTTCGGGTCGCCCCACGGGGCGTGGCAAACGGCCGGTGGCCCGGCCCACCCGCCGTCCCCCTGACCACGTCGGGCGTATTAAGGTGCCGCATGCTCCGCACCCCGACCGGCACACTGCACGACCTCGACACACTGGCGCCAATGTCCAGGTCGGAGGACGGCACGGCCTGGCCGCTGCTGCTGTGGGTGCCGGGCGGGAGCCGCCGCATGATCTCCAGCGCCCCGCTCGGCGGCGGCCTCGGCGAACGGCACTGGGTGCTCAACGCCCAGGTGACACCCGGCTACCGGCGGATGGACCCCGCCGCACACCTCTCCGAGATCGCTGCGGCCCTCGGGGCCACCGGCCCAGGGGTGGGCCTGATGACGGCCGCGTCCGTCCGGGACCGCTGCGGTGCGCGGGACGGCGGCGTGCGGGCCCTGGTGACGGCGGGCATCGGGGTGCACGGATGGGCCGCCGTCGCACAGTCCGGCTCCGCGGACCCCGCGCCCGCCGGCACGATCAACATCGTGGTGTCCGTCCCGGTGCCGCTGAGCGACGCGGCGCTGGTCAACGCGGTCGCGACCGCCACGGAGGCCAAGGTGCAGGCGCTGCGCGACGCCGGCATCGACGCCTCCGGCACTCCCACGGACGCCGTCTGCGTGGCCGCGCCCCGCCCCGGCACCGGGCAGCGAGCCGAGCCGTTCGCGGGCCCCCGCTCACTGTGGGGCGCACGCATCGCCAGAGCGGTACACCACGCCACCCACCGCGCCTGCCTGCGCGCCCTCCCTCACCTCGACAGCTCCCACGTCCGCACCGGCCCGGCAGAGCGAACCCCCGCCCCGAGGGCCCGGCAGGACCGAGGCAACGCCGGAGCGGAGGGCACCTCGGACCGGCAGATGGCCGGTGACGGATAACCACTTGCCCTCCTTCTCGTCCGGCACGAGGCTCTTCCGTCGTGACGCTCCACGAGAACGAGATCCCGACCCACGAGACGCTGGTCAGGTCGCTGCTGAAGGAACAGTGCCCGGAGTGGGCCGACCTGCCGCTGTCACTCGCAGGTGCGGGTACGGAGAACACCATGTACCGCTTGGGCGAGGACCTGCTCGTACGGCTTCCGAGAACCGCCGACAAACAGCAGGCCATCCGGAAGGAGCAGGAATGGCTTCCTCGCCTGGCACCCTTCCTCTCCTGCCCGATTCCCGAGCCCGTCCACTCCGGGGTACCCGCGCGTTCCTTTCCTCTGGTCTGGTCGGTCCACCGCTGGATCGACGGCGCCGAGGCCGGCCCGGACACCGTCCGGGACTGGGCCACCTTCGGGGCCGACCTGGCAACAGTGGTGAGGGAGCTCCGCGGTGCCGACCTCATGGGAGCGACGCGTACGGATGCCCTCAGCTGGTATCGCGGGGGAAGTCTCAAGCCGTGCGACCAGTGGGTCGGCAAGTGTCTGGCCGATTGCCGAACCCTGATGGGCTCGGAGCTCACAGGGACAGCCGCAGGGAAGTCGCTCGAGATCTCGGGTCAGGCCAACGTCGCAGACCGCTCCGATGTCCTCGACGAGGGGCGCGGTGACGCGGTCGGTGCATTGTCGTCACATTCGTGGCTTCACTGCTGCGAGAGGTCACATATTGTCTCGCCTATGTCAAGACGAAGCATCCCCGCCGCTCGAGTTCGGTCAGCAGCGGCAGGGAGGGATCGATGTCGTTCCAGCGCAGGTCGAGCTTCTCCAGCGATGGAAGCAGAGTGAGCCAGTCCGGCAAGTGGCAGAGGCGGTTGCTCCGCAGGTCGATCTGACGCAGCCGCGACAGGCCGGCCAGTGAAGGCGGCAGCTCCGCCACGGAGTTCTCGCGCAGGTCCAAGTAACGAAGTTCGTGCAGTTCAGCAGTCGACGGCGGCAAGTGCTCGATCGTGTTTCCTCGGAGCCAGAGCTCACGCAGGTTGCGGAGCCGGCCGATGGAGTCGGGCAACCTGGTCAGCCGGTTGTGCTGTGCTCTGAACTCGATGAGGCTGGCCATCCTCCCGATGGCCTCGGGGAGGGTCGTGAGGGAGTTCTCGCCAACGTTGAGGTATCGCAGCCTGGTCAGCTTTCCCACGACGTCCGGAATCCGTGACAGCTGATTGTCGTGCAAGTAGAGGCAGTCTCTGAGCTCCGTCAGCCTGCCCAGCTCATCGGGAACCGACGTGAGCGCATTGTGGCCCAGGTCCAGGGTCATCAGCCGGTGCAGTCGTTCGATCTCTGGTGGGAGGGCCGTGAGTCCGTTGTCGGCAAGGATCAGCACGCGGAGTTCGGTCTGTTGCCAGACCGAGTCGGGCACTTCTCCGAGCTCTTCACGCCATAGGTTCAGTGCGTGCCTCACGGTCTTCTCACCTTCGCCAGTGGTCTTGGGCCTTGATTCTCGCCCGGGGCTTCGGAACGGGCGGCGGGAACGGGATCGGCCGGCCTCGGCGTTTTCGGCGCGTGCACGCATGCCGGCGAATCGGTAGGAGTCGGTGCCGGTCTCGATGATCACGCCGTTGAAGGTGAGGCGGTCGGCAATGGCCGCCCAGAGGCGGGGCCGGTGAAGGTCTTGGTCAAAGCCGCCGAAGGACTCGTTGGAGGCGATGGCGACGCTGTTCTTCTCCTCGCGCTCGGTCAGCACTTGGAAGAGGAGTCCGGCGCCGTGGCGGTCGGGTTCCATGCAACGGGTTCGTCGATGCGGAGGAGGTCGACGCGGCCGTAGCAGGCGGCAGGCGGTGCCCGGCGCGGCGTCGGCGGCCTGCTCGGTCAAGCGTCGCCGGCGGGGCGGAGTGGTCACTGTGCTTCCCCCCATGGCGGTCGCCGCCGCCGGTGCGGCGGCGACGGAGCAGTTGGCCGTATGGGGCCACCGACGGGCGCCTGGGTGCCCCGTTCCCGGACTGTCAGCACGGGCACACCCGGAAGGCTCGCATTCCGGTCCACCGACGCTGGAGTCGGCTGCGCCCCGCTGCGTCCGAACTGCCAAGCGGGTGCGGCATTCTCCGGGCGGCGACGCCGGTTGCGGCCTCGCCGGAGCGCTGCCCGGCTCAGGCCGGCACCGATACGAGGAGAGGCCCATGGCTCCCCTGGCCGCACACCACGATGTCCACCGCATGGCGGCACTGATCACCCAGTCACTGCACGCGCCCGGGAGCCGGTTCTCCGGTACGAGCGAGTTCCTGTCCTGGTGGGAGGGGCTGGGGTCGTATGCGAAGGCCGACCGGATTCCGCTGGAGGCACTGACCGGCTGGCGTAGCGAGCCGGTCAGCGGCGACATCGTGCACGACAGCGGAAGGTTCTTCTCGGTGGAGGGACTGGACGTGAGCGGGTCCCAAGGCCCGGTGGAGCATTGGCAGCAGCCCATCATCAACCAGCCCGAGACGGGCGTCCTCGGCATCCTCGTCAAGGAGATCGACGGGGTCCTGCACTGTCTGATGCAGGCCAAGGCCGAGCCCGGTAACCGCAACGGGCTTCAGATCTCTCCCACCGTCCAGGCCACTCGGAGCAACTACACCGGGGTGCACGGCGGCAGCCCGGTGCCGTTTCTGCACTGGTTCCAGTCCCCTCCCGCCCACCGGGTGATCGCGGATGTCCGGCAGTCGGAACAGGGTTCATGGTTCTACCGGAAGCGGAACCGCAACATGATCGTCGAGGCGGACGGCTACGTGGAGGAGCGTGAGGGCTTCTGCTGGCTGACGCTGGGCCAACTCTACCGGCTGCTGGCGGAGGAGGACCTGGTCAATATGGACACCCGCACCGTGCTGTCCTGTCTTCCTGTGTCAGCGGACGGAACCGATGGCGAGTTCGCGGACCCGGCCGACCCGTTCCGGACGTCTCTTGCCCGTTCGCTGAGCTCCGGGGCCCGCACGGTGCACTCGACGGCGGCGGTGCTCAGCTGGATCACCGACGCGCGGAGCCGGACGGCGCTGCGCACCCGGCGGATGCCGCTGAACGAGGTCCGCGGCTGGAAGCGGTCCGAAGGCCGGATCTCGCACGAGAGCGGCGGGTTCTTCGACGTCATCGG
This sequence comes from Streptomyces sodiiphilus, assembly GCF_039529215.1. NCBI lineage: Bacteria > Bacillati > Actinomycetota > Actinomycetes > Kitasatosporales > Streptomycetaceae > Streptomyces > Streptomyces sodiiphilus. Next base: position 17,264 of record NZ_BAAAMJ010000018.1, on the reverse strand, counting down.
GGTGGAGGTGACAGCAGTGGGGCGTGAAGTGCGCCGGTGGACACAGCCGATGATCGCTCCGCGAGGAGTTGGCGTCATCGCCTACCTGGTCCGGGAGTTCGACGGGGTGGTGCACGCTCTGGTCAGACAGCGGGCCGAACCGGGCTTCCTGGATGCGGTCGAACTGGGCCCCACTGTGCAGTGCACACCGGAGAACTACGAGACGCTTCCGTCCTCGGCCCGGCCCGCGTTCCTCGACGAGGTCATGGGGGCCGCTCGCGAGCGGATCCGCTACGACACGCTCCTCTCCGAGGAAGGAGGGCGCTTCCACCACGCCCTCAACCGGTATCTCGTGGTCGAGACGGACGCCGATGTCCCGCGGGATGACCCCGACTTCCGGTGGGTCGCGGTCCACCAGCTTGCCGGGCTGCTGCGTCACAGCAACTACCTCAACGTCCAGGCACGGAGCCTGACGGCCTGCCTGACCGGATGTCTGGTGCCGGGCCCTGTCGGCGTCGGTTCGCGGTGAGAGGCAAAGCCACGCGGCAGCCACGCCCGCGGCCGGGCGGGGCTGCCGCGTGGGAGGGCTCTGCTCCGGGTGTTCCGGATCTGCGGTCTCTGCCGCCGGGCGGTGCCCCTCAGACGGTGGCCAGTACGTCGCGCAGGGCGGCGATCACCTTGTCCTGCGCCTCGGGGCTCAGCGAGGGATACATGGGCAGTGAGAAGATCTCGCCGGCGAGTTCCTCGGTGACCGGCAGGGAGCCCTTCTCGTAGCCGAGGTGGGAGAAGCCCGTCATGGTGTGGACCGGCCAGGGGTAGCTGATGTTGAGCGAGATGCCGTACGGCTTGAGCGCTTCGATGATGGCGTCCCGGCGAGGATGACGTACCACGTACACGTAGTAGACGTGGGTGTTGCCCTCGGCGAGGGCGGGCAGGACCAGGCCGGTGTCCGCCAGCGCTTCGGTGTACCGGGCGGCGACGGCCTGCCGGCCGGCGACGTAGGCGTCCAGCCTGGTGAGTTTGCGGCGCAGGATCTCCGCCTGCACCTCGTCCAGTCGGCTGTTGTGTCCTGGCGTCCGGGTGACGTAGTAGACCTTCTCCATGCCGTAGTAGCGCAGCCGGCGCAGGTTCTCCTCGGTCTCGTCGTCCGGAGTGATGACCGCGCCTCCGTCGCCGTAGGCGCCGAGCACCTTGGTCGGATAGAAGGAGTAGGCCGCCGCGTCGCTCATGGTCCCGGCGAGGGCGCCGTGGTGGCGGGCACCGTGCGCCTGGGCGCAGTCCTCAAGGATCTTCAGTCCGTGCCGGCGGGCGATTTCCCTGAGTGGTGCCATATCGACACACTGACCGTACAGGTGGACCGGCACCAGGCAGGTGGTGCGGCCGGTGATGGCGTCCTCGACCTGCTCCATGTCCATGAGGTAGTCCTCACGGCGCACGTCCACGAACACCGGAGTGGCCCCGACCGAGTCGATGGCGATGACGGTCGGAGCCGCCGTGTTCGAGACGGTGATGACCTCGTCGCCGGGCCCGACTCCGAGCGCCTGGAGACCAAGCTTGATGGCGTTGGTGCCATTGTCGACACCAACGCAGTGCCTGATCCCGTGGTAGGCGGCGAACTCCTCCTCGAAGCCCCGTACGCTCTGCCCGAGCACGAGCTGACCGGACTCGAAGACCGTTTCGACCGCGTCCAGGATGTCGGCGCGCTCCTCGCGGTACTCCTCCAGGTAACTCCACACATGCATCGTCATAAGTCTCTCCCCATTTGTTCCCACAGCCCTCAAGCGGGCCGGCCACGGCCCAGAGCATTGTGGAGGCATGATCCCGGAAGACCATCCAGCCTCTCTCGAAGCGGCTGAGATCAGAATTCCATCGGCCGCGGTGATGCTTGGGTGCATGAAGGGGATCATTCTGGCCGGTGGTACCGGCAGCAGGCTCCACCCGGCAACACTCACGGTATCGAAGCAGCTACTTCCCGTCAGTGACAAGCCGATGATCTACTACCCACTCTCCACGCTCATGCTGGCCGGAGTGAGGGAGATCCTTGTCATCTCCACCGGGCGGGACCTGCCACAGTTCCGCCGACTGCTCAAGGACGGCTCGCAACTGGGGCTGGACATCACATACGCGGAGCAGGAACACCCCCGTGGCATCGCCGAGGCATTCCGCATCGGCGCCAATCACGTGGGCGACGACTCGGTGGCCCTGGTCCTGGGGGACAATATCTTCCACGGCCCGAAATTCTCCGACATTCTTCACGACAACGCCCAGGACGTCCAGGGCTGTGTGCTGTTCGGCTACGCGGTCAAGGATCCCGAGCGGTACGGCGTCGGGGAGGTCGACGCCGACGGCCGGCTGCTGTCCCTGGAGGAGAAGCCCGCGCGCCCTCGCTCCAACCGGGCCATCACCGGCCTGTACTACTTCGACAACGAGGTGGTCGACATTGCCAAGAACCTCAGTCCTTCGGCCCGGGGCGAGCTGGAGATCACGGACGTCAACCGCCACTACCTTCGACGTGGCAGAGCCCGGCTGGTCGATCTCGGACGCGGCTTTGCCTGGCTCGACACCGGAACACCGGCCTCGCTGCTGGAAGCCGGGCAGTACATACGGATGCTGGAGGAACGCCAGGGCGTGCGCGTCGCCTGCGTGGAGGAAGTCGCCCTGCGGATGGGTTTCATCGGGGCCGGAGCGTGCCACCGTCTGGGAGAGACCATGACGGGGTCGGAGTACGGCCGCTATGTCATGGACATCGCCCGGGAGTTCGCGTCGGCCGAAGGAGCCGTGGAGCCCGTGAACGGCTCCACGGGCTAAGGGCTGTCCCGTACCCCCCGGCGGACGCGCCTGCACGGCGGCGCCTGGCCGTCGAGCCGGGAGAGCAGAACCCGGCCGGTGGGCGGTGCCTGCCCTGTAGCCGACGGCAGAGCGGACAGCAACGGCCGGCCCGCAGGGCGCGGCAGTGGGGCGGCGACATGCTGCCGGGCGTGGTGCCAGACGAACACCGGAAAGACGTAACGGCTTTCGCCGGAAGGGCCGTAGCTCTCGATGTCGAGCAGGTGGCTGTCGAGCAGCGCTTCCATCGCGCGCTCCGCAATGGGGGTTTCCCAGCCCAGCAGCCCTGCCGCGGTCTCGGCAGTGAAGGGCTTGCGTGGGAACATACCCAGCATGCGGACCAGGCGCTGCTCCGCGGATCCCAGCTTCCGGTAGCAGGCTTCATAGCGCGAACGCACGTCAAAGGTGCCGAAGCGGAACTCCGCCGACAGGTCGGGGGCACCGCGAAGCCGCTCGGCCGCGGCGTGCAGGGGTTCCCCCGGACGGATGGCCAGCCGGCCGGCGACGCAGCGCAGGGCCAGGGGCAGGCCCGAGGACAGTCGGACGAGTTCCGCGGCGGCCCGTGGTTCCCGTTCGACTCGTTCGGGGCCGATGGCGCGCTCCAGGAGGGCAAGCCCTTCGGCCGGGTCCAGCGGTTCCAGTGCCAGGTGCAGCGCCCCGGGCAAGCCGTGTATTCGCCGGTGCCCGGTGATGAGCACGGCACAGCTCGGGTCGCCCGGAAGCAACGGCCGGATCTCCTCGGCGGTGCCGGCGTCGTCGAGTACCAGCAGCAGCCGCCGGCCGGCTGTGGTGGAACGGAAGAGGCCGCTGCGTTCCTCGATGCTCCCGGGGATCTCCCCGTCCGGCACGCCCAGTGATCTCAGGAGCCCGGCCAGGACCCCGGCGGTGTCGCAGGGGGTGGTGCCCGAGCCTCCGAGATCGGCGTACAGCTGCCCGTCGGGAAAGCTGGGCCGCAGGCGGTGGGCGGTGTGCACGGCCAACGCGGTGGTACCGGAGCCCGGTGGCCCCGTGAGCACCGCCATCGGAGTGGCTGTCCGGGGGGTGCCGCTTCCGGGCTGTGCCGTCAGTGCCTCGGTGAGCCGGCGGAGGTCGCGGGCCCGGCCGGTGAAGTCGGCGATGTCGTGGGGAAGCTGGGCGGGCGGTGCGGTGATCCGGTCCGGAGCCGACGGGGGGAGGAGCAGGGCGGGAGCGACGGGCCGGTGGCCGGGGTCCTGGCCACCGGCAGGTTCGGCGGTGAGCAGTTCGTGGTGCAGTTGTCGTACCTCCTCGCCCGGTTCCAGGCCGAGGCCGTCGACCATGGCACGCCGGAGTGCGGCATAGACGCCGAGCGCTTCGCTGCGCCGGCCGGCATGGTGCAGTGCCGTCATGAGGGAGATGTGGAAGCGCTCGTGCAGGGGGTACGCGACCACGAGCGACTTGAGTTCGCTGAGAAGTTCCAGATGCCGGCCGAGCCGGAGGTCGGCTTCGATGCGCAGTTCGAGAGCGAGAAGGCGGAGTTCTTCGATGCGCGTGAGGTAGGCGGAGAGCAGTTCCCCGCAGGTGACGTCGGCGAGTGCCGGGCCGCGCCACAGTGCCAGTCCACCGGCCAGGGTCTGTGAGGCGGCCGCCGGTTCGCTCTGGTCGAGGAATGCGCGGCCCCGGTCCATGGCTGCTTCGAAGGCGTGCAGATCGATGCCGGTGTCAGGGACAGCGAGCAGGTAGCCGCCGGGCCGGCTGCGCAGCGCCCCGGCCGCTCCGTGCCGGGCCAGCAGCTTGCGGACCTTGTACACGTAGGTCTGGGCGGTGGACACCGCGCTGGCCGGGGGGTTGCCGGGCCACAGTTCGTCGACGATTTCCGAGAGCTTGACGAACGAGTTTCTGCGGAGGATGAAGAGGGACAGGACCTGCCGGAGTTTGGGCGCCGTCACGTGGACCGTGCGACCGTCCTCCACGACCTCCAGAGGGCCGAGCACCCGGAACTCCACAGAAACACCCCGTCCCCGTCATTTCCCAAGACCTCGCCGGACAACGGCGGTCTTCCGCTTCTCCCTGCGCCCGGCAGCACCGGTCCGGTGTGCCAGGCGCAGGGCTCTCTTCGTCGGTCAGCGGGTCGCCGTCAGCACGCAGGTCGGTGCGGCCAGGGCGATCCGTTGTGGTCGTGGGTCACACGGACGCGGTGGCGTCCGCCGCCTCCCACATGTCCCGCATGGACTCGCGGAGTCCGATACGGGGAGTCCAGTCGAGCAGTTCCCGGGCCAGACGGATGTCTGCCTGAACCCAGTCACCGCCCCTGCTCTCCACTCGGCCGCCGGTCTCGTGGAGGGTTTCCGGCGGCAGTCCGGCAGCTTCGGTCAGCAGGGCCAGCAGGTCCCGTATGGGCACCGCCTCACCGCGCCCGACGTTGACGACCCGGGCGGTGAGGGGGGCCCGGGCCGCCAGCAGCACGGCGCGGGCGACATCACGGACGTCGACGTAGTCGCGGCGTGCCGGGGCGATGCTCAGTTCGAGCCGCTGGCCTGGGCGAATGTCGCGCAGCCGGGAGACGACCGTGCCGAGGAAGCTGGCGGGCGTGGTGCGGGGGCCGCAGACGTTGACCACGCGCAGCACCACGCCGTGCACGTGTCCCTCCCCGGCGGCCCGGAGGATCTCCTGCGAGCCGGCGAGCTTGGTCTGCCCGTAGCGGGTCACCGGCTTCGGAGACACCCATTCGTCCATGGCGGTGCCCTCGGGCACCGGCCCGTACTCATGGATGGAACCGACCTGGACCACACGCAGTGGCGCGACGCCCCGGGCGGTGTTCAGCGCCGCCGCCGCGGTCAGGCGCTGGACCAGACGGACATGGGCGGAGACCATGTCCTCCTCGGTTCTCCCCCAGCCACCGGCCGTGTTGATCACGGTGGTGATGTTCTGGGAGCGGAGGAGTCCGGCGAGGTCCTCCGGTTCGGCGGCGGCGATATCGAAGGCGGTGAACTGCCGGGCGGGCGGGTTCGCCCCAGGGGCCCGCGCGATGCCCAGCAGGTCGTGGCCGGCCTGTTCCACGGCCTGGCAGACGTGTCGCCCCAGGAAGCCGGTAGCTCCCACCACCGCGGTGCGCGCCCGGCCGGACCGCGGCTCAGTCATGGAGCCCTGCCTCGATCTCCAGGCAGGTGGCGTAGTCCGGGAGCAGGGACTGGTCCCGGGCCTGTTCCAGGGTGAGGGCGGCCTCGTCCCGGGGCGACATCAGAGGGGTGATGTCCTCGGGGATCGGCAGGCCGAGTTGCGGGTCCAGTGGGGAGATCGCCAGCTCGTACTCCGGCACATAGGTACCGGAGATCATGTAGGACATGACGGTGTCGTCCTCCAGAGCGATGAAGGCGTGCCCGGCACCGACCGGGAAGTACATGCTCTGAAAGGTCTCCGAGTTGAGTTCCACGGCGTCCCAGCGCCCGAAGGTCGGTGACCCGATGCGCAGGTCGACGACAATGTCGATCGCCCTGCCGCGGGGACAGTAGACGTACTTGGCGACGCCGGGCGGGGTGAGGGTGTAGTGCACGCCGCGGACCACACCGCGCTTGGAGAGGCTGTGGTTGCTCTGCGCCACGCGGAACGGGCGGTGTCCGAGCGCCTCACGGAACGCCGGCTCCTGGAGGGGCGAGACGAACAGTCCCCGGTCATCGGGGAACACCTTGGGGGTGAAGACGAAGGCGCCCTCGACGTTGAGCGGGCGGAACTCAGCGGGCATGGAGACTCACTTCTCTCGTGGGCGTGTGGGGGCAATCACGCATCAGCAGTTCCGGAAGCGGTTGAGCGCGCCGAGGTGCCGGTGTCGCATTTCGTGGTCCTGGACCCCGAGACCTTCCTCGGGTGCCAGACCCAGCACGCCGACCTTTCCCGCGTGCTGGTTGCGGTGCACGGACTGGGTGGCCGTTCCCACCTGGGCCAGCGGATACACCGTGGACAGGCTCGGGTGGATCATGCCCTTGGCGATGAGCCGGTTGGCCGCCCAGGCCTCCCGGTAATTGGCGAAGTGGCTGCCGATGATGCTCTTGAGCCCCATCCACAGGTACCGGTTGTCGTACTCGTGCCGGTAACCGGTGGTGGAGGCGCAGGTGACGACCGTACCTCCGCGCCGCGCCACGAAGACGCTCGCGCCGAACGTCTCCCGGCCCGGGTGCTCGAAGACGATGTCGGGGTCCTCGCCTCCGGTGAGTTCCCGGATGCGGGCTCCCAGCCGTTTCCATTCCCGGGGGTCGGGCGTCGATTCGTCGCGCCAGAACCGGTAACCCTCCTCGGCTCTGTCGATCACCAGCTCGGCTCCCATGGCGCGGGCCAGTGCTGCTTTCCGGGCCCCGGAGACGACGCAGACCGGGATCCCTCCTCCGTTGAGGACGAGCTGGGTGGCGTACGAGCCGAGCCCTCCGGCCGCGCCCCAGATCAGCACGATGTCTCCCTGCTTGAGAGCTGCGCCGTTGCGGGAGATCAGCTGCCGGTAGGCCGTGGAATTGACCAGGCCGGAGGCGGCGGCTTCCTCCCAGTTCAGGTGCGCGGGCTTGGGCATCAGCTGGTTGGCCTTGACCAGCGAGAGCTCCGCGAGCCCTCCGTAGTTGGTCTCGAAGCCCCAGATTCGCTGTTCCGGGTCGAGCATCGCGTCGTCGTGTCCGTCGGGCGAGGTGAGTTCGATGGACAGGCAGTGGGCCACCACCCGGTCACCGGGTCTCCAGTTGCGCACACCCGGCCCGGTCCGCAGCACGATGCCGGACAGGTCGGAGCCCACCACGTGGTACGGCAGGTCGTGCCGTACCGCCCAGGGGTCACCGGACCGCGCGTACCGCTCCAGGAAGCCGAAGGTGGGCAGGGGCTCGAAGATGGAGGTCCATACCGTGTTGTAATTGACGGCGCTGGCCATGACGGCGATCAGTGCCTCCCCCGGCCCGGGTTCCGGTGTGGCCACATCGCGGACGTGGAGCGACTTCTCCGGCTCCTTGTCACGCGTGGCCATGCCGGCGAACATCTCGGTTTCCTCCTTGAGGACCACCGCCGCCCGGTAGGAGTCGGGAAGAATCAGGGCAGAGAAATCCGAACTGCTCACGTCGTCCGACAGTGCGGCATTCACGATTTCCTGCACGATAAACTCCCGGGCACCTTTTCGGCCGTCAATGCGAACCTCACGGTACGAGGGGAGGACGGCCCCAACAACCCCTATGTTCGAGCCCTCTCGGGAACGTAGGGGGTGTACGGCACGGGGTGGAGTAGGGGTGGCCGGGCCGGAGGACAGGGGTTACTCGCGCGGGTGTGCCGTCCTACGCTCGCCGCATGGATGAAATGCCGAACATTGTCCTCCAGGGTGGTTCCCCGGATTTCGTCCCCGACCACCTGCGGGTCCGTTACACGGCCAATGTGGACTCCACGTTCAAACTCTTCATGGGCCACCGTTACGAACACTTCCGGCCGACCCAGGAGAAAATCTCCGTCGCCGGCCGGGAGCTGCGAGTCTTCCGCTGGGACCACCGCACCTACGTCGCCGAGTGAGCCCGGCCGACAGCCATGGCGCGGGCCTCACGGCCCGTTGCCACCGCCGTGCGCCGTACTTGCGCCGTTGCCGGCCCTCCGCGGCACGGAGGCCGGCTCACCGCAGCAACTGCCGTTTGTGCGCCTCGCTGACGGCCGCCGCCCGGTCCTTGACGCCGAGCTTCCCGTAGATGTGCAGCAGATGCGTCTTGACGGTGGCCTGGCTGATGACAAGGAGGGACGCCACCTGCCGGTTCGTGTTGCCGTCGGCGATCAGCTTCAGCACTTCCAGTTCGCGTTCGCTCAGCGGGCCCTTCGAGGGCTTGCGCACCTGGCTGAGCACCCGGCTGGTGATCGCCGGCGAAAGCACCGACTGCCCGGCGGCCGCTGATCGCACCGCGCGGATGAGTTCATCGCGCGGGGTGTCCTTGAGCAGGTAGCCGGTCGCTCCGGCGGCCAGGGCGCCGGCCACGTCGGTGTCTGTGTCGTAGGTGGTGAGCACCAGGATCCGTACCTCGGGGTGCCGCTTCAGCAGTCTTGTGGTGGCTTCCACGCCGCCCATGCGCGGCATTCTCAGATCCATCAGCACGACATCGACCTCGCCGGGACGGTAGAGGGCGACCGCTTCCGACCCGTCGCACGCCTCGCCGACGACAACGAGGCCGGGATCTCTTTCGAGCGCACCGCGCAGTCCGTCCCGGACCACGGGGTGGTCGTCGACGATGAGAATGCGGATGAGCGTGCCGTTACCGTTCATTCACCGGCTTCCTGTGACCTGTGCTGCGGGAGATTCCCGGACGGTCCGTGCCGGACCGTCCGCGATGTGAGCGGGGATGAAGGGGACACACGCGCTGACGGCGGTGCCCTCGCCCGGGGCGGACTCGACCTCCAGCGTGCCGGCGACGCGACGCAGCCGGGTCCGCATGGCCACCAGGCCGAGCCCGCTTCCGTCGTACCGGCCGGCGGAGTCCGGTGCCGACGACGGGTCGAAGCCCACGCCGTCGTCGACGACGTCGAGCATCACGAGTTCCTCCATATAGGACAAGGTGATCCGCGCCTTGGTCGCCCTGGCGTGCTTGGCGACATTGGCGAGCGCCTCCTGCACCACCCGGTAGAGGGTCGCCTCCAGATCCCCGTGCATGGCGCGGGCGGTACCCGTGGTGGTGAACTCGGCGCATGGGCTCTGCTCGTCCGACCACTGGACGGCCAGTGCGGCGATCGCATCGGGCAACGTCGAGGTCTCGAGCTGTTCGGGGCGCAGCGCCTGTACCGACCGCCGGGCCTCGGCCAGGCTCTCACTGGCGAGGTTCCGTGCGGCCACCACCCGGCGGCGCCACGTCTCGTCCGGGAGCACCTGGGCGTCCTCGGCTCCGATCGCCTCCAACTGCCGGATGATGCCGGCCAGTCCCTGGGCGAGCGTGTCGTGGATCTCCGCCGCCATCCGCTGTCGTTCGTCGTGCACGCCTGCCTCGCGTGCCTGGGCGATGAGCTGTACGTGCAGCCCCTCGTTCTCGGCCAGCGCGGTCTGCAGCTCGCTGACCGTCTTCCGGCGCTGCTCATGGAGTTCGTCGAGTTTGGAGAACAGCAGGTTGATCCAGCCGACCACCAGTGTCTGGACCGTGATCGTGCCCAGGTACCAGCTCAGGGCCACCGGCTCCGCCTCGGGAAGCCCTCCGGGGACGGTATTGACGACGAACGACGCGCAGGCCACACACACGAACGCCCAGCCGGTGGAGAGCAGTACCAGGGCCTGGAGGAAGATGGTGGCGGCAAAGAGCAGGAACGCCTCGTCCCTGCTCAGCAGCACCGCGGCGATGGCGAGCAGTCCGATGAAGTAGAGGACGGTCAGGGGGTGCCCGCGGGCCCGGCGGTAGTGACCGCGGGTCGGCAGGGTGAAGGTGAGGCCGATCCACACCACTGCCGTCAGTACCCAGAAGCCCGTGCTGAGATGTTCCTCGCCCCAGGCGTCCAGGTCCGAGTCGGCCAGGCTCACTACCACGGAAAGCCCGAGCAGGAGGTAGGGCAGCGCCCCGAAAACCAGATCGGAGTGCCGCTCCCACCTCCGGTACTCGTCAGCCATCGGCGTCAACCTACTCCCATCGGAAGAACTTTGCCGCCACCGTACTCGCCACGACCACAGTGACCAGGAGAACCACCAGGTGCAAGGTCTGGGGCATCAGCCCGTCCCAGGCGTTGCGCAGGGACTCCAGTGCCGCCCCGAGCGGGGTGTAGTCGCCGATGGTGGCGACCGCGTCGGGCAGGTCCTCCTTGGGAAGCAGCACTCCGCCGAAGAAGAGACTGGGGAACAGCAGGGAAAGACCGATGGCGGTTGCCGCCTTGCTGCCCGGTGCCATGGCGGCCACGCACAGTCCGACGGCGAACAGGGCACAGGTGCCCAGGCCGAAGGCCAGCCCGAAGGCGCCAATGTGATCGGGCATCCTGGTGCCGAAGGCGGTCTGCCCGACGATCAGCACCAAGGTCGCGGCGATCACCGCGGTGACCAGGTTGATGAAGAGCTGCGCGAACAGCAGATTGGACGGGTGAACAGGGCTCGCGGCCATGCGCCGCAGGATCTGCTTCTCCCGGTAGGTGGCCAGCGTCGTCGGCAGGACATTCAGCGCGAGCATCGTGATGCACATGGCCATGGCCATGGCCGGCACGAAGGCCGCCATGGCCTCCCTGGTCGCCGCGTCGTCGGTCGAGCTCGTCGTGATGATGTCGAAGATGGCCAGCAGCATGATCGGCAACGCGACGACGAAGAATACCGCGGTGGGGTCGCGCAGGAAGAGCTTGCTCTCGACATAGGTAAGTTTGGTACGCCCTGACATGGGACGGTTCTCCTCCGGGATGGGATCAGTTGGCCGGCTGAGAGCCAGTCAGCGCCACGAAGGCGTCATCGAGAGTCGCCTGCTCCAGACGCAGCTCGTTCGCCACGATCTGGTTGCGGGCCAGCACCGAGATGACCGAGTACAGGACGTTGCCCTTGCCCACCACGGTCACCTGCGATCCGGCGCGGGTGATGTGGGTGACCTCGGGCAGCAGGGTCAGCAGCTCCTCCTCGATGGGCACCGAGGGCTTGAAGCGGATGATCTGTTCCTCGCTGACTCTGGACACCAGTCCCGAGGGGGTGTCCAGGGCGACCACTCGGCCCGCCTTGATGATGGCAATGCGGTCGCAGAGCCGTTCCGCCTCTTCCATGAAGTGAGTGACCAGCAGGACGGTGACATTCTGGGCCCTCACCTTCTCGATGAGCTTCCAGGTCTCCCGCCGCGCGTGCGGGTCGAGGGCAGTGGTGAGCTCGTCGAACACCACGATCTTCGGGTTTCCGACGAGCGCCAGGGCGATGGACAGCCGCTGCTGCTGCCCCCCGGAGAGCTGCTCGAAGGCCGAGTCGGCCTTCTCCGACAGCCCCCAGTCCTCGATGAGCCGGCGCCAGTCGGCCGGGTCGCGGTAGAAGGAACTGTAGAGCTCCAGAGCCTCCCAGACCTTCAGCTTGGGCGGCAGTTCGCTCTGCTGCAGTTGGACACCGATACTCTGCCGGAGTTCCGCCACGTCGTGCAGCGGGTCCAGTCCCATGACGCTGACCTGGCCGCCGTCGCGTTTCCTCATGCCCTCGATGCATTCGACGGCAGTGGTCTTTCCCGCCCCGTTGGGCCCCAGAATTCCGAAGATCTCGCCTTCTTCCACGTCGAAAGAGACGTCGGCCACGGCCACGTGGCCGGGGTATTCTTTCCGTAGATTCCTGACTTCGATCAGCGGCATCGTTCCCCACCTTTCCTATTGCCCTGTCTCACCCGTTGAGCATAGGAATCCGGAGCGCGGCGGACATCGGCCTATCAGGTGCGGGAACGGATGATCCTCACCCACCGATCGGCTGATCCCGGTATCAACCGATCGGTGGATGCCGAAGGTCACCGAGCGCGGTAGCGCGCGGTGAGCCGTTCCAGTTCGGGCACCATCCGGCTGGGGGTGGGATTGTCCAGGTTCTCGTGGCGCAGCCGCTCGGCGGCCTTGCGGAACGACTCCTCCCTGATGAGCCTCTCGACACCGGTGCGCAGCGTCTGAGGTGTCAGCTCTCCCGCGTGCAGCGAGAGGCCGGCGCCCGCCTCCTGAAGGCTGGTTCCCTTGTTCCACCAGTCACCGTGGCGGATGGTGGGAATGAACTGCGGAACGCCATTGGCCAGTGCGGTGCTCCAGGAGCCGAATCCTCCGTGGTGGATGAGGACCGAAGTGCTGGGCAGGATGGCGTGCAGCGGGACGAAGTCGACGACGCGGGTGTTCTCCGGGACGGCGGGGAGCTTCGCCGCCGTCCCGGCGTCCAGGGCGGCGACCACCTCGACGTCCATGTCGCCCAGTGTGGCGAGAATGTCCTCGATCGGCATGAAGGTGCCGCCCAGAGCCCCGGAGGAGATCCCGGAGGACAGCATCACCCGCGGCCGCTCCGGTGCCTGCCGCAGCCAGGAGGGGATCTCGGAGGGGCCGTTGTAGGGGACGTAGCGCATCGGGAGCCGCTCGACACTCAGCGGCAGCTGGAGACTGGAGGGGATCTGGTCGATGCTCCACTGGCCGACCACGACCTCCTCGTCGAAGTCGGAACCGTAGCGGGACAGCAGGCCGCCGAGCCACTCCGCCATGGGGTCCTCGCGACGCTCCTCGGGCTGCTCGGCCATCCGCTGCAGGAAGGTGTCGCGCATCCGGGAGTAGATGTCGATGCACCACAGCAGCCTGGCGTGCGCCGCGCCGGTCACCCGGGCGGCGACCGGCCCGGCGTAGCAGGAGGAGTCCCAGATCACCAGATCCGGCTCCCAGTGCCGGGCATAGTCGATCAGGTCGTGGACCATGCAGTCGTTGTAGGTCTGGTAGGCGAACATGACGCTCACCTTGAATTTCATGTGCACCTGCTCCCAGGTGTGCTCCTCCGGCACCGGATTGCTCCAGTCCGAGAGCGGGTTCTCCAGGTTGTCCCGGTTGGCCGCCAGCATCTCGTGCAGGTTGTGGTCGGTGCCGACGGAGACCGCGGTCAGGCCGGTGCCCTTGATGGCCTCGGTCAGGGACGGGTTGCTGGCGACGTGCACCTCGTGACCGGCGCTCGCCAGCGCCCAGGCCATCGGGACCATCGTGTAGAGGTGGGACTTCTCGGAGACTGTGGCGAAGAGAACGCGCATCGTCACGCGGCCTTTCTTGTCGGAGCGGGTCGGGGTGGATACGGATTGTCAGGCGCGGGGGCCGGACGCGGAGGCATGGAGGGTTTCCGCGATGACATTCGCGACGGCCTGCTTCTGCTCGCCGAGGTAGAAGTGGCCGCCGGGGAAGACCTCCAGGCGGAATCGTCCGGTGGTGTGCTCCTGCCAGCTCCCCACCTCCTCCGGCTCGACTCGCGGGTCGCTGTCGCCGATGAGGCCGACGATGTCGCACCGCAGCGGCGGGCCGGGCCGGTACTGGTAGGTCTCGGCCGCCTTGTAGTCGCTGCGGATCGCGGGCAGGGCGAACCGCAGCAGTTCGGGGTCGCCCAGGATCCGCCGGTCGGTGCCGCTGACCTTCTGCAGTTCGGCGATGATGCCCGCGTCGTCCCGCAGATGGACGTCAATGCTGCGGTGCCGCGAGGGGGCGGGCCGGCCCGAGGCGAAGAAGACCTCCGGTACGAGGTCCAGCTTCTCCTCCAGGAGGCGGATCAGCTCGAACCCGACGCTGGCCCCCATGCTGTGGCCGAACAGCGCAAGAGGCCGCCCGCCGGCGGGCCGGGGGCCCAGCGCGTCGAACACTCCGCGCGCCATGTCCTGAATGTTCTCGATGCACGGGTCGTGCCGCCGGTCCTGCCGCCCCGGGTACTGAACGGCCAGCATTTCCACCTGAGGCGGCAGCAGCTCCGACAGGGGGAAGTAGAAGCTCGCGGAGCCGCCGGCGTGCGGCAGGCAGACAAGGGTGACCTCGGCCTCCGCCCTGGGGTGGTACCGGCGCAGCCACAGGGCCTCATCGGTCGCGGGTGTTGCCATGGATCGTGGTACTCCTTTCGTCACGTGGTGCTCACCGGTGTCCGGCTGGACACCGGTGAGCGGATCAGCTCGGTACGGCCCTCACCGGGGCAGCCGCCGCTCGATCCAGTCCTCGATGGCCTGCGCGGTCTCGACGGAGTACTCCTCCATCATCGAGAAGTGGTTGCCCCGCACGTCCACGGTGTCGTGCGGCAGTTCCCAGAAGGAACGCCAGTCCGGAAGGTCGTCCAGCAGCATGGAGCCGGTGGACAGCGGTTCCGTGGCCCGGACGAGCAGAGTGGGCGTCGGCAGCGGTTCGGGTTCCCAGGTCCCGAACATGTTCAGGTACCAGCCCATGGCGGACAGCCGGTCGTCGTCCATGGTGACGAAGACGCCCTCGCGCTCGGTCATGCCGTCCATGAGGGAGAGCCCGAACTGGTTGAGGATGCTGCTCTTGGGCACGTAGGTGTCCACCAGTACGACGGCTGCCGGTTCGGCTCCCATCCGGGCCAGGCGGGCGGCCGTGCCGTGCGCGAACCAGCCCCCGGCGGAGGAACCGAGCAGCACGGCCGGCGCGCCGTCGGCGGCCTCCGCCACCGCGACAGCCTGGGCTTCCATCACCGCGCCGATGTCCTCCGGCAGACTCTCTCCGCGCCCGAAGCCCGGCAGGGCGAGCGCCGACACGTTCCGGCGGCCCCGCAACGACGCCGCGTAACGCGCGTACTGGTGGATGCCCGCTACCGCCAGGCAGGAGGAGAAGCAGAACATCGGGTGCGCGGCGGATCCCTTGCTGAGCAGCACCGGCCTGGGCAGGCGGTCGAGTTCTGCCGCGGTACGGAAACGGGGCCGGAGCGCGGCGGTGGCGTGGAGGAGGTCGAAGATCTCCTTCCATTTCCCCGTCTCGAAGGCTCGTGTGTACTGCGTCAGGAGTGAGTGGGAGGGTTCTCCGTCGGACGGGGCGCCCGGCCGTGCTGCCGCCTCGGAGGTGCGGGCTGTGGCCGGCTGTGCGGCCAAGAGGTCGGTGCGCAGCCGGGCCGCGAGTTCGGCCGGCGTCGCGTGGTCGAACGCGAGGGTGGCGGGAAGCCGCAGCCCCGTCGCGGTGTTCAGCCGGTTCCGCAGTTCCACCGCGGTCAGCGAGTCGAAGCCGGAATCGGCGAACTCGTGATCCGGCACGACGGCGGACGCGTCCTGATGGCCGAGGACAGCCGCCACGTGGAGGCAGACCAGTTCTTCCAGCATCGAGGTCTGCTCGGGTTCCGCCAGGCCGGCCAGACGGTCGCGCAGCGAGCCGGCGCCCGACGCGGCACGGGTGGCCGTCCGGGCACGGCGCGCCGGGGCTCGCACCAATCCGCGCAGCAGCTGCGGCACCGAGCCGGTGCCGGCCTGGGCCCGCAACGCCCGGATGTCGATCTTCATCGGGATCAGCAGCGGCGAGTCCAGCACGATGCCCGTGTCCAGCAGTTCCAGGCCCTCCTCGGTGCTGAGCGGCGCGATGCCCGAACGGGTCGTCGGGGCGCCGTCGGTGTCCCCGGCGGCTGAGGCGCCTGCGGCCATCCCGTCGCCGTCCTGCGCCCACAGTCCCCAGGCAAGGGAGGTGGCACGCAGGCCGTGGGCCCTGCGGTGCTGGGCCAGGGCGTCGAGGAAGCCGTTGGCCGCCGCGTAGTTGCCCTGGCCGGCGCCACCGAGCACACCGGCGGCGGAGGAGAACAGTACGAACGCCGAGAGGTCCAGCTCGCGGGTCAGTTCGTGGAGGTGCAGCGCGGCGTCCACCTTCGGCCGCAGCACCCGGTCCACCTTCCGGGGGGTGAGAGAGGAGAGAGTCCCGTCGTCCAGCACGCCGGCCGTGTGGTAGACGGCGGTCAGGGGGTGCGCGACAGGAACCTGTGCGAGCAGCGCCTCGACCGCGTCGCGGTCGGCCGCGTCGCAGGAGGCCACGGTGACGGTGGCGCCCATCTGTTCGAGCTCGGCCCGCAGTTCCTCGGCCCCTTCGGCCGCCGGGCCGCGCCGGCTGGTCAGCAGCAGGTGCCGGGCACCGTGCCAGCTCACCAGGTGCCGGGCGAGCGTCCTGCCCAGCGAACCCAGCGCTCCGGTGATCAGCACCGTTCCGTCCGGGTCCAGGCCGGCCGGCAGGCTGTCCACCTCCACCCGCGCACGGGAAAGCCGGGGTACCCGGACGGTTCCGCCGCGGAGGGCGAGCTGCGGTTCGCCGGAGACCAGGGCGTCCGGCAGTTTCCGCACGGACCGCTCGTCGTCGTCGAGATCGGCGAGGAGGAAGCGGCCCGGGTTCTCGGACTGCGCGGAACGCGTCAGTCCCCACACCGCGGCGTGGGCGAGGTCGCTGACGTCCTCCCCGGGCTCCGTGGCGACCGCGCCGCGGGTGACGATCGCCAGCACGGACTCGGCGAACCGCTCCTCCTCCAGCCAGTTCCGGGCCTGTTCGAGCGCCCGGTGCACCGCGGTGTGCACCGGCTCCGCGAGCCCGGCCGGCTCCGGGGAGCAGGCCAGCAGCACGATGTCCGGCACCGCGGTACCGGCGTCCGCCGCGGCTGCCAGTGCCCCGAAGTCGGCGTAGGACTCCAGATGGACCCCGGTGTCGAAAAGCGTCTCGGTGATCTTCAGGCTGTCCTCGCCGATGAGTGCGGCCCGGGCGAGCGGGGCCGTGGCGGAGCCCTTGGTGGCCTGCGTGGGCCAGTCGAGCCGGAAGAGCGTTTCGTGGGAGGAGTCACTCCGCGACGTCGCGGCTCGCAGCTGGTCACCTGCCATCTTCCGCAGCAGGAGTCCGTCGACACGCGCCACGGGGGCTCCGGCGGTGTCGGCGACATCGAGCGACACGGTCTCGCCGCTGCCGGCGGGAGAGATCCGCACCCGCAGTTCGTCCGGGCCGACGGCGTGCAGCGACACCCCTGTCCAGGAGAACGGCATCCGGCCCTGGCTTCCCTCGTTCTCCTGCGGCCTGTCGAAGAGGGTACCCAGGGCGATTCCGTGGAGTGCGGCGTCGAGGAGTGCGGGGTGGATGCCGTA